>NZ_JBIWHY010000020.1:0-77346 GCF_044764345.1 Bacillus sp. NPDC094106 | reverse complement strand
CAGGATCAAACTCTCCAATAAAGTTAGTTTGTCTAGCATCATAAAATAAAAATTGACGTTTCACGTTGTTTGTTTCGTTCAGTTTTCAAAGAACTAAAAGCGGGTGAAGAGAATCGAACTCTCGACCAGAGCTTGGAAGGCTCTTGTTTTACCACTAAACTACACCCGCGTGGTCGGGAAGACAGGATTTGAACCTGCGACCCCCTGGTCCCAAACCAGGTGCTCTACCAAGCTGAGCCACTTCCCGTAATGGCGCGCCCGAGAGGACTCGAACCCCTAACCTTTTGATCCGTAGTCAAACGCTCTATCCAATTGAGCTACGGGCGCTTATTCATGATGTTTTGTCGTTGTTGTTTTTCAGCGACTCAATTATCTTATCACGTTGCATCTTTAAATGCAAGTACTTTTTTATTTTTTCTTTGGTGCGGCCGAGAGGACTTGAACCTCCACGGGGTTTCCCCCACTAGGCCCTCAACCTAGCGCGTCTGCCATTCCGCCACGACCGCGGAAATAAAAAAGAATGAGCCATGAAGGACTCGAACCTTCGACCCTCTGATTAAAAGTCAGATGCTCTACCAACTGAGCTAATGGCTCGTAAATGGCTGGGCTAGCTGGATTCGAACCAGCGCATGACGGAGTCAAAGTCCGTTGCCTTACCGCTTGGCTATAGCCCATCGAAATTTGTGACGAAAATCATTATATCACAATAACCAATAAAAAACAACTACCACATAGCAGAAGTTAAAATGGCGGTCCCGACCGGGGTCGAACCGGCGATCTCCTGCGTGACAGGCAGGCATGTTAACCACTACACCACGGGACCATTTGGTTGCGGGGACAGGATTTGAACCTGCGACCTTCGGGTTATGAGCCCGACGAGCTACCAGACTGCTCCACCCCGCGACGTTATTATATATATTTTATATGGTGGAGGATGACGGGATCGAACCGCCGACCCCCTGCTTGTAAGGCAGGTGCTCTCCCAGCTGAGCTAATCCTCCGAAAGTGGTGACCCGTACGGGATTCGAACCCGTGTTACCGCCGTGAAAGGGCGGTGTCTTAACCACTTGACCAACGGGCCAATATGTATGGCAGAGAAGAAGGGATTCGAACCCTCGCACCGCGTTAGCGATCTACTCCCTTAGCAGGGGAGCCCCTTGAGCCACTTGGGTACTTCTCTGTATGGCTCCGCAGGTAGGACTCGAACCTACGACCGATCGGTTAACAGCCGATAGCTCTACCACTGAGCTACTGCGGAATAAGAAAGACAATTTGTATCTTATAAAACTTCACGTTACAAGTCAAGTCATTTTTATAATGTCTTGTACAAACGTGACATGTTTATAATATACTGGATTGATTTTTAACTGTCAAGGTGTTTTTTATTTGTTTTAGTTTCCCTCTACACTTTCCACAAACATATCTCTCTGTATTCATTTGACGCCTTCTCACATACTGAATAGAACAACCCATACATTCATACACATACGTTTTAATCTCCTTGTTTACTCCAGCCATTCTCTTACAAAACCTAGGTGCATCCACCCTCTTTAACAACTCACGAAAATCTCGATCTCGATGTTTGTACCCTTTTCCTTCAATATGCAAATGGTAATGACAGAGTTCATGCTTAATAATACCTATCAGCTCTTCCTCTCCGTACATTTTATAATAATGATAGTTTAATTCTATATTGTGACTTTTTAATAAATACCTTCCACCAGTTGTACGCAATCGTTTATTGAACATTGCTTTATGTAAAAAGACCTTTCCGAAATACTGTAATGATATTTTTTTCACAAGCCGTTGCACTTCTTGTTCATTCATTTTTATTCCTCCCAAACAAAAAATAAACTTACACTTTTCTCTCTTCTTATACATATATTAAATAGTACATATACCCATCCTCATTCAAAAAGTGAGACTTTTATGAATAACACTTACCTTGCGCTATCCATAAAAGTCTGCTAACCAAACTCTTATAGGAAGTTCCTAACATTTAATTTTTCCGCTTCTTTTGTATTCTTAAATACAAGGAACTACTTATTCGAGTAGGATTAAACAAGGAGGGATTCTTATGCCCACGTGGCTCCGAAAGCAAATGCAACGTGCATATTTCGAAAAAAACCGGTATCAGATTAAGTTACTGAATGAATGCTGGTTTTACTATAGCAGAACACATCAAAGCTCCTAATCAATTGAGCTTCCCCATCCCTAAAAAAAGAGCAGTCTTTCCCCTGCTCTTTTTTCCTTACTATTCAATTGGCAACATCGATAATGCAACACGACCTTTTTTCATATCAACATCATCTACCCATACCTTTACAATTTGTCCAACAGATACAATATCTAATGGGTGCTTTACAAATTGCTTACTTAATTTAGAAATATGTACTAAACCATCTTGTTTCACACCAATATCAACAAACGCACCGAAATCAACAACATTCCGAACAGTTCCTTCTAACTCCATGCCACGCTTTAAATCTTCTAATTTTAGAATTCCCTTTTTCAAAAGCGGTTTTGGCAGTTCGTCACGCATATCTCGCTCTGGACTAATTAAAGCATCTATAATATCAACTAGTGTTGGCTCACCAATCTTTGTCTCTTGGGACAATTTAGAAATATCTACTCCCGCTAAACACTTCTGTAATTGTGGTTGTCCTACGTCACTAATCGATAAACCTAAACTTTTTAATAATAATTCAACATTTTTATATTGCTCCGGATGGATACTTGTTCTGTCTAACGGATTTTCTCCTTCTAATATACGTAAGAAACCAATACATTGTTCATAGGTTTTCGCACCTAAACGTGGTATTTTCTTTAACTCTGTTCGTTTTGTAAACTTCCCATTTTCCTCACGCTTAGCGACAATATTTTTCGCAACCGTTTTTGATAACCCCGAAACGTATTGTAATAATGGAACCGAAGCTGTATTTACATTAACCCCAACTTGGTTAACCGCTGTTTCCACTACAAACGTTAATGATTCATTTAATCTCTTTTGCGATACATCATGCTGATATTGTCCTACTCCAACTGATTTCGGATCAATCTTCACAAGTTCAGCAAGTGGATCTTGTAAGCGGCGTCCAATTGAAACGGCACTTCTTTCTTCAACTTGTAAATCTGAAAATTCTTCACGAGCTAAATCAGAAGCTGAATATACACTAGCACCCGCTTCATTCACAATAATATAAAACACATCTCGCTGTACATTTTGTAAAACATCTACTATGAATTCTTCCGTCTCTCGAGAAGCAGTTCCATTCCCAATTGCAATCATCTGCACTTGGTATTTATCTATAATAGAAAGAACTTTCTTTTTTGCATCCTCATATTTTCGAACAGGGGGATGCGGATAAATAACATCAATATGCAAAACTTTTCCTGTATCATCTACCACAGCTAATTTGCAGCCTGTTCGATATGCAGGGTCTACCGCCAATACTACTTTCCCTTTCATTGGTGGCTGTAATAATAAATTACGTAAATTCTCAGAAAAAATATGGATTGCTTGCTCTTCTGCCGTTTCAGTTAATTCTTTACGAATCTCCCTTTCTATTGATGGTTGAATTAATCGCTTATATCCATCTTCAATCGCTAATTGTACATACAATGCACTTTTGGAAGATTCATCACGAATCACTTTTTTATGTAGAAACTGAACAACCTCTTCTGTTGGCGGGATAACAGAAACTTTTAGTACCTCTTCCTTTTCGCCACGATTTATAGCTAATACACGATGTGGGACAATTTTTTGAAGCGGCTCTTCATAACCGTAATACATCTCGTATATATTTTTCTCATCTTTTTCTTCATCCTTTACAGACGAAGATATCATCCCTTTTTTGAATGTAACATTTCGAATCCAGCTACGATATGCGGCATCATCCGATATAATTTCTGCAATAATATCTTGCGCACCTCGCAGCGCATCTTCCGTAGATTGCACTTCCTTTTCAGCATCAATAAATGCCATCGCTTGTTCTGTTGGCTCTTCTTTTGTAAACAACAATAGCCATTCCGCTAAAGGTTCTAACCCTTTTTCTTTCGCAATCGTCGCTTTTGTTCTTCTTTTTTCTTTATAGGGACGGTACAAATCTTCTACTTCTTGTAACTTTGTTGCAGAAACAATATGATTTCGTAAATCTTCTGTTAACTTTCCTTTTTCGTTAATAAGACGAAGAACCTCTTCTTTCCGATCTTCAAGTTGCATCATATATTGCCATCTTTCTAAGATCGCACGAATTTGCACTTCATCTAAAGAGCCTGTCCATTCCTTTCGGTAACGAGCAATAAATGGAACTGTGTTACCTTCTTCTGTTAATTGAATAACATGACGAACTTGCTTCTCTGTAAAGCCTAATTCTTTCACTAACATTTTCATTAACGCTTGTCGATTATCTACCATTTCCATATACAACCGTAACCTCCTCTAATAAAAAAAGTTGCCCCTAAAAGAGAGCAACTTAAACTGCCGATTTAAAAATCTATTAGTCCTAAACTAATTTGTAAAGCCTCATCTACACGACTCATCATCATCTCATCTAAATGAGTGATTTTGTCCGTTAAGCGTTGCTTATCGATTGTTCGAATCTGCTCGAGCAAGATAACAGAATCTCTCTCAAATCCGTACTTTTTCGCATCAATTTCCACATGCGTGGGCAATTTTGCTTTCTGAATCTGCGCAGTAATAGCCGCTACAATCACAGTCGGACTAAAACGATTTCCGATGTCATTTTGAATGACAAGAACCGGACGAACGCCTCCTTGCTCAGAACCAACAACTGGGGAAAGGTCTGCAAAATACACGTCGCCGCGTTTTACAATCAAAATATTACCCCCCGCTAACTAAGCGTTCTACTGTATGAGCTGCTTCATACTCTGCTAAGAAAGCTTCAGATGCAATACCAAGATTAATTTTTCCCATTTCAATGTACCCACGTCGCATTGATTCATGTTGGTAGCGTTTCTTCGTCTTATGTTGACGCAATAACAGTTGTGTTGCCTGGCAAATTAGTTCATGGCGATTCTTATTCTCTTGTTTTCCAATTCCGTCCAATTCCGTTACCACTTGCTTAGGCAACCGAACCACGATTTCAGTAGTTACACTTGATTCGGACACAAAAATACACCTCCACCGTCAACTACACACCCAAATATATATGACACCTATTGTAATAATACCATTGTATGGAGCCTGTTGCAAAGACTTCCTTGTTCCTTGCTTATGTTTTCCAATTCACAAACAAAACATTCATTCTCTTTTATTTTTTATCTCTTCAATCCATTCTTTTTTGACAAACCGTTAATGCTACATCATTTTCAGCAGCCACATTTACATCACGCGGCGGCGAAGGACCTAATACTAAAATCGATGCTGTAACCTGCTCGACAAAATACCAATGCCTCATCTAAAAAGGTAACTACTAATCTTATTATCCCCGCCTCTAATGCTGTTTTTTCCACCGGGACATAGTCATGTCCCTATGCATTTGCTTTTATTACAGCAAAAACCTCCACATCATCGGGAATAAGTTCTTTGATGCGCGTTACATTGTTATAGATTGCATCCAAATCTACTTCTACCCACGTATTATGGTAGAACGATGGTTCTTCCATAAAAAAAAACTTCTTTATATACGATATGCGAAGCTTATTCTTTTATATGCGTCTTTTTATGAAATCCATTCCTCAGACCAAGAAAAGACGTGGTGCTTATATATCACCACGTCTAAGAAGGTTATTTTACCTGCTTCGCTGTAACAGAACGAGCTACCATTAATAACTCATCTGGTTCTAACCCTTTAGACACGAGCATATATTCCACTCCGTTATGCGACCACGTCAAAGAGTCTTTCGTCAGCGCACCAATTGTAAAGCCAAGGTCAACTAACTCCCCACTTACACTGATTGGTGACGAGGCCTCTGCAACTTTCGCCTTTTCTTGTATTAAAGTGAAGGATTTCTTATCTCCAGTGTATGTGAGTATTGCACGCTTGCCGCTGTCTGTCTTTAACTCCTTCTCTTCTTTTAAAACAACACCTTGCGGGGTATCACGTGGATATAAAATAGCAAACGGTTTATCTTCTTTTGCCGTTGTCTGTACATCAACTTGCGCTCTAGACATATTTTGTTTCGTATCAAATGCACCCTTATCAAACTTTGTATCAAATTTCACCTTCGAAAAATCTACTTTCACAAGAACATTTTGATCATTATCCATCAATTTTACCGAAACGGGCGTTAAATCACTTTTATTAAACGTAATTTCTTGCTTCGGCAACATATTTTGATGGTGATAATTTGTTTTTGCCTTAAACACATAGTACTTATCGGTTTTCTCAAACGAAAGGTTCTTCTGATCCTGTAAGATGTCTCTTACAAGCGACTCATACAAGTAAGCTTGACTGCTATTTTGCGGCCAGTCACTTTGAAAACGAAAGCTTTTATTAAGAGATGGTGTTAATACAAATACACCTTCATTATTTCTTAAAATAATTTGACTCTGATCCTTTTTCGTATTTTTTAAATTTACGCGATAATAAGAAGGTTCTTTATGCCAAATTTCAACGTTATACTCCTGTGGCTCATTTCCCGTTTTAATGGATAGTTTTGCCTCCGCTTGATAACTCTTCATCCCCTTAACCTTCGCTTCTAAATCTCGCACAACATCTTCCTGTTTCTTTTCCATACAACCTGCTAACACAAAAACGGTCAATAAACCGACAATCACTAAAAATAGCCGCCTTTTCATCGCTTCAGCCCCTTTGCCCCTATAAATGAATGGAAGATATTTCTTCCTTATCGCTAACTCAAATATATGAGACAAAGATATAAAATATGCAGACTAGCGTGACGAGCTTTCTAAAACAACTTGAGCTACAGCAAATTCCCTACTATGACTAATTGATAGATGGACGATATTTTCCGTATTTGCAAAGAGTACTGGCTTACCTTTCTCATCATTTCTTATTTCAATATCTAAAAAACTCACTTCTTTTCCAATACCAGTTCCAACCGCCTTAGAGTACGCTTCTTTCGCTGCAAATCTTCCCGCAACAAATTCCACAAGACGATTCCCTTTCAATTCAGCAGCAATACCACGTTCTCTTTCAGTCAAAATACGCTCCATAAATTTAAGCTTTCCATCTAGCATTTTTTCGATTCTATTCAGCTCGATAATATCAATTCCAATTCCTATAATCATTTCAAAAATCCCCTTCTTCTATTTGTCTCTGTTCGTTCATATTGTAAGAATAACAGAGAATCTTTCTGATGCAAAAGGAGTGAAACTATAGAATGTCTATCCGTATCCCCCTACAACCTGCTGTCCTCTCTTTGCTTTTCTTACAATTGATTATGATGATACTAAGTAATTTTTTCTTTTCTACTATAGCGGCCTGTAATACATGCATTGCCCAAGGGGAATGGTGGCGATTTATAACTTCACTATTTATACACGTAGACTTACAGCACTTTCTTTCCAATAGCATTTGTTTACTTATTCTTGGTTACTCTATTGAAAAACAACTAGGCAGCATTGCCTTCGCAATTATATTTTTCACCTCCGGCATTAGCGGTAATATCCTCTCTTATCTCATTATGCCCCTTGAATATATTCACGCCGGCGCATCAGGTGGAATTTTCGGATTACTCGGTGCACAACTATTCATTTTATACAGTCGCTATCGAACTGCTCAGCCCAAAGAACTTGTCTTGTTTTCTTCAATTATATCTATATTACTTCTCTTTACCTTCTTTAATCCTTCTGCCAATCCTATCAGCCATTTAACCGGGCTATTAATCGGCGGTATTTACACCCCGCTTTTAGCAAAAAAAATCGATGGTGCAGAGCTTATTTAATACAAAAGCTCCCACCATCGAATCATATCCTTGATTATGCTTTAATAGCCATAAACAATTTTCTAAATTAGCATTAACAATTCTCTCAAGTTTATGAATCGCCGCTACATAACCAAGTCTTACAAGTATAAAGCCCCTCCTTTCTATCCAACTTATTATGCAGAATGCGCAACTATACAAACAAAAAGAGGATATCCTTTTTGGACATCCTCTTTTTTATTAAGCTTGTGGCTTACGGCTATGATGTTTTCTTTCGCCGCGTCCATTTGAAGATCCTGGACGACCTTGACCTTCACCTTTGCGACCACGGCTACGATTGCCGTCACGATTGCGACCATCACGGTTACGATCACGATTACGACCATCGCCACGGCCATCACGGTTACGATCACGATTACGGCCATCGCCACGGCCATCACGGTTTCCATTTCCGTTACCACCGCGCTTTTTAGAACCTCTTGAAACAACCGGTGGCTCTGACGTTAAAGCGATTGGTGTTGTATCTGGCTCTTTTGTCATCATTTTCAAAGCAGCTGCTACAACAGTTACAGAATCATTTTCTTCTAACATTTCTTCTGCAATACGTTTGTAGTATGATAAGTTATCACTTTCAATTGTGCTTTGAAGTTTTTCTGCGATTAAACGTTGTTGACCTTCTAATGCTTCGTCAAGTGTCGGTGCATTCATACGGTCCATTTTACGGTTTGTTGTACGCTCGATATTTTTTAATTGTCCTGATTCACGTGGCGTTACAAATAGCATTGCAATACCTTTTTTACCAGCACGGCCAGTACGACCAATACGGTGAACGTATGATTCTGGATCTTGTGGAATATCGAAGTTGTATACGTGTGTTACACCTGAAATATCAAGGCCACGCGCTGCAACGTCTGTTGCAACAAGTACTTCGATAGAACCTTCTTTAAACTTACGTAATACAGACATACGTTTCGCTTGTGTTAAATCACCATGGATACCTTCTGCTGCATAACCACGTAAGTTTAACGCTTCTGATAACTCATCCACACGACGCTTTGTGCGACCAAATACGATTGCAAGCTCTGGAGATTGAATGTCTAATAAGCGCGTTAACACGTCAAACTTTTTCTTTTCTTGCACTTCTAAATAGAACTGCTGAATGTTTGGCATTGTTACTTCTTTTGCTTTTACTTTAATGTGTTGAGGCTCAGTCATGAAACGCTCAGCAATACGACGGATTGGGTCTGGCATTGTTGCTGAGAATAATAATGTTTGATGTGTTTCTGGCACATCTGTTAAAATTGCTTCAATATCTTCAATGAAGCCCATGTTTAACATTTCATCTGCTTCGTCAAGAACAACAGTTTCTACGTTTTGTAGACGAAGTGTCTTACGGTTAATATGATCTAAAATACGACCCGGCGTACCAACAATAATGTGTGGGTGTTTTTTTAGAGCACGAATTTGGCGGTTAATATCTTGGCCACCATAGATTGGTAAAATACGAACACGTTTATGTTTACCAATTTTGTAAAGTTCTTCCCCAACTTGAATTGCTAATTCACGCGTTGGCGCGATAACAATACCTTGAACTGATTCTTTATGTGTATCCACTTTGTCCAATAGCGGTAATCCGAATGCTGCTGTTTTCCCTGTACCTGTTTGCGCTTGCCCAATAATATCTTTACCTTGCAATGCATGCGGAATTGTTTCAGCTTGAATTGGCGTAGCCTCTTCAAAGCCCATGCTTTCAACAGATTGCAGTAAAGACTCACTTAATCCTAATTCTCGAAATGTTGTCAATGTTACTTCTCCTTTTCTATCCTATACTTATCATTTAAAAAAAGGCGTTTTCCGAATTTGCGGAAAAGCCCTTTTCCTGAATGCTCACGTATATAAACGGGCGTATATTCTTCGCGAAAATACTTCTAAACGTTATTACACTTTATCAATTATAAGTTTTGTATGTGCAAAAAGCAAACCCCAACTGTTACCTTATTTCATATTCAGAGCTTTTTTCTTTACTTTTACTTTCTAATCATTTACTGTAAGCGCTTATTATGAGTTTCCTCTATTTTCGTAGCTATCATCCCTATTTATATGCACCAATTATTTCAACATCGTAATGACTTCTTCCATCTTCATTCCACGAGATGCTTTCACTAATACAACAGCCTTTACATCAACGACAGCCTCTAAGTCTTTCACGAGATCTTCTTTATTATCATATGCTTTTACACGTTCACTAGGAAAATTAATTTTTGCTCCTTCTGCAATTTGGGCCCCTAGTCTACCGTATGTAAATACATAGGAGATTCGCGCAGGATCAATTAACTTACCCACTTCATAATGAAATTGCACTTCTTGGTCTCCAAGTTCTAGCATATCACCAAGAACAACAATCTTTTTAGAAAATCCATCTAAACCATTCATTAAATGAAATGCCGCTTCCATTGCCGTTGGACTTGCGTTATATGCATCATTGATAATTGTTAATCCAGTATTTGTTTTTACAATTTCCATTCGCATCCCTGTCATTTGAAGTGTTACTAAGCCTTGTTTCATTTCTTCCCATGTTACACCAAAATATTTCGCGATCGCCATCGATGCAAGTGCATTATATACATTATGTTTTCCAAGGACAGGCAAATAAAACATAACAGTTTCATCTCGGTTCATCTTAAAGTGCGTTCCAGTTGCTTGCAATGTTACAGAAGTTGGATAATAATCATTCGCTCTTGCATCGCCAAATGTAACAGTTTCTGCCGCTAAATTCATCTTTGGAACACGGTTTGTTAATAGAGGTTCGTCCCCATTGTATACAAATACGCCGCCTTCTTGTAACCCTGTAACAATTTCAAGCTTCGCCTCAGCAATCGCATCACGAGAACCTAAATCCATTAAATGTGCTTCTCCAATATTCGTAATGATTGCTGCGTTTGGACGAGCTAACTTAGATAAAAATTCAATTTCGCCTCGGCTAGACATCCCCATCTCTAATACAGCCATTTCTGTATCTTCTTCTAAGTTCAAAATCGTAAGGGGTAAACCAATATGGTTATTAAAATTACCCTCTGTTTTTTGCACCTTAAATTTAGTTGCAAGAAGACTTGTCACGATATCTTTTGTAGATGTTTTACCATTACTGCCCGTTACCCCAACAACCTTTACATCTAATTGATCGCGATAGTTTTTCGCTAATATTTGCAATGCCTCTAACGTATCTTCTACAAAAATAACAGGAATATTTGCAGGTGGATTTTGTACGTCTTTTTTCCAAAGCGTAGCTACAGCCCCATTTTCAATTGCCTTATCTACAAAAGAATGACCATCAAAGCGCTCCCCTTGAATCGGAACATATAAATTACCTTTTTCAATTTTTCGTGTATCAATTGATACGCCTTGTATAGTAATTTCGGCATATCTCTCTACTAAACCTGTTCCATTCGTCATTTGTTCTATTTGTTTTAACATTCGTTTTATCATGAAAAACACTCCTTACATAGAGGAAGCACTATTCTCTTGAATAGTGCTTCCTCCTTTGTTTGTTAGATTGTATATTTAATTTTTTGCTTTTCTTCGTGACGCTCAATTGCCAAACGAATTAATTCTTCGATTAACTCCGGATACGGCAAGCCTGTATGCTGCCATAATAATGGGAACATACTAAATGGTGTAAACCCTGGCATTGTATTTACTTCATTAATATATACTTCCCCATCTTTTGTTAAGAAGAAGTCCGCTCTTGTTAAGCCCGCACTATCTAAAGACTGGAATGCACGAATTGCATCTCTTTGAATTGTAGCTGACTCTTCTTCTGTAACTTCAGCTGGAATAATTAATGCTGTATCGCCGTCGATATATTTTGATTTATAATCATAAAACTCTTTCTTAGGTACAATCTCACCTACAACAGAACATTTTGGCTCATCATTACCTAAAACGCCAACTTCCACTTCACGACCTACAATATTTTCTTCAACAATAATCTTGCGGTCAAATTGGAACGCTTCTTCAAATGCTTTCTCTAATTCTTCACGATCTTTACATTTATTGATACCAACACTTGATCCAAGGTTTGCTGGTTTTACAAAACATGGATAACCTAATACTTCTTCTACCTTTTCATAAGCTGCTTGACGATTTTTCTCCCATACACTGCGAATGAAAGAGGCATACTTCGCTTGTTTTAATCCAGCTTCTGCGAAGATATTTTTCATAACAACCTTATCCATACCAGCAGCTGATGCTAATACACCATTTCCAACGTACGGTATATTCATTAGTTCTAATAATCCTTGTACCGTTCCATCTTCACCATTTGGTCCGTGTAACAATGGGAAAATAACATCAATTGCCTCTTCTTGCTTAGAAGAAGCAGTAGGGATAATTTCTGTACTTAATGATACTGGAGAAATTGCATTTTCCTCTCCATTCATTTGTAAAGCTTGCACGCTTGTTACTTCACCTTCAATGCGCTCACCACGCATCCATTGGCCTTGCTCTGTAATATAAATCGGATGAATCTCGAATTTTTCTTGATTTAATGCTTTAATAGCAGCTAGAGCTGTTTGTAATGAAACTTGATGCTCTGCTGATTTTCCACCATATAATAAACCTAATTTAATTTTCGTCAATGAAATCACCCTAACCAATTGTTTTCATTTTTCTATTTTAGCACTTTTTATAGAAATAGGTAGTTCCTATTTAAAATAAAATGAAACTTCCACCAAATAACAAAAAGACACCACTTATTGTTTTTTCTGTATAATTTTCTTCATCCCTCATCAAAAAAACTTTAAAGTAAGATTACAATACGTTCTAGTTATGTACCTAAAATATGAAGAAATACTTCTTTTTGTGTATGTCACTATAAATTATGAAGATCGTTTCGCCATAGTACCCTTTTGCCTTTGCTCGACAAGACGATCTAACGATATATATATAATACCTGCCACTATACATCCTACACCTAGAATTGTGAATAATAAGTGCCCTAATAGCCGGTCAAGCAATAGGCCTCCTAGAAGCGGACCGAATGCATTCCCTGTAATCCATTGCAAACTTGCTGCCCCCATATATGTCCCGCGTAAATGCTCTGGTGCCAAATTTGCAACAAACGTCATTTGTACAGGAGACATAATCATCTCGCCTAATGTGTATACCGCATATACAGCAAGTAATGTTACTAAAATAACCGTAGCGTCTGTTCCAGATCCTCCAAACCACTTCGGTAGCCAACCGATGAAGAACAAACCAATCCCAAATAACCAAGCACCGTATAACATCGTCTTCCCAACAGGTTTATCTGTTGCCCACTTAGAAATTTGAAATTGGAATAGAACAACTAGCAAACCGTTTAAAGCCATTAAATATGGATACGGGTTATTTGTACCAAATATATCTTTCATTTCATTATCAAAATGAAGTGGAAGCATACCCTCCGTTTGAGAAAATCCCATAGAAATCATAATCCCTGCTAACAAATAAATCATTAACACCTTGTCTCCCAAAATAATTTTCCAAACGGGCTCTGATTCCCTATTCTTATTCTCCTGCTTTTCGTTTATAACTTTTGGCATTGTTTCTTGAATAAGTATCAAAACAAGCAGCGCATAAAATAGCATTGTAGATGCCGCAATGATAAACACAAGATTTTTTGAAAGTACAACCACCGATGCCCCCATAATCGGCCCGATTGCTGCACCAATATTATGTCCCATCCGTAATAAGCCGTACGCCTCTGTCCTCTTTTCAGGTACAGTTACATCTGCTACCATTGCTGACGCCGCTGGATGAAACAATGAATTACTTAATCCTAAAAGAATAGACAATATAGCATAAGGAATAAATCCTTCTATAAATAAAAAACCAAGCATTAACAATGCATTACTCGCCATTGAAAATACCATAATCGGCTTTCTTCCATATATATCAGCAATTCTGCCCCCAATAAGAGAACCAACACTTGCTGCGATAGGAGAAAGTGCCATAATAATCCCTACTTGTAATAAGGAATCTACTTTATCCTTTAAATACAATGCAAAAAACGGCATCAACATCATCATCGCAATTCCGTTTAACGTTTCTCCAACAAACCGAATCCATACGTTACGATCCATCTCTCTTAGCTCACGCCATGTGTTTTTCATCTCTCCACCCCTTTAATCAACCACCCCTTATCTTATATTATTTTTAGAAAAATGTAAATTTTCAAAACAAAAGGTCCGTTCTACTCTACTTAGAACGGACCTTTTTCTTATAAATTCGCTACATCTTCCTCATCTTTTCTATTATTTAAAACACTATGTTTTCTACTATATAAGAAGTACACTGCTACACCAATCACCATCCAAATACCAAAACTCATCCATGCTGTCCCCGATAATTGAAGCATTAAATATATGCAAAAGATAACAGTTAACGCTGGTAAAAATGGTACAAGCGGCGCCTTAAATGCACGAGGTAAATCTGGATGTGTTTTTCTCATTACGATAACCGCAACAGCCACAAGTGCAAATGCTGATAATGTCCCCATATTTACAAGGTGTGCTAATACATTTAAATCGATAAGCCCTGAAATAAGTGCTGCAATAATTCCTGTCGTCCATGTATTTAGAAATGGCGTTTTAAATCTCGGATGGACTTTAGCAAGGCCCTTCGGCAATAATCCATCGCGACTCATTGCATACGATACACGAACTTGTCCATACATCATAACTAGCATTACAGTTGTAATGCCTGTAATTGCCCCTACAGAAATAATACCCGCTAAACTATCTTGTCCAATAAATTGAAGTGCGAAAGCTACTGGATCTGAGATATTTAGCTTTCCGTATGGAACAATTCCTGTCAAAATAAGCGAAACTGCAATATAAAGAATTGTACAAACAAGTAACGATGTAATAATGCCAATCGGTAGATCACGTTGTGGACGCTTAACCTCTTCTGCAGCTGTTGATACAGCATCAAATCCAATAAATGCAAAGAAAACTGTAGCTGCTCCAGCCATTACACCATCAAACCCAAATGGCATAAAAGGTGTCCAATTTTCTGGCTTCACATAATTAAATCCGGCAAAAATAAAAATGAAAACAACCGCTAATTTAATAAAAACCATTATATTATTTACACGTGCACTTTCACGTACACCTCTAGATAAAAGAACTGTCATAATTAAAATGATAAGAACAGCAGGTAAATCAATAAGACCGCCCTTCCCTGTCCCAGGGGCAGAGGATAGAATGGTTGGAATATGAATACCAAATCCCTTTAATAATGATTGAAAATAAGCAGACCATCCGTTTGCTACAGCAGATGTGGCTAACAAATATTCCAACATTAAATCCCATCCAATTAAGAACGCAAATACTTCTCCCATTGTTGCATACGTATACGTGTAAACACTTCCTGAGACAGGAACTGAAGATGCAAATTCCGCGTAACAAAACGCGGCAAAGGCACACGCTAATGCGGCTATAGCGAATGATAAAATAATAGCTGGTCCAGAATGTTTCGCTGCTACAACACCGGTAAGAACAAAGATTCCTGTTCCGACAATTGCTCCAATTCCAAGCATCGTTAGATCAAGTGCCCCTAATGTTCTTGCTAATGTCTTCTGCTTACTTTCTTGCAGTAATTTTGCAATCGGCTTTTTTTGAAAAATTTGCTTCATAGCATGCACCTCTATTTTTAAATTTTCTGAAAATTTTTAATTCGTTTCTTATTTTACTTATAACCTATTTTTTAGTCAACACTTTTGTCGAAATAAACAGAAAACTATCTAATAAATGAGAAGAGAAAAATTTCATCCATGAATAAAAGTTGCTATTATCATATTTGTTCCGCAGGTTAAAGAATTTAACGGTTTAAAAATCTCCAAAAAACATATACAAATAATGTATATAGATATATTCCCATATCTTTTTATAGGTATTTTTGGTATTCTATAAATTGTCGATTCCAAAAAGGAAAGAGGCATGTTCATTTTATGAACGTGCCTCTTTCTTCTATTTAACCGTATGCGAAGTCTCTTCGATCCAACTATACATATATTTTTCATCTTCCGTTTCATGCGCTTGTTTTACAATACGAAGTGGACGGAATGTATCAATCATAACAGCTAATTCAATTGTTTCTTTTTTCCCTAAACTCGCTTCTGTTTTTCCAGGGTGAGGTCCATGAGGAATGCCACTCGGGTGAAGCGTAATCGAACCTTCTTCTACACCTTTTCTGCTCATGAAATTCCCTTCTACATAATAAAGAACCTCATCACTATTTACGTTGCTATGATAATATGGTGCTGGAATTGCCTCTGGATGGTAATCATATAAACGAGGTACAAAAGAACAAATAACAAAGTTATGCCCTTCAAATGTTTGATGAACTGGTGGTGGCTGATGAATACGTCCTGTAATTGGTTCAAAGTCCTCTACATTAAAGACCCACGGATATAAATATCCATCCCAGCCAACAACATCTAGCGGATGATGCGCCATAATATGCTTATGCATATTACCTCTCGACTTTGTCATAACGACAAACTCGCCTTTTTCATCATATGTCTCTAACTTCTCTGGTCCACGAATATCTCTTTCACAGAAAGGACTATGCTCTAACAATTGACCATACTCATTACGATAGCGGCGAGGTGTTGTAATTTGGCTATTTGCTTCTACAACAAGAAACTTAGATTCACCCTCATCTGGGATGACCCGATATATTGTTCCAATCGGAATCGTTACATAGTCCCCTTTCCGGTAATGAATCGTTCCAAACATCGTCTCAATTTTCCCGGTTCCATAATGAATGAATAACATTTCATCTCCATCACCATTACGATAGAAATACTCCATTTTTTCTGTCGGATTCACAACACCGATTAATAAATCTTCATTTCCTAATATGAAATTCCTCCCACTTACCGCATCTCCAGTTTTCCTATTCTCTTTCGTGCGAAAGTGACGATGAGCAAGTACTGCATCTTCTTCATACTGTAACTGACAAGAATGTGCTAATGCAGCATGCCCTACTTCTGTTGGCATATAATGATGATACAAAATAGATTGTGTACCTGAGAATCCTTTCGTCCCCATCACCTGTTCACGATAAAGTGAACCATCTTCCTTACGAAACTGCACATGTCGTTTATGAGGAAGTTTTCCCATGTGACGATAATACATGCCCATCACCCGCTTTCGTTTCTTTTTTCACTGTATTACGCAATGTGCCTAGTCCAGTAATCGTAAGTTCTACAACATCACCATCTTGTAACCACTTTTCTGTACCAAGTTCTAAAATACAGCCAGTGCCAACTGTTCCAGAACCAATTACATCTCCTGGATATAACGTAACATCTTCTGAAGCACGTTCAATCATTTCTGCAAACGTATAGTAAATATCTCGGAAATTTCCTTTAGACAAAAGTTCCCCGTTCACATGAGCAGTCATTTCTAAATTATAACGTTCACCCGTGCGATAAACATCTAATTCCTCTTTCGTAACAAGATAAGCTCCTAATGAAGTAGCGAAGTCCTTTCCTTTTGCTGGACCAAGTCCTACTTTCATCTCCGTTGCCTGTAAATCTCTTGCGCTCCAGTCATTCATAATACAATAACCGAAAATATATTCTTCTGCTTGTTCACGCGAAATATTTCTTCCCTCTTTCCCAATGACACAAGCAATTTCTAATTCATAGTCAAGCTTTTGAGTCTGTTTCGGGCAAGAAACTGTAACTTCTGGCCCAATGACAGCACGGTGATTTGTAAAATAAAAAACCGGAATATCATACCACTCTGTAACAACATCTAACCCACGACGTCCACGAGCCGTTTTGACATGTTGTTCAAATGCATAAAAGTCACGAATACTACTTGGATTGGGGATGGCTGAACAAAGCTGCACATCTTCCAAAGAGTACACGCCACTTGTTGGTTTTCTAATACCACGCGCTATTTCTACATACTCATCCGCTTTCTCTAAAAAAGCAAGCATTGATGAAGGAAGTACACCATTACTTGCCATATTCATATCAATTACTTTATCGCCTTCCAGCCAACCCGCTCGCATGTTTTGTGAAGGAAGACGAAATGTAACAAATTTCATCAATATTCCTCCCTACTAATCATGAAATACAACTTCCACCAGCAAAAATGTTTATTTCTTGCTGGTGGATAAATATTTTATAGATTTCCGCGGCGTTCTTGTTCTCTTTCAATAGATTCAAATAACGCTTTAAAGTTTCCTTCTCCGAATCCACGAGAACCTTTACGCTGAATAATTTCGATAAATAATGTTGGGCGATCTACAATTGGCTTTGTGAAAATTTGTAGCAAATACCCTTCATCATCACGATCCACAAGAATCTTAAGCTCTTTTAGCTTGTCAATTTCTTCATCGATTTTTCCAACGCGTGCTGTTAACTCATCGTAATACGTATCTGGTGTATCTAAAAACTCAACGCCATTTGAACGAAGCGCTTCAACTGTTTTCACAATATCATTTGTCAGCAATGCAAGATGCTGTACGCCTGCACCATTATAAAACTCTAGATACTCTTGAATTTGTGATTTTCGTTTCCCATCTGCTGGTTCATTAATCGGAAACTTAATACGACTTCCATTTGTCATAACCTTTGACATTAATGCAGAATACTCTGTGCTAATATCATCATCATCAAAATGAATCATTTGTTTAAAGCCCATAACGTTTTCGTAATAGCTAACCCATTCTTCCATTTTTTCAACGTTACCTACAACATGATCCACAGCAATTAAACCTGACTCTTCTGATGGAATATTAAATTCAACTTTTTCATAGCCAGGCATAAATGTCCCTTTATAATTTTTACGCTCTACAAGCGTATGAATTGTGTCACCATACGTACCAATAACTGCTTTTTTCAATGTTCCATGCTCATCCGTTAGCTCTTCAGGCGGAGCGATCGCAACAGCACCTCGTTTTACCGCTTCTGAATATGCTTTATCAACATCATCAACAAGTAAAGCGACGTCTTTTACCCCATCACCATGAACCTTTACAAATTCAGCAATGCGGCTATCACTATTTAAAGCCCCAGACACAACAAAACGCATGTTTTTCTGCACAAGAACATAAGATACCTTTTCACGGTTTCCTGTTTCCAATCCAGAATAAGCTACAATTTCAAATCCAAATGCTCTCGCAAGGTAATAACTTGATTGCTTTGCATTTCCTACATAAAATTCTAAATGATCAACATCGCGTACTGGAAAGAAATCCTCCATTTGTGCAGCTAACGTATCCATAGATTTTTGTTTCATAAATTCCTCATCCCCCTGTAAATAAATTAAATGTTACATACTTAGAACCAATCGAAAACGCTTCCAGCTATCACCAAAAAAATAGTTAGCAAGCTAACAGATTTCTGACTCTTAAAATTTTCTATCTTTTCTGTCAAATTCCTCTTTTTTCTTCCATATAAAATTCGACTTTGTTTCTTTAAAATAACAGGGAGTTCATACATTTAAGGATATGATTTAATGACGTGAATATAGAACAGGTAAAAACTATTAGAATACAAAAAAGGCCCTAACATATTAATTATCTATAATATGCTAGAGCCTTTATTTTTTTTGAATAATGGTATGAATAACATATGAGAACTTCCTCTTATCTATACTCATCATACTAATACATTTGCAAGGAATACAATAAGTGCTGTTAATACTGCTGCTCCACTTGCTGCTCCTAAGAAATCCATTTTTGTTACTTGTAATACTTGTTCCATACTCCTCATTCTCCTTTCGGTTTCTTATACATTCGATACAAAATTTCTATTATACTAAAACACTTGAAAGAAATACGATTAATGCTGTTAATACCGCTGCTCCACCTGCTGATCCTAGTAAATCCATTTTTGTTACTTGTAACACTTGCTCGTTGTTCATATCTTCCATTCTCCTTTCGTTTCTTTTTATTTCGCAATCTATTGTTCTACTTCTTATACAAAATTTCTGTTTCCTATACTAAAGCGTTAGCAAGAAATACAATTAATGCTGTTAATACTGCTGCCCCACTCGCTGATCCTAAAAAATCCATTTTCGTTACTTGTAATACTTCTTTGTTTTCCATATTGTTCGTTCTCCCTTCGTTTCTTTCTGATTTTGTAATATCCGTTTTACTTCCTATACTAAAGCATTAGCTAAAAATACGATTAATGCTGTTAGCACCGCTGCCCCGCTCGCTGATCCTAATAAGTCCATCTTTGTTACTTGTAATACTTGTTCGTTGTTCATATTCTTTCTCTCCTTTTTAATAGGTATTTATATGTAACTTCTAAGAAATGATTGATTTATATTTTTTATCTTAACGTTACATTAAATTTAGTTGTGTAACGTTTGTAACATTAATGTAACATAACTTGTTTCCTACTGCAATATAATTACGTAAAATTTATTACATTTTTTTTACGAAATCATCATAAATATTCTAAAAACCCCTTTATATAGGGTTTTCCAACGTTTCTGCGTTTGTAATACTATTGTAACATTATGGTTACAGACCGAAATAAGCAGTAATAGAGAATCTCTATTACTGCTTTTGTTACAAAATACTAGGTCAACATATATAAATCCATTTTAATTTTGCGACATCTAAATCCCTGCTATGCAGAATAACAAGTAACCTACACTCGTTTGCTCTTTCTGTTTTTACTTTGCATGTGGCAGAAAAGGCTCTGACCGCTTCTATACATGACCAGATGCTCTCTCCCGCCTAAAAAAAGGGGGGGTATGTTGGTTTTTTAATTGATGTATATATAGCTGCATATTACCTAACTATTTTCTATGCCTTCTTCTATTAGTCAAAAAGTATGAAACAATCATATTAAATTCCCCATCCCTTTCACTTCAAATTCACATTGAAATCACATCTATCTTTTATATTATAACTATCGAAGCTGTTCCTCCCTAATAATGAGACATTCCCCAGTGTCTCGAACAGCTTTCCATCCCTAATTAAAATTGACATATTTTCCCCTTCCTTGACCATCTTGTGCTGACAAGATGGTCTATTTTTTATCACCTATTACTGAATCATGCCTCTTATCCATTAAGCAAATATTCATTTATATAAATCCATTTTAATTTTTCAACATCTAAATCCCTGCTATGCAGACTAAAAAATAACCTACAATCGGTTACTCTTTCTGTTTTTACTTCGCATGTGGCAGAAAAAAGCTCTGACCGCTTCTATGTATGGCCAGATACTCTCGATTCATGTCGGTTTTTTAATTGATATATATAAATTCGCTTCATATTAGTAAGCAATATTATGAATCCCTTAGTCTCCAAGATAAGTTTATATGTTTCCTCTACATAACTATGTATAATAAAAGCAAAGAGGTGGTCATTTTGAAATTAATCGCACTAGATATGGATGGTACATTACTATCATCTAATCTCGAGATCTCCAAAGAAAATTTAAAAGCTATTCGCACTGCTCAAGCAGCTGGTCATGTTGTAATGATCTGTTCTGGTCGCGCAAAGGAAGATGCTTTAAAACTATTGGAAGAATATCAGTTATCACTTCCAGTTGGAGCAAGCAATGGGGCAATTGTTTATGTCGATGGAAAAGTAATTAACTCTCGTTGTTTACAAAATGATAAAGTATACAAGCTTGCTAAATTACTAGAATCTGAGGGCTTTCCATATAAACTGTACACGAATAAAGGAGTGTATTCTCCTTATAATTGGAAAGAACGACTGATACATACATTCGAAGAAAATAAACATGCGCTGGATGTTACAATTGAAGAACTTGAACGAATTACAGAAAAACAAAAGAAATCTAACTTAATTACTGATTTCCAAAAAATCGAAGATGTCGTAAATAATCCAGAGTTAGAAATCTCGAAATTCTTTATTTTAACGTTTGATGCTGGGCATCGTTCACAACTGCTACAATCTTTACAAGAAGATAAAGAAATTATGGTCACAGCGTCAGCTCCGACCAATTTAGAAATTATGGACAAGCATGGTCATAAAGGAAATGGATTGCAGGAAATGGCATCTTATTTCAACATTCCAATTCAAGACACGGTTGCAATTGGTGACAACTTTAATGATGTACCAATGCTAGAAGTAGCTGGTCTATCTGTTGCGATGGGAAATGCTGAAGAAGATATAAAAAAATTATGTGATGTTGTTACATTAACAAATGACAAACATGGCGTTGCGCATGCAATTGAGCAGTACGTATTAAAAAGTAATTCTATTATTCAGTGACCGAGCATAGAATACTAACAAACTACCAAAAAGGGGGCGAAGGTATGGACAAACTATTCCAATATGTCTTGCACTATGTTGTATTAACACTCATAATAGTCGGGGCATTATTACTATTTCCATTCTTCCCAAAGTTCGTCCTCTTTTTAGTATTCTTCTTTATGCTCGGGATTGCGATTATCATATCTATGAGAGAAGACAATATACAAAAAGAAAGCAGAGTTCAGCGTGTTAAGCTGTAAACTCTGCTTTTTTTCAATCATAACGTATTCTTGTTAAACCGATCACGAAGAATACAACAGCAAATAACATGAGTATACCAACATATCCTACTATATCTGTCAGTGTCCCGCCCCTTGCAATTAATTCGGTAAATCCACGCATTGCCCAAGTTTGAGGAATAAAGTTCGCTGCAGTTTGCATCCATTCTGGTTCTATTTCAATTGGCCAGTAAAGACCACTGATCATACACGTTGAAATAACCACGATGTTACCTAATGCTGACTGTTGCTCCATTGTTTTCACGATACTTGCTAATAATAGTGCTAAACCAACGACCGCTAGCAATAGCGCTGAGACAAGTATGATTATCCCTAGTAGATTTCCCCACTGTACATCGAACAAAACATTCGTTAATGCCATTAAAGTTCCAAATTGAATCCATCCAATTAAAAAGAAGGAAAGTATATATCCCCCAAGTATTTGAGCCTTTGAAACAGGCGTTCCTAATAAACGATACCAAACGCCAAGTTGTCTTGATTTTAAAATTGTTCCTGTCGCACTTAGCATCACAATCATTACAAAAAGAATAGAAAACCCTGCCGCTCGCCCTGTCACGTTATTCAGCTTTTTCTCCCCAGGTACAATGGATTCCTTTTGAAGTGAAACTGGTTCTGCCTTTGCATGAATCGTTTCATACATCTTTTCCCAAGACATTCCTCCTTTTTTCTCCGAATCCCTTGCTGCCGCTACTTCTATTTCCATCTTTTTCATTGCACTTTGTAATACTTGCTCTACAGAAGCTCCTCCTGTGAAATCAGCACTTGATTGGAATTTAACCTTCTCTATCTTCCCGTCCGTCATACTCTTTTGAAATTCTTTTGGAATTGTCACAATACCTGAGGACTTCTTATTTTCGATTTTCTGTTTCGCTTCTTCATACGTTACCTTTTCTATAGAAATTAAATCGCTCTTCTTTATTTCCTCATAATAGGAGTTGGATAATGTAGATCCATCTTGGTCTACTAAACTAATATTTACTTTCTCGTTTCCACTTCCACCTAAAAGTCCACCAAAAATGAATGTGAAAATAATCGGCATTCCGAACATGAGTATATAGCTTTGTGGCTTAATTAAGATTTGTTTTAACTCTAACCAGCAAAGCGCCCAGGCTTTCTTCATGATTTCTCCTCCTATCTCGTACGTAAACGGAAGGTTCCAATGATAACGGAAACAATACCCGCACTAGATAAACTTAATATAACTGGAAGTAACGCATCCCAAGATGTACCCGACATAATGTTTAAAAAACTTGTAAGTGCCCATTTATTCGGAACAATGTTAGCAATTGTTTGAAGGGTATCTGGGAATGCATAGATTGGTAACATTGATCCTCCTAATATAGCTAACAGCTGAATTCCGATTCCTCCTATTAAATCCGCCGTTTTTTCCTCACGAATAAACGCTGCGATGAGCATAGATAAACCAGAAACACAAATTGCATAAGCAATTCCTACTACTACAATTTGTGAAATATTGTCCCCCCAGTCCACATGAAATGCGTAATGAGTAGCAACTATAAATACGCCAAATTGAATACAAGCAAATAGTAATGTGCCTAAAAATTTACCTAATAAAATAGCAAAAGGACTAGTCGCTGTACTTAATAGCCTTGCTAATGTTTCAGTTCGTTGCTCTGTCACAATAGATTTTGCGCCTACTGTTATGTTATATAATAAAAACATAACTAACATTGCTGCAGCATAATATTGCATCGCAACCACTGTTTTTTTGCCGACTGTTCCTTTTTCCATTCCATCTGCATTTGAAGTCGCCACTGTTTGTAAATTAGCACTTACCTCTTTTGCAGCCTGTTCCATATTTTCTGGCTGTGATTTTGCTAAATCTGTTACGACATTTTTTGTAGAGACGGCAACTGTTTGAGCACGCTCTGAAAAGGAACGAATAATCGATTCGGCGATTTTTGCTTGTATATCTTTTGATGGATCTGTAATCAGTTTTGGCTCTTTTAATTTTCCATCCTGTATATGTTCGCTCCACCCATTCGGAATCATAATTCCAACATCAATCTTCTGTTTCTTAACCATATCCTCTAGCTCTTTTTGCGAGGTTACTACTTCTACTTTTACATCATCTTTTATTTCCTTTGATTGCAATACATCCTTTTGAAACATATTTGCAAACTCATCTGTTCCCTCTTGATAATAACCAATTACCGTTTTAGGTAATCCTCCGTTTTCGAATATGTTACTTAGTGCTGATCCTAAAATAGCTGTTAATAGGAGCGGCATAAGTAACATCATCATAAATCCGCGCCGATCTATTAAACGAATTTTTAAATCTTTCCATGCAATAATAAGACTTTTCATGAGTTCCTAACCTCCTTAATCACGAAGTGAACGCCCTGTTAACTGTAAAAAGAGAGCTTCTAAATTTGGCTCTTGTACTTCAAGCTTTAAAATTTGCACATGATTTTCGACAACTACCGAAACAACCGTGCCGATAGCTTCTCCATTCTTCAGTCCAATATCAAGTGTATTTGTATCCTCATCGATGATGATCCGTTCTACAGTGGGTATGCCTTTTATTTTCTGCAGTAACTCCTCGCTATAACGATTCAGTTGTAACTTCACCATAAAGCCATCAGCAAGACGATTACATAATTCCGTTTTCGTTCCCAATGCAATTACCTTTCCATGATCAACAATCGCAATTCGTTCACATAAATACTCCACTTCTTCCATGTAATGGCTCGTATAAATGACCGTCATGCCTTTTTCATTTAATCCTTTTACCGTCTCTAAAATATGATTCCGTGATTGTGGGTCAATCCCAACTGTTGGTTCATCCATAATTAATAACTCCGGTTCATGCATAAGTGCTGCACCAATGTTAATTCGGCGTTTCATTCCACCTGAAAATGTTTCAATTTTGTCCTTTGCACGATCTTGTAAACCAACATATGCTAATACCTCATCTGCTCGTTTCTTTGCAATAGCTCCACTTAAACCATACATTTTCCCCCAAAAGATTAAATTTTCTTTCGCTGAAAGCGTAGGATATAAAGCAATATCTTGCGGGACAATACCGATCTTCCTTTTCGCATCTAATGGATATTCTTTTACAGATTTCCCCCCGACTTTTATATCACCGCCATCATATGGAATAAGCCCACAAATCATTGATATCGTCGTCGACTTTCCTGCACCGTTTGGACCAAGCAAACCAAATGTTTCTCCTTTCTTAACTTCAAAAGATACATTCGTTACAACTTCCTTCTTCCCAAACGACTTTGTAATATGATCTACGACTAACATGTCGATTCAGCCCCTTTGCATTAATCTACAATTTCATTGTAAAAAAATATCCTCTTTCTTCCATCATCCTTAAGATAGAAATGCAAAATAAAAAAGCAGCATAATTTGCTGCTTTTTTATTTTTCTCTATGCCAAAAGTCATGTGTATGTTGTAATACCATATCTTACCGCATATATAGCTGCTTGTGTCCGATCCCTCAGCTCCAGCTTACTAATTAAGTTAGAAACATGGTTTTTTACAGTTCCCTCTGTAATAAACAATTTCTCAGCAATTTCTTTATTATTTAATCCAAGGCCTATTTCCCTTAATACATCTATTTCACGCTCTGTTAGTTGCTCCATTTGCTTTGGCTGACTTTTTTCTGATATTTCCACCGCTTTTGTTCTTTTTAGTTCCTTCACAATTTGTGCTGTTATATCCTGCGGAAGAACGGCTCCTCCTCCATGAACTGTCAATATTGCTTGAACAATTGCGTCCGTCTCCATATCTTTTAATAAATAACCGCTCGCTCCTTGTTCCAATGCTTCAAAAATAAGTTCGCTATCATTAAATGTCGTCAGCATAAGAACCTTCATATCAGGAAACTTCTCCCTTATTAAACGAGTTCCTTCAACGCCATTTATACGAGGCATTCGAATATCCATCAAAATAATTTCAGGTTGTAATTGTTCTGCTCTTCGAACTACTTCATCCCCATCACTTGCTGTGCCCACCACTTCAAGTTCTGAACGTAAATTTAATAGCATTGCTAAACCATCACGAATAAGTGATTGATCATCAACGATCATAATACGAATCATATCTTTCCTCCTATTACCCACGTCTTTTCCTTAAGTGGGAACTCAATCTGTAATTGAAACCCCTTCTCCTTTTCACTCTCAAATCGAATCATTCCACCATGTTCCTCTACACGTTCTTTCATATTCATTAATCCAAAACCAGGACTCAGTTCATTTACGCCAATGCCATTATCCGTAATCGATAGCATAACTTTCTCATCTAAGCACAATAAGCTAACTTCACATAAACTAGCCTTTCCATGGCGCTTTGCATTTGTTAATGACTCTTGCATAATACGCAACAAGGTAGGTTGTAATGACAACGGGATTATAATTGGATCCCCTTGTAAATGAAAGGTTACTTGTACTTTCGTTACCTTTGAAAATTCATTTAACATTTCTTTCATATTTTCTATTATGTTTCCTAAATCTTTTTCTTCCTTCAACGCACGGACTGAAGCCCTTACCTCTTGAAGAGATTTTCTAGCTAATTCATGACATGTATGTAAAACTTCTTCTGTAGCATCTGACTTTTGCTTCCATAAAGCCTCTGCAAGCTGCAATTGAACAAGTAAAGCCGTCATATTATGGCCAACTGTATCATGAATTTCTCGGGCAATATCGTTCCTCTCTCGGACTGTAGTTAGTTCTTCTACTTCTTTCGCATAAAGCTGTAATTGTTCATGCGCTTCTTTTAGAGCTATATGTGATAACGTCAATTTTTCATATTGATCGTCAACAGTTTGGCGGGCTACTGTCAGTTTTTTAATTAAGTTCCCGGCTAAAGCACTGAAGACAACGAACATAAAATTAATAGCATTACTATCAACTTCTATCTTTCCGGTATATTGATACGTATATAGTAAAATAGCAAACCAGCATAAAAAGAAAAAACTCACAAAAAAATATATGACTGCTTTCCGCCACGTATGAATAAATACTCCTACAGCATCAATCCCAAATATAATTAAATACA
Organism: Bacillus sp. NPDC094106; assembly: GCF_044764345.1. Taxonomy (NCBI): domain Bacteria; kingdom Bacillati; phylum Bacillota; class Bacilli; order Caryophanales; family Bacillaceae; genus Bacillus; species Bacillus sp. NPDC094106. The sequence goes on along the minus strand of NZ_JBIWHY010000020.1, from coordinate 49,918 downwards.
AACATGTCTCGGGAAATAAAAAGCCTAACAATGCTGTAACTATCCCATTTGAAAGGAATACATAAAATGTACGCCTTCTCCCTTGATGTGGTTGAATAAGTAAAAAATGATTTATAACATACATTAAACATGCAATACCAACAAATATTTTTAAATTTTCTGTTTCACGTGAAACATGATTTATATATACCATGCAAATCATAACAATCGTAATGAGACGCGCATACCCTAACATCAAATTCTCCTCGCATTTTTAAAATATTGTTTTACATCATATCAACATGTAAAAAATCGTTTTCACAATATAATGGCAAGAAAATTATACCATTTTCATCTCGAGTTAACGTGTATTAATAGAAAAACAAGTCACCTCCACATCTCCTAAGAGGATGACTTGTTTTTCTTTCATCTATTCCATCATACGATCTAATCGATTATATAATTCCGCCCGTAATCGTTCTTTTTCTGTTTTTTCTTTATATAACCGTTCTAACTTTTCAACATTTCTTGTTTCTTCCATTGTACACTCCAGCACATATATATCTTCCTCTATATACATAAGCTTATCTTCAATTTCTTCTATACCAATAGATTCCTTCTTTTTTACATTCATTACTTTCATTTTTGGAACCTCTTGTTGTTTCACTTCTTCTTTCTCTATTCTCTCTGCCCATTTCTGACGTGCCCATGCATAATTCCCCGCAAATTCAAACAATGTATGTTCATCGATCCAATATGTTTTCTCAAACAACTTATTTAAAAAGTAACGGTCGTGTGAAACAGCAAGAATGGTTCCATTATATTGTTCGAGAGCTTCTTCCAGCACTTCCCTTGATTCGATATCAAGATGGTTTGTGGGCTCATCTAACACAAGGAAATTTATATCTTGATACATAAGCTGCGCCAACCGTAATCTCATTCGTTCACCACCGCTAAGCTGATTGACCTTTTTAAAAACGGCTGGACCATAAAATAAAAAACGAGCTAATATGTGCCGAGCCTCTCCCTCTGTTACAGCCACATGCTCCCTGAAGGCTTCCAATACATTGGTTTTTACGTTTCCATAAGCATGCTGCGATAAATAACCGACTTTCACACCACTACCGATTCGAATCTCACCAGTATCTGATTTCATTTCCTCTAATAATAATTTTAATAAGGTTGTTTTTCCTGTACCATTACGTCCAACAATAGCTGCACGCTCTTGAAAACGAACATGTAAATTTACTCCTTGGAATAAAGTACGCTCCGCAAAACTTTTGCTCACTTCCTTCATTACGACAACATCTTTTCCACTTCTCTCTTGTCCTTCAAATTGAAGTCCCATCTGTTTTCTTTCTAGAATTGGCTTTTTTAACTTCTCCATTCGTTCTAATGCACGTTCCATATTTCTAGCGCGTTTATGCAATCCTTCGTTCGGAGGGTTCGCTTGATTTGCCCATTCCCTTAAGCGTTTAATTGCTTCTTTCATTTTCTTTATTTTCTTTTGCTGTTCTTGATAAGATTGGAACTCTTGGAGTAATCTTTCTTCCTTCTCCTTCACAAACTGTGAGTAGTTCGTATGATATACATGAATTTCTCCGTCTTCCAAGTCAAAAATTTTCGTAACGACTTCATCAAGAAAATAACGATCATGTGAGATCACAACAACTGTTCCTGTATACTCTTTCAAAAATTGTTCGAGCCATTCTACTGCAAATAAATCTAAATGATTTGTCGGTTCATCTAATAACAGTAAATCTGGTTTCTTGAGCAGCATATAAGCAAGACTTACTTTCGTCTGCTCCCCGCCACTTAGCTCAGCAAAAATTCGAGAAAATAGCTCTGTTACTTGTAAACCATTTGCTACCTTCATGATGTTTGCTTCTATTTCATAACCACCTAAAAACGCAAATTGCTCCTGTACGACTCCATATTTCTCCATTGATTTTTGTAAATCCAGTGGCTCTTGTTCCTCTGCCATACGTTTCTCTAAACCACGCATTTCTGTTTCTAATTCCTTCTCTTTTGCAAAAGCAGAGCTTAATACATCATATACAGTCGTTTCATCAGCAAACTTTGGAATTTGTGCTACATGACCAATACGCGTCCCTTTCTTCATATGAATTGCTCCAGCATCTACACTCTCAATTCCTGTTAACAGCTGAAAAATTGTTGTCTTTCCGCTACCATTTCGGCCAACCAATCCAATGCGTTCGCCATTCTTTATTTCAAGCGATATATTTTCAAATATGATGTTCCCACCAAAAGATTTCGTTACATTGTTCACACTACAAATTGTCATTCTCCGTACTCCTTTCAACGTAAAAAACCATGAGGAAAGAAACTTTCCCCATGGTTTTTGGCATAGAAAAAGGAAGCAAAATAGCTCCCTTTTCACACGTCTTATAAAATGGGTGAAGAGATTTCTATCGTTCAATAGCTACTATGCAATTGCTAAAAAAGGGCATACGTATCCCGTTAGCAACTACATCATGAAAAATCGCTCGACAAAAATAGATAAAATCTAAAAATTTTGCGTGCGCAGCTAAAGAACGTTTCATCTCATTCACTCCTTTCGTACGGAATTTGATACTTACTTCTTTATTATACTTCCCCATTTAATGTTTGAATAGTCATTTTTCTGAAAATAATGAAGATAGACTAAACATTTCACCAAATTACATCCCATCTTACAAAACTGTTATGTTCACGTAATGGAAAGCGATAGTACATAATGACGCCTCCTTATACAATAAAGATGTAAACAAGAGATACACAAAAGGAGGAAATAATCATGATGAAAGAAATCGTAAGAGCAATCTTCGAGGTGTTAGTAAACGGACAAGCAGTTGTAAAAGAGCTTAACCAACTATAAAAGGAGGAATAAAAATGATGAACATGGTAAAAATGATTCTCCACGCTTTAATTGATGCAAAAGCAGTTAGCCAAGAATTAAACGAACAATAAAAAAGGGGGAAATAAATATGAAGAAAGCCATCTTTACAATTGTAGGTACAATCTTTGCCTTACATGCACTGAAAAATAGAAAAAAGAAACAGAATGAAACGACTCTATATGATCCATACACATTATTACAGAAAAAATAAAAGACAAGATACCCATGTACAATTAGGATATCTTGTCTTTTGTTTTTTCTATTAGAAATTGTTGTTCTACAATCTTTTTATAATACGCATGATGTTTCATTAATTCTTCATGTGTACCAGTTCCTGTGATACTCCCGTTCTCCAACACAAGAATGTTATCGGCTTGTATGACTGTTGATAATCGATGAGCGATAACACATGTCGTCCTACTCGCAAATACATTTTCAATCGCCCTTTGTATTTTCACTTCGGATTCCGAATCGAGACTTGCCGTTGCTTCATCTAATAATAGAAATTCTGTATCACGTAAAAGGGCCCGCGCAATAGCAATTCGTTGTTTTTGACCACCAGATAATTGATTTCCACGCTCTCCAACCTCTGTTTCATATCCATCAGGAAATTCAGTGATAAATTCATGTGCATTCGCAAGCTTTGCTGCCTGAATGATCTCTTCTTGTAAAACAGTACGTTTCATACCATATGTAATATTTTCTACGATTGTCCCAGATAATACAGGGGCCGCTTGAGCAACATAACTAAAATGCTTTCGCCATGCTTCTATATTCATGCCACGATAAGAATTTCCATTTAATAAAATATCTCCATCTGTTGGCTCATAAAATCGTTCCATCAACGAAAAGATTGTACTCTTCCCTGCACCACTTGGTCCTACAAGTGCTGTTGTTGTACCTTTTTTCACTGTAAATGAAATGTTTTTTAAAATTGGACTTTGCTCATTGTAATGAAAACTTACATTTTGAAATGTTAATGTTTCTGGTACATCAACTTTTTGCGGAAGAGAAACATGCTCTTCTTCTTTTTCATGTAATATTTGAAATAGGCGCCGTGTAGAGCCTTTTGCCTCTTGAAAACTCGTTACAAACTGGTTCATTTGTACAAATGGCATTAAAATTTGAAACAAATATAAAATGAACGCTACTAATTCACCAGATGAAATATATCCTCGATCAACTCGCCAAACACCAAACCCTACAACACTCATTAACACTACTAATGTACACATTCCTAAAATTGGACCTAAAACGGATTTGATTTTGGCCTGCTTCATCCCATATTGAAATAAATTTTGAAATTTATGCTGGCCCCTTTTATATTCAATTCCCTCCGCATTATACGATTTAATTAGTTTGATTTCACCTAATGTCTGTGATAAAAATGCAGTTAGCTCCGACATTTGCTTCTGTTCTCGATCAGATAAGTCAGCAAGCTTTTTTCCAAGCGGTAAAACAACCAATAAAGTAATAGGCACAGCTGACAATAAAACAAGTGTCATCGGAACGTCTAATATAAATAAGATAATAATGGATACAACGATTGATAATACATTGGTAATAAGTTGGACAATTTCATCAGAAATTAACGTCATTAATACTGTTGTATCATTCGTTACACGGCTTACCATCTCACCAGATTGATTTTTATCGTAATATCCTACCGGAAGGCTTAATAATTTTCCCCATACTTTCTCTCTTATCGTCCGTACAATTCCCTCTCCAACTCGAGACAGCATATACATAGAACTAGCTTCGCTTAGAAACTCAACTAGCAATAATCCAGCGATCAATCCTAACATCGAAAAGGAGAATCCGTTTGAAAATTTTTCCATTAATTCTTTAATTAAGAGCGGGATACCTAGTCCAGCAATTGTTGATAGTATTGAAAAAAACAACCCTATTGCAAATAATTTTTTTGACGGATTAGCAGTCCGCCATATATCACGAAATGATACATTTTTCTGTTCTTCCATCTTCTAACTCCTTTTCCCTCTATTCCCTGTACCACTATACAGGATTTCCCTTTCCTTTTCACGAATATATTAGACGGGGATTTCACACATAGGGGGATTAAAAATGTTCTTAGTAATGGTAAACTACATCAAACCACTCGAAGAAATTGAACAATACCTAAAAGAACACATTCAATTTTTAGATCACTATTATGCGTAAGAGAAGTTTATTTTTTCCGGTCGCCGCAATCCACGTACCGGTGGGCTCATTTTGATGAACCTAAATTCTAAAGAAGAAATCCAGCAGATCATTAAGGAAGATCCATTCCATATATATGGAATGGCTGAATATGAAATTATTGAATTTACACCGACAAAATACGATGCGAATTTCGCATCATTTGTAAGATAGAAATTCACATATATTTTCAAAGGGGCATATACGAATGGATACACAACAACTTTATTTTTTAAATGATATTGGCAAACAAAAACCAGAGAGCATCCGTAATAAAAATACAGCTTGTCCTTTTTGCGATATGGAAAACCTCACTGACATTTTAGAAACGGAAGACTCTATTATCTGGTTGAAAAATAAATTTCCAACATTGAAAGATACGTTTCAAACTGTTCTTATAGAAACAGATAATTGTGATGATCATATTGCGACCTATACACCTGAACACATGCAAAAGTTAATTCGTTTCTCGATTAAACATTGGCTCGCTTTAGAAAATAGTAATGAATTTACTTCTGTTATTTTATATAAAAATCATGGTCCATTTTCAGGTGGAAGTTTGCATCATGCGCATATGCAAATTATTGGAATGAAATATGTAGACTACCGAGAAAATGTAACACCTGAACACTTTCAAGGCGTAATCATACAAAAAGATGAGCAAATTGAACTTAATATTTCTACACGTCCAATTATCGGTTTTACTGAATTTAATATTGTCATTGAGGATATAAAATCCGTTGATATAATGGCACATTATATTCAACAAACTGTGCGTTACATATTAACAGATTTCCATAAGGGGTGTAGCAGCTATAATTTATTCTTCTATCATTTTGAGGGTAAAATGATTTGTAAGGTTGTTCCACGTTTCGTTGTTTCACCATTATATGTTGGATATAAAATCCCACAAGTTTCTACAAAGTTAGAAGATGTAAAACAGCAACTTGAACGATATTTTACAAATGAAATGGAACTTTTTATAGAAAAATAGAGTAGGTGTCCTAACACCTACTCTTTTACTACTCCTTTATTTCGATAATATACGTTCTTTAGCCCTTCGTTATACTTCATATTTTTATCAGTCCACTCCGGCCCTAAATTACCCGGCCAACCAGACGTATTTGCTATATATTTTAGTAATTCAAAATCAGTCAAACCTTTTTGCACACCTCTTTTATACCCTTCCGCCAAATGCGGCATTGCAATTTGAGCGTTTGTACGCGGATCCTTTAATTGTTCATCCGTGAAATGATCCGGTGCGAGTCCACCACCGCGATGTAATTGAAACAATCCAAACGAAGTGCCATTATCTCCAACACTCTTTGGATTCAAACGACTTTCATGTTCAGCAATTGTAAGAGGTATCCATTCAGGAAGATCTACTTTCTTTGCTTCCTCTGTAATAATTTGTTTCATCTGTTTTGCTTCTTCTGGATTAACATAACTTGCCTGTTTTATTACTCTTTCCATTCCTTCAGATTCACCTTGAAAATACAAATATATTCCAAGAACAACTAGAAATCCTACAAAGAATTTTTTCACTACCCCTACCTCTTTCTCTGCTGAAATTTGTCCCCTTTCAGCTCTTCCTTTACAATTACCTGCATTCTATTATTCTCTTGCTCTTCAATCATATCAAATAATCAGGCCTTTTCGCATCCTGCTTTAGACTGATTTCATGAAAAATACATGGTAAAACTGTCTGGGAAATGTAATATCTCCTTCTCATACTTGGAATGAGCGCGATCGTTTTTCTTTCATTAATAAGACGTGCAGAACGACTGGAATCATAAAATAAAACTTTAAATAATGGGAATTTTCTTCAGCTCCCACCTACATTTTAAAGTGGAAGTATGATTACCGACAAATAGCGTTATAAAATCGAACTGTATTCTGATATATCCGCTCTGCAACCTTATCTATAGGCATGTTTTTTATTAGGCTTATTTCTTTCAACACATCTTTAATCATATTTGGATGTGTCATGATATCCTCTTGAAATTTCCAAGGGCCATCTGTTTCAACCATCATATATTCTAGCGGATAAAATGAGACAATCTTTCTAATTTTCTCCTTCTGTACAATATCGGGTGTAATAGAAATATAGTAACCATTTCGAACCATTCTCTCCATCGTTTTTGTGCTTCCCTTAAACCAATGAAAATGTGCACGTGAAATCTCATATTTTTCAAGTAAATCACATACTATATCAGCATCTTCATAAACTGCATGCAGTACAATAGGCAAATCGTACTTCCTAGCTAAAGCTATAAATTTCTCTAATACCTCTATATAAAGTTCTAATGGAAGATCTCTCTTTTCTTGCCTTAAATAATATGGCAGACCAACTTCGCCTATCGCAACTAGATGCTCTATATTCGCTTCAATTAATTTGTAAATTTGTTCGCATTCTTTTTTATTAATCGGTTGCTCCGGATGAAAACCGATTGCCGGATATACAAATTTATATTGTTCTGCTAAAGATAGTGTCCGTTGGCAAGAATGATAGTTCATTGATACCGCAATCAATCCATCGATCTCTGTACTTCTTTTCATATCATCAATTAGTTCCATTTGCTCTTCGCTCTTATATTGATCCAAATGTATATGACTATCAATCCATTTCATCCCTATCCCTCCTTACACCTATATAAATCCATTTTCATTTTTCGACATCTACATCCCTGCTGTGCGAAATAAAAAGTACCCTATACTCGTTTACTCTTTCTGTTTTTACTTCGCATGTGGCAGAAAAAGGCCCTGACCGCTCCTATGCATGGCCAGATGCTCTCTCCCATCTAAAAAGGTGAGTTTTATGTCGACTTTTTAATTGATGTATATATAATTAATACACTACCCCAGATTAGGGACAATAAAAAAACAAGAAAGAATCTCCTTCTTGTTTTATCATCTATATTATTTAACAATTAAATTTGTTATCATATCAAACAATCCAATACATACTACGGCAACAGTAAAGTAGCTACAGAAATCTTTTATTGGTAACTTCACTACTTCTTCTTTACGCATCCCATTCTTCTCCCTTCTTAATATCTCCCTAATTTCTTTTCTATTTCTATTATGCAAAAAATATGACAAGTGAGCCATCGAATTAACTTACGTAAACATTACAATGTTGTAAGGTTTAAAAAAATAGCCTCATTTCCTATAGAGATGAGGTCTATTCAATAGTTAGTTGGTTTTCAAATATTCATCATCATTCAGACAGAAAGTTGTATGTTCAAACTTCCTACTCACATTGTAGTAAAGTTCGTACATAACAACTATCGAATTACCTTACACATACATTACAAAACTGTAAGCCTCCTGTCATGTAATTCGATAGTTGCTTTCACAAGTATTTCGTACAATAAAGTCAGAAAGAGCAACAAACACAGTATTGTTACTACTTCATAAAATAAGTAAGGAGAGAGTAAATATGAACAACATCACTTTTAACAAAGTAGACGTAATTGGACTTGCTAGCAGTGCAGCTCTTCTTACAACTTTCATTTATACCGCTGCAATGATTCTCGTATAAAATCGTGTCCCCTTCCCCTTTATATAATAAAGAAAGCCCAACCTGTCCCGGTTGGGTTTTCCTGTTAAGCGATGTCTCTTGCTGTAAAACGCCGAATGCCAATCCATGAAAAGATTATTACAAACAAACCAATTGTCACGTAAAAACTACTAAATTGAAATACGGTGTGTAATCCCTCTAAACAAATCGGATCCATCGCTACTCCTGGCTGTGCAAATGGCCATATAAATCCGATATTAAGATATTGAAATATCATCCCGGCAAAAGTAAATCCAACTCCTATTCCAACAGGAACAGCAAAACTTTTAATAGAAGATGCAATTAATAGCTGTAAAGCAGTAATAGAAAGTGTACCAATCCAACCATTGAAGCTCCAATTTAGCAATGTACGCCAAGGAATTTCACTTGTAATTCCAGTTAGTTTACCAATTAAAATATACATAAATAGAAAAAATAGTTGTGTACATAAAGTTAATAGCATGACAACTACTAATTTTGCTATATACACATAACGAAAAGGCACTGGTAAAGAAGCTAGCTTTTTCCAATTCCCCTCGATATGTTCAAATCGGCATACAAATGCACAATATACACTTACTAAAATAGGCAAAAGGAATAATCCATAAATTAGTCCAACCTGGGTCCAAGCCTTTGTCCACTCGTTATTTGATACTTCCATTAGCACATTGTAGTTTGCAAAGAAATTCAATAATCCAAGTGCAATACAAATAAGTGGAATAACAATCATGACAATCCATATTTTAGAACGTTTTAACTTTAATAACTCACTTCGCAATGTATTCTGCAACATCTTTACATCCTCCTAGTGAATATCTTTTCGCATCATTTGAATACAACTACAACCTATGAGGAGCGCTGTTACTCCTAGGCTTATTAATAGATTCGTTGAAACTTCCGTGTTCGAAAAATAAACTACATGCCCCTCTGAAAATGTCCAAGAAATTGGGCTTGTTAAAGATGGATATCCCCAAATCATTAACTTTGACCACGGAAACATTTGCGAAAAATATCCTAAGAATGTCCCAATAACTCCTGCCGCCAATGCAAACACCTGATTTTTTACACTTAAGGAAATCCAAAGCTGCAAGATAACCATCGGCATACTTCCTATAAGTGTAAAAAAGCTGTATTTCCATAAAAGAATTATTGGAATAGAATCTACAAAGTGTAGCATTTTCCCGATACAAATAACGCCTATATACGCAATTATGTTTGCAAATCCTAAAAACAGAATACTACATATAATTTTCAACATATAAATGGATAGTCTAGGAATAGGCATAGCAAATAATAACTTCCACGTATTCCCTTTATTTTCAAAATCAACAATACGAGAAGTAATCATTGCTATTAAAATAGGTAAAAATAAGCCGTTAATTATACTTAATTGGGAAATTAATGCGTTCCAATTATAAAATGCCTTATTGCTTTGTGACATCACACCAAATAGCCAAAGCAATGCTAGCATTTGTATACAAAATACTACTAAAAGTACTTTCTTTCTTTTCACTTTCAAAAGTTCACCTTTTAGCAAACCTACCATTACAAAACACCGCCTTTTCCCGTTAGATTCAGGAAAATTTCTTCTAGCGTATGCTTTTCTTCCTCAATTCGATATACTGCTATTTTGTTTTGAACGAGTATATGATTTACAAGAGAAATATAATGATCTTCTTGTTTCCTTGTAACGAGGCAACCACCTTCAATTGCAAAATGAATTTTCTGTTCCCCTAAAATTCGCTGTGCCTTATTGACATCATCTACACGGATTTTAAGTGATGCTTGGCTTTGTTTCCGCAATACCTCAATGTTATCTTGAAAAATAAGCTTTCCGCTATTTATGATCCCGACATGTGTAGCAATTTGATCAACTTCATTTAACAAATGACTAGAAATAATTACTGTCATATCACGCTCTACCGGGAGCCGTTTAATAAGCTCACGAATTTCTTGAATCCCAGCTGGATCCAGTCCATTTGTCGGTTCATCTAAAACTAACAACTTTGGATTTCCAAGTAACGCCATTGCAATTCCCAGCCGTTGCTTCATTCCAAGTGAGTATTGCTTTACTAGCTTATCTTTTTGCTTATCCAACCGAACAGTCTGTAGCACTTCATCAATCTGTTTCTTTGGCACTTGCAGCATATTCCGGATTATTTCTAAATTTTCATAACCTGTTAGGTGACCATAGTATGATGGGGATTCTACAAGAGAACCTGTCTCTTTTAAAATCTCCATTCTTTTTGTCTTCAAATCTTGATTAAATATCTTAATATTACCTGCAGTCGGCTTGATTAAACCAAGTAACATTCGAATTGTAGTTGTTTTTCCTGCTCCATTTGGACCTAAAAACCCATAAATTTCACCTTTGCCAACCTTCATTGATAACTCACTAACACTATTTATATTCCCATATGTTTTTGTTAAATTCTCTGTTTCAATAATATACTCTCCCATAGTTGCCACCTCTTTATTTCGATTTAAGCTACTATGTATTGTAAGTATTATCTCTTAATCTCAAATTGAGCTAACCTTAAGTTTAGCTTAATCTTCTAAAGGGAGCTGAATATTAAATTTTGTCCCCTTACCCTCCGTACTGTCTACTGTGATCTCTCCTCCATGAGCAACAATAATATCTTTTGCAATCGCCATTCCTAAACCAGAACCAGTCTCAGACTCTGTATTTGTCCCGCGATAATAACGATCAAAAATATATATTAGCTCCCCTGCAACTATTCCTTTTCCATTATCCTCGATTATGATTACACAATTTTGAGAGATTTGTTTTACAGACACTCGTATTATTGTTCCATGAACATTATGAACCAGTGCATTAATCAATATATTAGCTAACACACGCTGCATCAATTTCTGATCCACTTTTAGAAATAATTCATCATCAGCACATTGAAATTCAATTGTTCGATTTTCATAATGTGGCATATTCATAAACTCAATAATGGTTTCACGAACAAGCTCTACAATATCCACTTTTATTTTCTGAATGGGTAATAAAGCATTTTTCAATTGATACGTTAGTTTCAAATCATCAATCAATTTTTCAATATAAATAGATTTATTTTGAATCACTTCTGCATATTGGCGGATTTCTTCTTCACCTATCTTATAATCCCGATTTCCTATAATTTCACTATACCCCTTAATAGAAGAAAGAGGTGTTTTCAAATCATGCGAAATATTTGTAATCCATTCTGCTCGCATCGTATCTAACTTTTCCCTCTGTCTGTCAACATTTTTTAGTTGGCTTGATAATTGATTCAAGTTTGCATACACTTCTGCATACACTCCTGTTTCTTGCTGCACTTGTCCATATTTCCCCTGCTTTAATTTTTTAATATGTTCTATTATTTTTAAAACTGGCTTAGACATATATTTTGCTACAAAGTAAGCAAATATACATATACAAACAGCCGCTGCTCCCATTAACATCAAAAAGCCATATGGATAAATACTAGATAAATTACTGAAATTAAAATAGAAAAATTTTCGTAATGCTTGATTCGATGGAAAAGCTATAATATAGCTCTCTCCCTCTCCGCCATTTTCTAGTTTACTCACAAATGTTGTATAGTTATTAACATCATATTTATAACGTAGAATCATATCGCTCGGTGTATAGTGAACTGGTGTATGTTTTGGTTTATACAATTGAAATACTTCATTACCATTACAATCTAATACTTGTAACCATGCTCCATGTTCTTTCAAAAAATTTTTCCCTTTATCCGTTATTGTAATTCCCTCAGTTTTCAACATTATTTCTTTTTGAAAATCGAATGCCCATTTCTCCGGGTCATCTACGCCTTCATGGTTATATGTATTAGCAAAATAACTAACGAAAAAAAATTGAACAAGTAAAATAAATATAACTAAGCCGAGTAAGGATGCAATATATAACCTTGTTACTTTCCATTTCATCTTGCATCACCTTTTGTATACAATTTGTAACCTAGTCCCCTTACTGTTATAAGATACTTTGGATTAGATGGGTCTACTTCGATTTTTTCTCGAAGATGCCTCATATGAACCATCATAATATTGTCATTTCCTAAATAAGTCTCTCCCCATACTCCCTCATACAACCTTGCTTTACTAAAAATTTGATTTGGGTGCTTTGCTAAAAATAATAAGATTTGAAATTCTTTTGCTGTTACAGGGAGTGCTAAACCCTCCTTTACTACATTACCTTGCTTTCCATCAATTGTAATATCCCCAAACTGATATATGTCTTGGGGCTGGTGCTCATATTGATTACGTCTAAAAAAAGCTTTCATCTTATAAGCAACTTCTCTTGGACTAAATGGCTTTGTAATATAATCATCCCCACCTATGCTAAATCCAAGCATTTTATCCAATTCTTCGTTCTTAGCTGATAGAAAGAAGATAGGCACAAATGTAAATTGACGTATTTGTTGACACACTTGATAGCCATCTATACCCGGTAACATAATATCTAATACAACTAAATCCGGCTGTACCTGCTGGCATATGCGCACTCCCTCTTCGCCTGTTGTACATGTATAAATATGCATAAAACCTTCCTTCTTTAATACTGTTTCTAACATATTTAAGATTTCTCTCTCATCATCAATAATAAGTACTTTTTTCGTCTGAAATTCCGGCATAACTCCAATCATATATATAACACCTCAATTATCTTCCTATTCAATTCTATGTTTCTTTTATATTTTACTATTTATCTTTTAAATCACTACATAATATTTTCCAATAAAAAGATCACTACACTTTACAAAATGTAGTGATCTTTTACCTCATCTCCAAAAGTTTACTTCTCGCCTGCACAGGAATATTTTGAGCCTCAATCTCTACTACTGACTCAGCATAACGTCCTTTTGCAACAACTTTCAACGGTTCATTTCTTTTCAACATATGATTTACTGTTTTCTTTATAGTTTGTTCTCTTCCTTTTTCATCGTAAGCAACAAATTCATATTCATACCAACCATCTCCAATGTGCTGGCCGATACCATTCACAACCGTATAGTATTCTTTCGCTTTATAAAACGGATTATATTTATCAATTACTGGTCCAAGCTTTGTTGGTAGCAATAATACAACGACAGCTACCACCACTATTACCGTAAAAATTATTCTTTTCTTCAAAATTTCCCACCCCAAGGCAGATTCCTCCTCCACACAATATGTGTAGTTTTCTATAAATTTATTTTAAAGAGAGAGAATTAATTCTGCCATCGGATCACCTTACATTCCCCTTACATTTTTGTAAGAATTTAAATGGCTCTTTATATTTTGTTTTTAACAATTTGTGAACCTAAAAAAACTGTGATAAATATCACATCTCCTATTTTCCAAAAATTCTATAATACAAGTATAAAAGTTTGTTAAACATTTCACATTTAAGAGGGGAAATGAATATGAAAAAACGCTTAATCATGATCGGAAATGGTATGGCTGGTATACGCTGTGTTGAAGAAATTTTAAAACAAGATCCAAATCTTTATGACATTACTATTTTTGGTGATGAACCTCATCCAAACTATAACCGTATTATGCTATCTCACGTCTTACAAGGAAAAACGAATATACAAGATATCATCATGAATGAATTCAGTTGGTATGAAGAAAATAATATTACACTGTATACAAATGAAAAAGTAAAAAATATTGATCGAGAAGAACAAGTCATTGTGACAGAAAAGAATCGTATTGTTATGTACGATAAACTCATTATTGCAACAGGTTCCAGTGCTTTTATTTTACCTGTTGAAGGTTCACAACTTCCAGGTGTAACAGGCTTTCGCACAATTGAAGATACACAATTTATGATGAATACCGCTAAACAATATAAAAAAGCTGTTGTCATAGGCGGGGGATTACTCGGATTAGAAGCTGCAAGAGGGCTTATTGACTTAGGAATGGACGTGCATGTTGTCCATTTAATGCCTTACTTAATGGAGCAACAACTGGATGCTAAGGCTGCTTCATTACTGCGTGAAGACTTAGAAGCACAAGGTATGAAGTTTCTTATGGAAAAGAAAACTGTAAAGATTCTTGGCACTGACCATGTTGAAGGTATCCAATTTGAAGATGGTGATGTTGTAACATGCGATTTAATTGTAATGGCCGTTGGAATACGCCCTAATACACAATTAGCAAAGGATGCTGGTTTACTTGTAAATCGCGGCATCGTTACCAATGACTATATGCAAACAGATGACGAGGCAATCTATGCAGTTGGTGAATGCGCAGAACATAATGGTATTGCCTATGGTCTTGTTGCTCCCTTATATGAACAAGGTACCACATTAGCAAAACATATAACAAATTCACAGACATCTGGATATACAGGTAGCATCGTCGGTACACAACTCAAAGTTGCTGGATGCGATTTATTCTCTGCCGGACAAATCTATGAAGATGATAAGACGAAAGCAATCTCTATATTTAATGAGTGCACACGTTCCTATAAAAAAGTATTAATTCATGACAATAAAGTCGTTGGTGTTGTTTTATATGGTGATACAACTGACGGCACACGCCTTTTTAGCATGTTAAAAAAAGCGGAAGATATCCAAGAATACACCCCTGCCTCTCTTCTCCACAAAGCCGGTGAAGAAAGTGAACTTGACGTTGCAACTATGAGTTTAGATGATACCGTTTGTGGATGTAATGGTGTTACAAAGGGAACCATTGTTCATGCCATCTTAGAACAAGAATTAACAACTTTTGAAGAAGTAAAGGGCTGCACAAAAGCTGCTGGATCGTGTGGTAAATGTCGTCCAGTTGTTGAACAAATTTTATCTCATACACTCGGTGATAGTTTTGATGCATCTGCTCAATCGGTTGGTATGTGTGGATGTACAACTTTATCACGTGATGAAGTTGTCACAGCAATTCATGAGAAAGGGCTAAAATCCCCAAAAGAAGTGCGAAACGTCCTTGGCTTCACACATGAAGATGGCTGTTCAAAATGCCGTCCTGCATTAAATTACTATTTACGTATGGCACGTCCAGAAGAATATGCCGATGATAAATCATCCCGCTTCGTTAATGAAAGAATGAACGGCAATATTCAGCATGATGGTACATTTTCTGTTATTCCTCGTATGTACGGCGGCGTTACTACCGCAGACGATTTAATGAGAATTGCCGAGGTTGCGAAAAAGTATGATGTACCGCTCGTAAAAATAACAGGTGCAAGCCGAATTGGCTTATACGGTGTAAAAAAAGAAGATTTACCGAAAGTATGGGCTGACCTTGATATGAATTCTGGTTATGCCTATTCCAAATCTCTTCGTAATGTAAAATCGTGTGTTGGTTCCCGTTTCTGTCGCTTCGGGACAAAAGATTCATTGGGACTTGGTATGTTACTTGAGCAATCATTAGAAATGGTAGATACACCTCATAAAATGAAAATGGGCGTAACGGGTTGTCCGCGTAACTGTGCAGAAGCATTAACAAAGGACTTCGGCGTCGTTTGTGTTGAAAATGGATTCCAGCTTTATATCGGCGGTAACGGTGGTACAGAAGTTCGTGAAGCTGATTTTGTAATGATTGTCCCTACAGAAGAAGATGTACTTCGTATTGCCACAGCTTATGTACAACATTACCGTGAAACTGGTATTTACGGTGAACGAACAGCTCCTTGGGTAGAACGAATCGGCTTAGATCATATAAAAGAAATACTGCAAGATGAAAATATGGTTACCATGTTAAATGAACGTTTCCAAACAGCACGTAGCACATATGAAGAAGCTTGGGGACAAGCATTAGAAACCAAGTCATTAAAAGCCATGTATGAAGTAGAAACTGTACAGTAAGGAGCGATCTACATGTTACAAACAAAAGAAAAAATAAAAATAATGCGTGCAGAAGACCTTCCTATTCAAATAGGTAAGGAAGTGCGAATCAATGAAAAATCTATCGCTTTATTTCATCTTTCAAATGGCGATATCCGTGCTGTAGAAAATCGATGTCCTCATAAAAACGGGCCTTTAGCCGAAGGAATTGTTTCTGGGGAATTCGTCTTCTGTCCGTTACATGACTGGAAGATTTCATTAATCACAGGCGAAGTTCAAAAACCTGACGATGGTTGTATTCAAACGTATGAAGTAGAAGTTATTGATGGCGATATTTATATATACATGTAGCTTGTGAAAGGAGGCTTCCGCTTCCTTTCAAGTCAAAATAGATGAGGTGGAGAGATGAACGGATACGTATATTTAGTTGGTGCAGGACCTGGTGACGAAGGACTTATTACAAAAAAAGCTATAGATTGCCTAAAAAAAGCAGACGTTGTTTTATACGATCGCTTGCTGAATCAAAATTTACTTCGTTATACGAAGCCAACATGCGATCTCGTCTATTGCGGGAAAATGCCAACAAATCATATTATGCGACAAGAAATGATTAATGCTCATTTAATTCAGTCCGCAAAAGAAGGTAAAACTGTCGTTCGCTTAAAAGGTGGGGATCCGTCCATTTTTGGCCGCGTCGGTGAAGAAGCAGCCGCTTTAGCTGAAGAAAACATTTCATATGAGATTGTCCCAGGTATTACATCTAGTATTGCTGCTAGTGCGTATGCTGGCATCCCTCTTACTCATCGTAATTACAGCAATAGTGTAACTTTGTTAACTGGTCATACAAAAGGAGCAATTAGCGACCAAGTAAATTATAGTGCCCTTTTAAATAGTGACACAATCGCCTTTTACATGGGTGTTAAAAATCTACCGGTAATTTGTGAAAATTTATTACAAACAGGAAGAAAAGAAGATACACCTGTAGCAGTCATTGAGTGGGGGACAACTGGAAAACAACGAGTTGTTACAGGTACGCTCTCCACAATAGTTGATCATGTAAAAAAGGAACAGATTTCTAATCCTTCGATGACAATCGTTGGTGAGGTGGTATCCTTACGAAAACAAATTGCTTGGCAAGAACACAAACCACTACACGGGAAAAAAGTTTTATTTGTCTCTGCAACAAGCAAAACAAGTATAATGTCGCAAAAGTTACAAGCAGCTGGAGCAGACATATATCAAATACCAACTTTCAAAAAGCAAGAACACCAATTAACATCTGAGCAACTCTGCGAAATATTTAAAGCGAACCGTCTTGTTTTCTGTTCACCTGAGAGCATTGGAATCTTGTTACAATCATGTGTGCAACATCAAAAAGATATTCGTTCCTTGCAAGCAACGCTGCAATATATGAATGTTGCTACACAAAAAGAGCTTATGCAATATGGACTTTTAGGTGCACCTGCAACATGTTCCACTGAAACAACCGTTTATCTAGGTCGAAATATCAATCGGATTTCCGTTATCCAAGAAAGAATAGGTGCTGGTTCTTATATAATGACACATCAATATAACATTGATCATCGTTTTGATGAAGTTCATTCACGTACACTGACTGAATTCACATGGGATAGCATTTTCTTTGAGGGACGTGCTGCAATTGATACGTTTATAACAGAAGTAAAACGCCTTGGTTTCACAGATATTATGAAATTACCATTCTCATATATCGATGAACCGACTTTACAATATGCCAATAAGGTCGGATTTCATCACATTGATGATCAACTGCAAGCTATCATCAATGACAAAGAGGTGATCACACAATGAAAGGCATTGTTTATATTGGACATGGTAGCCGTTTACACGAGGGCAATGAACAGTTCACTCACTTTATTCAGTCTGTTATAAACGAGCGAAGTGAAAGTATCCAAAAAATAGGATTTCTTGAACTAACAACACCGACTATTCAAGATGCAATTATAGAAGCAATCACTGAAGGTGCAACTGAGGTTTTAATTGTCCCTGTTTTATTATTTGCAGCAGCTCATTATAAACGTGATGTTCCTTTTGAAATTAAGAACATACAAAAGCTTTATCCACACATTACATTTTCAGTTGCACCACCTTTCAGTACACATCCGCTTATGGTTGAACTGGTAATAAAACGAATACGTGAAGCCATGCCCACAAAAGATAGTGAAATCTTACTTGTCGGTCGTGGTAGCAGTGATTCTCAGCCTATACATGAATTAAGACAAATTGGATTAGCAGTTGCGCAAAGACTGAGCCTGCCAGTTTCGTGTTCCTTTTTAACAAAAGGAACACCTTCATTTACTGATGAACTCAATGAAAAGACAGTATCGACAAATCATGTATATGTCATGCCGTATCTTCTCTTCACTGGGCTATTACTTCAGAAAATTAATCGACATGCAAAAAAATACTCTAACGTTACAACCTGTAACTGCCTTCAATTTGATTCCTACATGAAAACAGCTTTACTAGAACGAATGGAGGAATATGTACATGTATAACATTTATCCGATTATGTGTAATCTACAAGGTAAAAATGTTGTCATTATCGGCGGTGGAAAGATTGCATACCGAAAGGCAGCTGGATTAAAAAATACAGGAGCTTTTGTTACTGTTGTGAGTCCATATATTTGTGAAGAAATGAAGAAGCTTACTTATATTACATGGAAGAAAAAAATATTCGCAGAAGAAGATATTCAAGACGCTCACCTTATCTATGCTGCCACGAATCACCATGATATAAATATGATGGTCAAACAGGCCGCACATGATTTTCAATGGGTTAACATTGTAAGTGATGGAACAGAATCCTCTTTCCATACACCAGCAATCATTCGGAATGATGAATATGTTATAAGTGTATCAACTTCCGGTAAAAACCCATCCTTTGCAAAACGAATCAAACAAAAATTAATAGCAAACCTTCCTCAAATATTAAAGCAAAAAAGATGAACGAATCCTCTCGCTCATCTTTTTAACTTGCTTTAAAGCCGCCGCCAAGTACATCTCGTACATCGTGAATAACAACAAATGCACTTTTATCCACTTCGCTAATGACTTGTTTTAATTTCACAAGCTCTTGCTTATTAATAACGACATATAATACTTCTTTATTTTTCCCAGTATATCCGCCGCGTCCTTCTAATATCGTAACACCGCGCGTCATATGCTTCGTAATCGTCTCACGAATTAAATCTGGTTGATTTGATATAATCGTAACCGCTATTTTCGTATTCATTCCTTCTACGACGAAGTCAATTACTTTCGCCCCAATAAATACCGCCACAAGAGTATACATTGCTTTTTCTTGTCCAATAATAAACACAGATCCAGCAATTACAACAATATCAATAATGAGAACGCCTTTTCCAACACTCCAGCCTAAATATTGATTTGCTAATTGTGCTAAAATTGCTGATCCTCCCGATGTACCTCCCGCTCGGAACATACAACCTAATCCGACACCTACAAACACACCAGCAAACAAAGCAGCTAATAGTGTATCGCCATTCACTTGATGTCCGATATGTTCTGTAGCATATAAAAACAAAGATGTTTCCACAATCCCAAGAATTGTATAAACCATCGTTTTTTTATCAAAGAATCTATAACCAATAGCTAATAGAACAGCATTTAAGGCAAAGTTCACAATCCCTGGTGACCATCCAAATAAATAATACGTAACAACCGTTAGGCCAATTATTCCACCCTCTGATAAACGGTTTGGAATTGCAAAGTAGTTAATACCAATTGCAAACAATAAGGAACCAATTGTAATTAATGCGATCTCTTTCATTCGTTGATTAATCATAGTTTGTACCTCCCCCCATTTGACATTGTATCACTATCTCCTAGAGGTATAGAAGTGGTTTTTATCGTACCCTTTTTCTTATGACAGCTATATTATTATGTTTAAACAAACGTTTGGTTAATTATTCAAGTTTACTCTAACCTCTTTATACTGCTGGCCGCTTCCCTTACTTACATATGGATGGTGAAACAGCCGTAACCGAAACACCAGCTAGCTGTGCAAGATCTTTAATATTAGCCATCTGTTTACCTCTTCCTTTAACGTAATGAATTTCATAAACATGTATAAAACATTCCCATCCTTACATCTTCCTATCGCTTTCTTACAAAATTGTAATCTTCCTGTAAGCTAATTCGATAGTTACTTCTCCCTATATTTCGTACAATTGAGTCAGAAAGTAACAACAACCATTCGAAAAGACGCTGATACACATGATGAACAAGATAAAAACAAACAAATTCATAAATACAATGAGTATGGTTTTATCCGCTCTTATCGATGCAAAATCGGTTGCTACTTCATTAAACAAGTAAGGAGAATTTCAATATGAACACTATTACTTTTAACAAATTAGACTTTATCGGATTAGCTAGCGGCTCACTTCTTCTTACTGCTTTTATTTACGCTGCTACGCTTCTATAATTTTGTGTCCCTTTCCCCTTTATATAAATAGTAATAGAAAAGACGACCGTCTATGCCCGGTCGTCTTTTCCTATTTTTTGTTTTGTTGCAAAATTTCTTTCAATTCTTCAAATGTTGTATTCAATTGATCCGTCATCATTTTCATAGCAGTTTTTCTATCTACTGCTTCTCCTGCTCCTACTTGAATTGGGTTCCCAAAGATCAGTTGCGCCCTTTTCCCTTTCATCAATTCTTTTACACTCGATGGCCCAATATAAGCTGCCGGTACTAAAGGAACATTAGAGCGCATTGCAATCGTAACAGCTCCTGCTTTTAAAGAAGCATCCTCTGTCGATCTCGTTCCACTTGGAAAAATCCCTACTACTTTACCCTCTTTTAATAAACGAGATGGGATTTTCAATGTACTTGGTCCTGGATTTGCACGATCTACTGGAAAGGCATTTACATTCTTAAAAAACCAATTTGTAAATTTCCCTTCAAACAGTTCCTTTTTCGCCATGTAATGAATTTCCGTTGGATACATCCCTGTCGCTAACATTAAAACATCCATAAAACTTGTGTGCGTACAAGCAACAACATATGGTCCTCCTTCAGGTAATTTTTCTTTCCCCTGAACCTCCACTTTTCCAACAGTCTTAAATATATATTTCAACAAAAATGTAATTGGCTTATACATTTGTTTCGTTCCTTTCTAAACATCCGAATTTTAATCCTATCTATACAGCAATTATAACACTAACCTTTAGTAGTTGGTAATAAAATTAAGTATTAATTATTACAAAAGTGTAACTTTACTGTAAGCTAATTCGATAGTTCCTCTTGCCAGGATTTCATATAATTAAGACAGAAACAAGGGCAACAATCATTCGAAAAGGAGCGGATACGCATGATGAACAAAATGAAAACAAACAAATTTGTAAGCATAATGGGCATGGTGCTATCCGCCCTAATCGATGCAAAAGCTGTTTCTACTACTTTAAACCGATAAGGAGAGATTAGAATGAACAACATTACTTTTAACAAATTAGACTTTATTGGACTTGCAAGCGGCGCAGCTCTTCTTACTGCTTTCATTTACGCACTTGCTCAAGGCCTTGTCTAAAAAACTTTGTTTCCCTGAACCCCTTTATATAGAGAAAAGGCTGTTCGTCCTATGGACAAGCAGCTTTTTTAATTCGTTTCATATATAATTTGGCCTGTTTTACTTATATCGTACCCACCGATTGCTCGTAATTCATTTTGAAAATCTTTAGATTGCAAGATGTCTTTTACCCCTTCAATCAGCTGTTCATTTTCTTTGTTCTTTAAAATAACCAAATCATATTGCTCTTTCATAAGCGGAATAAAATCTACATTTACAATTCGCGCTACCTTTTCTGCCCCTACGCCAACATCAGCCTTTCCGCTAGCAATTTGAGAAGCAACACCAAGATGATTTGATTCTTCCCATTCATACCCACTAATATTTGCTTTATCTAACTTTTGAATGCGCACCTGCTCATCTACTAACACTCGGATGCCTGATCCTTTTTCACGATTTACAAATTGAATAGACGGCTTATCTAAGTCAGTCCATGTCTGTATTCCTTTTGGATTTCCTTTTTGCACATAAAACCCAACGTTTCTCGCTAGTAAATTTATTACGATACATGGTTGTCCAACTAAAATGCGCTTTACGTACGGAACATTATATGTACCAGTTTCACCATCAAATAAATGTAAACTAACAACGTTCCCTTCTCCTTGATACATCTTTACTAAACTCGTTAAACTACCTTGATGCGCTCTTAATATATTAGAATTTGGCAGCCGGTTTTCTATATGTTTGGCTAGCATATCTAACGTTAGTTCTTGTCCACTAATGACGCATGTATTTCCGCTACTCTTCTCTTCCATCTTTACAGGAGATACTTGTACTTTTCCTATTTTCATTTGCTTAATATATTGTTCTAAATCCACAGCATCAATGCGCATTTGTCTACCAACCCTATAAGAAGGCAGTTCTCCTTTTTTAATTAAGTCATACACAGTTAGCTTTGATACCTTTAATCGTTTCGCTACTTCTTCCGTTGTGTAGGAATGATAATCCATAGGCGATTCCTCACTTTCTTCCTTCATTGTAACAAAGAAAAGAATATTTCTCCTATTTTTTCAAACAGTGATATATTTCACATTATATTTAATTATAACTATTTATAATTAAATATAATTAGTTATAATTAATATGGGAAAAAGAAAGGGGATTATATGTATGAACAAATTTACATTACGATTTATTGGGGCATTCATACTTTCTTTCTTTCTCATTTTGAGTAGTGCCTGCACAAATGGGGAAAAGAAAGAAAAAACGAACGCGAAAGAAGAAAAGACAGTTGAACTTACTATATCTGCAGCTGCTAGTTTGCAGGATGCTTTTAAAGAAATCGAAAAACAATATAAGAAGAAAGAACCTAATATTAAACTTTCCTTTAACTTTGGTGGTTCTGGCGCACTTCAGCAACAAATCGAACAGGGTGCTCCTGCTGATTTATTCTTTTCCGCAGCAGAAGATAAATTTCAAACACTTGTAAAAAAAGGGATTATCAATGAAAAAGAAGGTAAAAACCTTCTTGGAAATGAGCTTGTTTTAGTTGTTCCAAAAGAAAGTTCTCTTAAAACATTTCAAGAGTTAAAAGAAGATAAAGTGAAAAAATTAGCAATCGGTACACCTGAATCTGTACCGGCAGGAAAATATGCAAAAGCTTCTCTTACACATGAAAATCTTTGGAATGATCTTCAAAACAAAATTGTATTTACAAAAGATGTTCGCCAAGTGTTAACATATGTAGAAACAGGTAATGTAGACGCTGGTATTGTATACAAAACAGACGCTCTCATTTCAGACAAAGTGAAAATTGTCGATGCGGCGCCGGCTAATTCTCATGAACCTATCCACTATCCAGTAGGGGTTATAAAAGAATCTAAACATAAAGAAGAGGCGACTTCATTCTATGAATATTTACAGTCAAAAGATGCACAATCTATCTTTAAAAAATATGGATTTACAATCCTTTCATAACTACTATGGCATTTGATACACTTTGGTCACCTGTTTTTCTTTCTTTACGAGTAGCTGCATTCGCCACCATCATTGTTATGATTTTTGGCACAGTGATTGGACGAGTATTAGCACGCTCCTCATGGCGTTACAAAGTGCTATTAGAAACCATTTTCCTATTACCAATGGTACTCCCGCCAACTGTAATTGGTTTCTTTCTCATTATTATTTTTGGGAATAACAGTCCGATTGGAAAATGGATTGAATCATTGTTTCAGCAATCGATTATGTTTACATCTTGGGCTGCTGTTATTGCTTCAACAATTGTTTCATTCCCACTTATGTATCAATCTGCCAAAACAGGATTTTCGATTGCAAATGAACAAATTGAAGACGGTGCCCGTGACCTTGGAGCAAGTGAGTATCAAGTCTTTTTACACGTCACACTACCACTTGCATTCCCGGCACTACTGAGCGGTATGATCTTAAGTTTTGTACGAGCACTTGGCGAGTTCGGTGCGACGCTGATGTTTGCTGGAAACATTCCTGGAAAAACACAAACGATTCCAACGGCCATTTATATGGCAATTGATGCAAGTAATATGCAGCTTGCATGGACACTTGTTATCATAACAGTTAGTATGTCACTCATTTTCTTATTGTGCATTCAACTTATTAATAAAAGAATTACTTCTTCTTAAAGCAGCTTTCGACAAAAGCTGCTTTTTTATTTCCCGAAAAATAAAATGTTTTGTAGAATAACAAAACATTCACCTTACAAAAATGTAATTTTCTTGTAAGCTAATTCGATAGTTACTATTGGTCGTATTTCATATAATGAAGACATAAAGTAACACTTTTGGGAAATAGATTGTCCCCATCTTCCCATTAGCTAAAAAGAGCTGCATCATTTTAGTTCCCCACCCCCTTAAAAAGATCTCAAATTGAGATCTTTTTTTATTACAATTAATGACGAAATTTTTATATTTATAACAATATACATTCTATTTGAATTTACTTTCTAAAAAGAGCATTTTCCTGTTATTATATGAAAGTGTTTGAAAAAATGAAGAAATGAAAACGCATTTATATCGTAAATTCTTCATCCTGTTTTCGCGATCGGTAATCTTCTACTTTTCAAGTGGAGAATTACCAATCGTTAGAACGAACTTTGGTTATATTAATATAGTAAAATGAGAGGAGTCTTGTAATGGACATTTTATTAGCGCTTCTGCCTGCAATTGCGTGGGGAAACGTCTTATTAGTAAGCGTAAAAATGGGCGGTGGTGCATATAGCCAGACGGTAGGTATGACAATCGGCGCTCTATTCTTCGCATCAATTATGTTTGCATTTACACAGCCAACACTTACTTTAACAGTTTTAATCGTAGGCTTTATTTCAGGTATATTCTGGGCTTTAGGACAAGTTAACCAATTAAAAACTGTTGAAACATTAGGTGTTTCAACCACTGTTACCATTTCAACAGGTATGCAACTTGTAGCTACTTCTATCTTTGGGGTAATTGTATTCCATGAATGGACAACTACAACTACAATTATTCTGGGAACGATTGCAATTCTATTAATTGTTGTTGGTGTTGTCTTCACTTCTTTAGATGATAAAGAAAATGCGCAACCACCTGGTCAATTTAAAAAAGGTATCCTTACACTAATTCTCTCAACATTTGGATATCTAGTATATGTAATCATTATTCGTTGGTATAACATCGATGGTTGGGCTGCTATCCTACCACAAGCTGTTGGTATGTTTGCCGGTGCCGTACTCTTAACTGCAAAACATAAACCTTTCAATAAATATGCAATTCGCAATATCTTATCTGGTTTATTATGGGGTACAGGTAACTTATTCTTATTCCTTTCTCAGCCAAAAGTTGGTGTTGCAACAAGTTTCTCGTTATCCCAAACGGGAATCGTTATCTCAACATTTGGTGCAATTGTCTTCTTAGGTGAGAAGAAAACAAAACGACAAATGGTGTTTATTGCACTTGGTAGTGTCTTAATTATCGGCGGTGCTGTATTACTAGGATTAACAAAAAAATAATGTATTCATAAACACAATACAAACCTAGCATGTAAGTTGGATATATGACTTATATGCTAGGTTTTTTCATTTCACTTCAACCGATGCATATCTCCCTGTTAGAGTGAAACTTTAATAAATAGGAATATTATTGCTCATTCATATGGGATAAAAGTTTTCCTTGTATACAAGTCTTTTCTTTTTACAAAAATCTCTCACAGATGTTATCGTTTTTTATAATATCTTTGAGAATAGGAAGGAATAAAGGATATGCTAAAAAAACATCGAATTTTATTTATTGGTGCCGGACGTATGGCAGAAGCAATATTTACTGGTCTACTTAAGACGAGTAAAGAATACATCGAAGAAATTATTGTATCTAATCGAAGCGATACAGAAAAGCTCAAACAATTAGAGCAACGATATGGCGTATCGACTACAAATGATTGGAAACAGTATATCAAAGCTGTGGATACCATCGTTTTAGCAATGCCACCAGCTGCACATGAACAGTTATTAGCGGAGTTATCTCCTCTTCTAACTCATCAGTTTGTAGTGACCGTTGCTGCTGGAATTGGCCCATCTTACTTAGAGGAAAAACTTCCTCAAGGTACACCAGTTGCCTGGATTATGCCAAATACAGCTGCGACGATTGGACAGTCTATCTCCTTATATACGATGGGACATTCCGTAAATGAAGAACAGCAAGAAACACTGCAACTTCTTTTAAAAGGCATTGGTACATCACAACTTTGCACTGAAGAAGAAATTCATAGGCTAACTGCTGTTACTGGCAGTGCCCCAGCCTTCCTGTACCACTTTGCTGAAGGTCTAATTGAAGCAACAAAAAGTTATGGGATTAATGAAGCAACAGCAAAACATCTTGTCATTCAAATGATTGCTGGTTCTGCTGCTATGCTCAAGCAAGAACAAGATCCAGCTATGCTGCGTGAACAAGTGACAACACCAGGTGGTTCAACTGCAGAAGGTTTAAATGTTTTATATGAGCATAATTTCGCAAATATCATTCACCAAGCAATTGAAGCAACAAATAAAAAAGCTAGGGGGAAATAATATGACAATCACAAGTTTACAAGATTACACAACATTACATAAGGGCGTGAAGATGCCTTGGTTTGGTCTAGGTGTTTTTAAAGTTGAAGATGGTACAGAAGTTATTGATTCTGTAAAAGCAGCTATCAAAAACGGATACCGTAGCATTGATACAGCGGCTATATATAAAAATGAAGAAGGTGTTGGACAAGCAATTCGAGAATCTGGTATTCCACGCGAAGAACTATTCATTACATCAAAAGTATGGAATAGTGATCAAGGTTATGAGTCGACATTACAAGCTTTTGAAACTACATTAGGAAAACTAGGTTTAGAATATTTAGATCTTTATTTAGTACACTGGCCTGTAAAAGGAAAGTACACTGAATCATGGAAAGCATTAGAAAAGCTTTATAAAGATGGTCGCGTTCGTGCTATCGGCGTCAGCAATTTCCATATTCACCATCTACAAGACGTATTCGAAATTGCTGAGATTAAACCAATGGTTAACCAAGTCGAATATCACCCACGTCTAACACAAGAAGAACTGCATGCTTTTTGTAAAGAACATCGCATTCAACTTGAAGCTTGGTCACCATTAATGCAAGGTCAATTACTTGATCATCCAACATTGCAGGAAATTGCTACAAAGTATAACAAATCAACTGCTCAAATCATTTTACGCTGGGATCTGCAAAATGAAGTTGTGACTATCCCAAAATCAATTAAAGAACACCGCATTATTGAGAATGCAAATATCTTTGATTTTGAATTAAGCACTGAAGATATGAAAGCTATTCAATCATTAAATGAAAATCATCGCGTTGGTCCAGATCCTGATAATTTTAACTTTTAAAAAGAAAGCCACTGTATATGCAAAGGCTGCTGAAAAGTGTCTACTTTGAGCCAATAACAGAACTTTTATCAAAATACAGAAACTAAAAAGAAGATAACTACCTATTTACGTAGGAGGTTATCTTCTTTTTCTTTTTGAGGAACTTTTTCAGTTCCCTCTATATGCACAGTGTCTTGCTTCTCTAAAAAAAACTGAATACAACTTACTTGTTTGCTCATTACATCTATGATGATTTAAGAAAAACAGATACCTTTTTTCTTTATGCTTCTTTTACTAAACGCCTCTTCCCTTTTAATGCAAATGATATTCCCATCGCAACTAGCGCTACAATTTGTGTAATGATAATTATAAATAATAGAGAAATAATATTTTCTTTCAAACTTCCACCGCCAAATATTATTGTATAATAACCATTCGCTGCATATGTTGCGGGAAATAATTCGCCGATTGTTTGATATGTTTTTGATAACATTGCATGTGGTACCATAACACCAGAGCTTACGAGTTGTAATGACAGCGAAATAATATTAAAAAGCATGCCTGCATTTCCAAATAAGGTTATAAACATTTGTGTTAATGATAGGAAAGCAAAAAAGACGATTGCTTGAAATACCCATACATTCCATACCGTTTCTTGCGCTTCAATTTGAAATACTTTCATTAAACCAATTGTAATACATGCAAGTAGGATTGATACTGCGGTGTTAATCACTTGTCGTGATAAGTAATTATCCCAGCTGCCTCCTACCTGTTTTGCCACTTTAGATAATTCCATACTCATAATCATCGCTCCTACAAATGAAGCTAACACGATCATAAGCGGTACCATGTTTACGGAAAATCCTTTTGCATCATTTACTTTATGAATCGTAAATCCAACTGAGTCTTCAGTTAAACCTTTTATTGCTTCTACGCTCCCTGGACCCATGGCTTGTAATTTTCCAGCAACTGCTTGCTGCTTATAATTTGATATTTCTTTATTTACATTGTCACGAACTTGTTTCGCGACTCCTTCCATCATCTGCTTTGCCATCATAGCGTTTGCTTGGTTAATATGAAAGGTTAAATCTGTTTTTCCTTTTTCACTTACATCCTTTGAAAAAGAAGTCGGAATTTCAATAATCATATCGTATGCATGTGCATTCATTTCTTCTTTTGCTTTTTCCATAGATTTTTCTTTTGTTACTTGGAAAGGTAAGTTCTTCTGTAAACCTTCTGCTACTTTACTTCCCATGTTCGTATCCTGATTCACAATAGCAATGTGCATTTGATCCGCTCTTTCATTTACTCCATCATATGCTGTAAGCCAAACGCAAAAGAAAATAAGTTGAAACGCTAACGCCACTATAACTCCTACATACGTACCCGGTATTTTTAAAAATTGCTTCAATGTATTCATCTTTCCACCCTTCCGCAAGCAAGTACATACTTGCATTTGATTTTAAATAAATACTAGGGTCTTAATGCCCTAGCATATAAGGTTATATTATTTTCAATAAAATTTTCATCATTGATCTCTATGAGTCGATTTTCAAAACGCAATTTAGATAGAAAATACCCAAAATTAATCCATATAAAATTCATTACTTGCGCTTCAATATTTGTATGAATAATTTTTCCTTCTTGCTGCATCTTTTCAAAATAAATCATCAATTCTTCTTTTAATCCTTTTGGTATCTTAGCAATTTCATCATCTAATTCGGGAAATTCACCTGTTTCACGTATACCGATAGAAATGATGTCTTTCGCTTCATTCAAAAATTTATGATAGTGCCTTGCTAAATTCTTCAAATCCGTTTCTAATTCCCACACAACTTCTGTTTGTAAAAACTGTTTTACATGCGGTACATATGAAAATTCATAAACGGCTGCTTCAATGATACCCTTTTTATTTTTAAAATTACGAAATATCGTTACTTCATTGACACCAGCACGCATTGCGATTTCTTTCGTTGTTGCTGCTTTATATCCTCTTTCTTTCACTAACTCAATTGCTGCTTGAATAATTTTGTCTGCTGTCTTTGAGCGCGCCATATAATCCTCTCTTCCTTATGCAAGTGATCACTTACATTCAGATTATATACCTTTTCTAATTATTGTCAATCCACTTTTTGTAAATTATTAAG
The DNA here is from genome assembly GCF_044764345.1 of Bacillus sp. NPDC094106. NCBI lineage: Bacteria > Bacillati > Bacillota > Bacilli > Caryophanales > Bacillaceae > Bacillus > Bacillus sp. NPDC094106. The sequence goes on along the minus strand of NZ_JBIWHY010000020.1, from coordinate 19,875 downwards.
AACGATACTCATATAAACAACCAAGAAACTGAAATACAGTTAATATAAAACTAAATAAAAGTATAACTAGCATACTCATATGTAAAGATGGCTGAAAAATAGTAATTGTTCCCCAAACACTTATACTAATAAAGAAAAATTGAGCAATGACTCCCGTCGGTTTCAACCATATCCTTGTCTTTTGTTTTGTGATCTTCACTAAAAAACCGATAATTGAAAATAAAGTTAATGCAATGAATGCTAGCCATCTTCCATAGGCAATATCATAGGGTTCAACTTGACTCGGAAATATGAAATGAATGATACGAAATAATAGAATACCAATACCGATACAAATAATTAATGCAAGGAAGCATTCTATAATAGCCTTAAATAGAGAATGTAAAAGTGGCTTTCTTTTCCCTATTGTTTCTATCATTTCACTGAGCACACCAATTATAAAGAGTACAAAAAACCATATAAGGAAATACGAAGGTGTTTCTAATTTCAATAATTCCGATATTGAATAGAATAACATTTTCCACATGTGTTCTTTCTCACCTTTACTTATTCTTCTATGTCTTCAAACTGCAAATTTGTAGGTTCTTCAGAAAGAGTCTCATAAAAATTTTCCGCTAAGTCCGTTGACGGCACCTTTTCATCGACTTCATCCAATCGAAAACTATCCGCCCATATACAGCCTTCTCCTGATAATAAAATGCCAAATGCAATTCCGAGCGCTTCTTCTCTTATATCCAGCACAACTGAATAAGGCTCCCAGTTTGTCGTATTTTTAATTGGACGATTTTGCATATTATCCATAGCTAATGGCTCTGTATCTTTCCCATCTACACGCATCCACAGTCCTGCCCAATCTTTCACACTTTTACTTTTAATAAATGCCGTTAGGCGCAAACGTTTCCCCCTGTATTTATCAGCTTTAAACATTTGCATAAGTGTTGTAAATCCGCCATGTGTAACATCCTCTTTCGCTTTTATATAAGCCGATGTTTTTCCTTGATGAACCGTTTCATAGTCTATTCCCATTTCATATTCTCCAGGGTGACTTCCGCTTAATACCCACCCTTTTGGTAATCCTTTTTGCATTGAAACGCCCTCCCTTTCTATATAAAATGATTGAAAATATGTACGATACTTTTTGGGTGGCAAATGAAACATTCGTTTAAATGATCTTGTAAATGCCTCTTGTGAAGAGAAACCATATTGCACTGCAATATCAAGAACTGCTCTATCTGTCATTACCAACGCTTGAGCAGCATGTGTTAATCTTCTTTTTCGAATATAATCAGTGACACTCATCCCAAGATGACTTTGAAAAATACGATGAAAATGATACATGGATATAGCACTATAAGAAGCTACTCTTTCAGTCGTAAGTTCTTCATCTAAATGCTCTTCTATATACGTAACTGCTCCTTTAATCAAATCTTTATATTCTTCATACATTTTTGCGCCTCCCTACATTTTCAATTTACCATATACATACAAGTTATTTTTGATTTAAATTGCGAAGTATTCTACGTGACACAAGGAAAATAATTTATTTCGAACACATACATAATTACATGAAATTGGGAAAAACTTGTATGGAAGGAAGTTACAATAAGGAGGAATATATAATGAGAATTTTACTTTCAGTTTTATTAGCTCTTATGCTAGTACCCGCATTAACAGGCTGTAAGGCACCAGCAAAACAAGATACAACTTCTAATAAAAAAACAACGGACGAAGCGAAAAATGAAGCACCCGCTGATTTAAAGCTTAACTTTAATGAATTTACTTTAAAAACAGATTATCAAGATACAAAGAAAGATTACGAAGCTGATTATAAAAACAAAGGTGCTAACAAAAAGATGGACGCAAAAATTGAAGACCATAAAGCTAATGTGAAATTAACAGGAGACGAAGCGATTCCAAAGCTAAGTCCACTTCTGCAAAAATTAACATTTGATAAAAATACACCAGATCAAGAAGTTATTGATCAAGTGGTGAGCGTCTTCCAACTGGACAAAGATTATCAAAAGTTCGACTTAGAAGTTGTTTTCTCTGATGGAACAAAGAAAGAATATAAGAAAGAAATTAAATAAAGAAGTAGGCGATTGCCTACTTCTTTATTTTTAATCTTTTACATATCGTAAATCAGGACTAGAACCAATACTATATGAAATCCCAAATACAAATTGGTAAAAATCACCTCTTAGCTTTATAATACGGTAAAAGGCATCTTTAATAATGCCTTTCCCTAGAAGGGGGATTTACAATGGATCCATTCCTTATGGCCGTTATAGGATTACCACTAACAATTGTAATATTGGTCATAATCGGCTTTTACAAATTATTTATTAAAAAGAAAAATATAATTTCTTTCTACACCCCGTTTGACAACATTACCGGACAAACAATTTCAGAATTTCACGAAGAACAGAAAGTCTTAGTAACTGAAGATGAAGACGGAGATGGGAAAAAGAAAAAATAACCTTGCGGTGCGCAAGGTTATTTTTGTGCTTCTTTTTGAAAACGTTTATAGTATGTTGAAGCTGTTGAAAAATGGACTTCTATGTCACGAATTAATGATGAATCTTCATCTTTCGCTAGTTTATCTAGCTTTTTCATTGCTTGTTCTGCCTCATCTAAGAAACCAACATATAACTCATGTTCCTGTTCTTTTGACTTAGGTACGCGAATTTCTTTACGAATATGATCAATATCCTCTAACATACTTGTTGTTACCTTGTGAACATCTTCTTTAAACTGCGCGTCTCCTAATTTTTTCCCAGCTTTTTCTTTCGTTTCTTCCCATAGTTTTACGGATTCATTTAACTCTTTATTCATTTTCTCATCATACTTTTTATGGACATCTTGATATACTTTCATATCTTCTTGCTGATCTGCCGATTGTTCTACTTTTTCTTTTGGTTCTTTTGATTCTTTTGCGTCCTTATTTCCATTACATCCCGCTAAAAGAAGCATACTTCCAAGCAAAACAATACCCCACACTTTCTTCATCTCTTACTCTCCTTTTATCTACATCTACTACTTATCCTGCTATTCGCGGGTAGTAATCTTCCCACCTCAAGATTCGGAAAAGAAGCTCGGCAGGAAATACACTGCCCGTAAAAGCCCGATTAGTTCAATTTTATCTCTACTTGTTATTATAACGAGAACACTTCAAACTTTGCACGTATGACCTCCATTTTATATACATACTATCATTTTTGTCACAGTATCGTCACTTTATACTATCAGTATCTCCATAACTTCACCGTATACCTTACAAAAGTGTAAGCACACATATAGAACATAGCATGGTAGACTGATATATACATGAAGTAACTATATATACATCAATTAAAAAACGACATAAAATCCCTCTTTTTAGGTAGGAGAGAGCATCTGGCCATGCATAGAAACGGTCAGGGCCTTTTTCTGCCACATGCGAAGTAAAAGCAGAACGAACATATGAGTGTAGGTTACTTTTTATTCTGCATAGCAGGAATTTAGATGTCAAAAAATTAAAATAGATTTATATATATTTAAGGGTGAGTTATCCATTTTTTAGAATACAAGGGGAAATATATATGTACAATAAACTATTATTTATGGGAGAAGAACTGTCTATTCTCATACGTGAAAGATCGCTTCATATTGAAAATACAGAAAGCCTTCGCCGCGTACTGAAGAAGAAAAAAGCTCCACTCAAACTCGCCCAATATTTAAAGCAAGAACATACGAATCAACATGGTACCATCCTCAATATATCTGATGAATCATTGGCAATTGAAATTATCGGTCATGTCTATATCGGAAACTTTGCCGATATATTAAAAAATATCCCTCGTATCCCAAAAATCGCTCCGATAATTGTAGAAAGAGCCTATAAGATTACAGATCATACGGATATTATTGACTGCGGTGAAAAAGAGATTGATTCGAATCGCTGGGTTTGGGATAAATTAGCCGCTCTATACGATACAATTATAAATAACATGTATGAACTGTTTCAAAGAAATAGCAAAAAGAGCTAATTCAGAGTATATTTTGAATTAGCTCTTTTTTAGTACTCTTATGCCTCTATATCCTGCTGTTCTTGAAGTGCAAACTGCTTTTCGCTGCGCTTTGCCATAAACATATAACATAAAACGGCGCCCACTTCACATAGGGCAATCACAATACCCATAGGAAGTGCGTTATTACTCCCTCCAATACCTACTAAAGGTGCAACAAGCGCTCCGGAAATAAACTGTAATAATCCAAGTAATGCAGATGCTGTTCCAGCAGCTTGTTTTTGATTTCTCATTGCTAGTGTAAAGCCTGTTGTCGATACGATCCCAATACTTGATACAACAAGGAATAATGAGCATAAAACACCGATTAATCCTATTCCTAGTACAATTATGAGAAGTAAGGAAATACCGCCAACAGCTGCAATTCCAATACCAGCTACAAATAATGTTTTCTCACTTAACTTTCCTGCCAAACGGCCAGTAACTTGACTGGCAATAATAATACCAATACCATTAATAGCAAAGAATAAACTAAATGCTTGTGGTGATGCCCCGTATATGTTTTGCAACACAAACGGTGAACCCGAAATATATGCGAACATCGCTGCTGATACTAAACCTTGAGACAAAGCATATCCCATAAATAAGCGATCTTTCAGCAATTTCCCATATGTTGATAATGTTCCAGTTAAACCACCTGTTTCCCTCTCCTCTAGAGGTAATGTCTCATGTAATACAAAAATAGCGGATACTAACATAAAGACACTTATCACGCCAAGAACGATAAAAACTCCACGCCATGATGTAAACTGTAACAATTGTCCCCCAATAATTGGAGCTAAAATAGGCGCTGCTCCGTTTACTAACATAAGCAGTGAGAAAAACTTTGTCATCTCAGGACCTGAGTACATATCACGCACCATAGCACGCGATATAACAATTCCTGCTGAACCTGAGGCTCCTTGTAAGAAACGTAAGAGAACTAAACTCCAAATAGATGGTGCAACTACGCAAAGTAAAGAAGATACAACATAAATAATAAGAGCAATAATAAGAGGTTTGCGCCGTCCATAAATATCACTAATGGAACCAACAAATAATTGTCCAACTGAAAGTCCTAGCAAACAAGCTGTTAAAGTAAGCTGAGCAAGGGAAGCACTCGTTTGTAAATCATCCGTTAATTTGGGTAACGAAGGCAAGTACATATCAATGGACAATGGTCCAATTGCTGTGAGTGTTCCTAATACAAGAATCATCCATAACCTGTTTGTTTTTACAGGTTTATATACATCGCGATTAACTTCATTCACTTCCGCTATTCACCCTTTCCGTTGTAAATATAAAATAAGCGTATCCACGAATCGTAACAATTATAGTTACATCTTTAAAGATACGTCAAGTATATCGTACTTTCCTCTTAATAACATAAAAAAGCGTACGGGAAATGCGCTTTTCTTGTATAGAACATCAGTCACCAGCAGAATATGAAATCTTGAATAAACTATTCCAAATTTCATAATGAGGCAACATTTTAAACAGTGAAAAGCTTACAAAATTAAAGCATGACGCGAATTGTATAATTGGTATGGTACTTGCAATATAGGAGAGTGAATAAAAACGCTTGAAAAAGACTGAATTTTCAAACTTATAAAGAAAGGAGGGATACAAGATAAGTTGGGATACAACGTACTGACAAAACAGAAGGAGGTTTTTTATGCAAACAAAAATCAAGCAGGAAACGAATAACATGCAGCAATATCACTACAAGCAAGAGTTAAAGAGGTCTTTAAAGTTTTTTAGTTCTTTTGCAGTTGCGTTTTCATTTATGTCTATCACAACGGGCATTTTCACGAATTTTGGTTTTGTTTTAAACAATGCGGGACCCGCAGGTATTTGGACGTGGCCCATCGTATTAGCAGGCCACTTGCTTGTCGCTCTTGTTATTGCCGAATTGGCAGGAAGAATGCCACTAAGCGGCTATTCGTATCAATGGGTGACGCGGCTTGCAAATCAAGGATTAGGGTGGTTTTCCGGCTGGCTCGGATTTTGCTTTTTTGTCATAGTCATTCCTGCCGTCGATTTTGGCCTGGCTCCACTCATTGCTGATGTATTCGGCTGGAATATCAGTGGAAAAACCCTGTTGTATATTGCACTCGCAACCCTACTGCTACAGGCTGTTCTCAACATTTTTGGCGTAAAACTGGCTTCTCGCCTCAATGACATTGCAGTATATACCGAAGTGATCGGTATGGTGGGCATTCTTGTTATTCTTGCTGTTGTTGCACTATTCACAACTCCGAATTGGGACATGCTAACAAATATTGGCGAACAGAAAAATGGCACATACCTTGGCGGCTTTGTAATTGCTATGCTAATGGGATCGTGGACCATGGTCGGCTTTGAAGCCGCGGCGAATCTTTCGGAAGAAACAATTGACGCTAGTAAAAATGTACCACGTGCTGTATTTTTCGCATTGCTGATTGGTGGTATCATTGGATTTGCTTTTCTTTTTACTGTTACAATTTCCATTACGGATTTAGCCGGTGTGACAGCTTCTGCCAACCCGCTTCCGCTTATTATTAAAACAAAGCTCGGCCAATTCATCGGCACTTTGTTTATGCTTCTTGTTATCATTTCCATTTTTGCATGCGGGTTAATCGGAATGGCTTCTGCTTCCCGTGTCATCTATGCAATGGCGCGGGACGATGTATTTTTTGCTTCACGTTATTTTAAAAAGGTGAACCCAGGAACATCCGTACCAGTAAATGCGATTTTGCTTGTATTAGTTCTCGATATTATAGCAATCCTATTCTCTGATTCTTTAACTTTACTAGTCGGATCAACATCTGTTGTTCTTACCGCTTTATACTTCATAACCGTTTTGGCTTACTATTTACGTAGAAAAGATTTGCCTGACGCGGAGACGTTCAATTTAGGGAAATGGAGAGCACCTGTTACGTACGGCGCTTTAATATGGCTCGTGTTCGAAATGGGGGTATTAACTATTCCTGATATGTTTCATGGAGTGGCGATTGTAGGCGGAACGCTATTTTTAACGGGAACTCTTGTATATTTTGCACTATTCCGAAGCAAGATTAAAGCAGGAAAAATTGGGATTCAGAATAGAAACATTGATGAAGGGCACTCGTAAACAATCCCCCCTCCGTTACTGAAGTGAACCATGAAAATGGGACAAACATCAAAACACTGAAATTACCTGTTCGCTATATCCTTTAGTGAACAGGTAATTTCATTTTCCCCCAGTGTTCATCAGAGCATTTTCCTTCTCCCTGTTGTAAACTACATCATATAAATACAAAAAAGAAACCTCATTTCAAAAACGAAATAAAGCCTCTAGTAGTCTAGTCAAGAAGCTATCTATATTCAACGGCACAGTTAAGATATAAATCCCCATAATTTCGTGTTCAAGCTACACTTATATGCGAATATTTCGCGCTCCAGGGACTCTCTAAATTTTAGCAAGTGAAAAAGGGAAGCGAAATCAATTAGAGTTTCCAGAGTATCAAGACATCAGGAATAATTGACGTAAACCCGAGATGTTGTTAAAATTATTGTTGGAATTAATGTGAAACCCTTCACAAATTATAACTAACATTGTGAAGGGTTTCACAAAGTTTAAATCTTATTTCTTCAAAAAATATTTTCAAAAGGGAGTTGTGCGTTATGAAAAGAATCGTAACACTGAGCACTCGTAAACTGAAAGATACCGCAAAACATGGTGGATGCGGCGCATGTCAAACATCTTGCCAGTCAGCTTGCAAAACTTCTTGCGGAGTTGCAAATCAACATTGTGAAAACAAAATGAACAGATAGGAAACTGAAACTGTACCGCCCAACTGCTTTCCAGATGGGCGGCAATTTCTATGGACAAAAGGAGTCTGATTATCAGGTATGATTCATCAATATAAACTAAACGGATACAACATTGTACTCGACACCTATAGTGGATCGGTACATGTTGTTGACGACCTCGCCTATGAAATTATTGCACGTTATGAAAATACCCCTGCGGAGGAAATCGTGACAATAATGCTAGAAAAATACGCACATGATGCAGACATCTCCGAGAGAGACATTCGAGAAACAATCGCGGATGTCGCAGGACTAAAAAATGATGGGCAACTCTTTACTGAGGATGAATATAAGGACCTCTCAATTAATTTGAGAAATCGTCAAACTTATGTAAAGGCCCTCTGCCTCAATGTCGCGCATACTTGTAACCTATCATGTGAATACTGCTTTGCCAGTCAAGGGAAATACAACGGAAACAGAGCAATTATGAGCTATGAGGTTGGACAAAGAGCCATCGATTACCTATTGGAGAACTCCGGTTATCACCGAAACCTCGACGTCGACTTCTTTGGTGGAGAACCGCTCATGGCCTGGAAGGTTGTCAAACAGATCGTCGCCTACGCAAGAAGCAAAGAAAAGGAATACAAAAAAACTTTTCGTTTTACCTTCACTACAAATGGCATGCTGCTGAGCGATGAGGTCACCGATTTCTTAAATAAGGAAATGTACAATGTCGTATTGAGCCTTGATGGAAGAAAAGAGGTCCATGATGGGCTTCGGAAAACGATTACTGGAAAGGGTAGCTACGATTATATTGTTCCGAAATTCCAGGAATTTATCGAAAAGCGTGGAGAAAAAGAATACTATGTACGTGGAACATACACCCAGAACAATGTCGACTTCACCAATGACATTTTTCATATCGCAGATCTTGGTTTCGACAAACTCTCGATGGAACCGGTCATCTGTGATCCACGTGAACCATATGCGCTTACTGAGGAAGACCTCCCAGAGATTTATAACCAGTACGAGATTCTCGCCAAGGAAATGCTTAAGCGCGAAGAAACAGGCAACGGCTTTACCTTCTACCATTACATGCTTGATCTCTCAGAAGGTCCTTGCATCCAAAAGAGAATTTCCGGCTGTGGCTCAGGAACCGAATATCTCGCTGTCACACCATGGGGTGAGATATTCCCTTGTCATCAGTTCGTCGGGGATGAAGAATATAGCATGGGAAACATCTGGGATGGAATCACAAAACCAGAGATGCAATGCCAATTTAAAGAGAGCAACTGCTACTCGAAGCCGGAATGCCAGGACTGCTGGGCGAAACTCTACTGCAGTGGCGGTTGCCCTGCCAACGCGTTGCATGCAACCGGCTCTCTTAAGGGAACTTACGACTTCAGTTGTGACATCTTCCGCAAGAGAATCGAATGCTCCATGATGGTTAAGGTAGCCCAATCCATCAGATCTATGGAAGAAAACAAACAAGCCGTGACTCAATAAGCATAATGATACAAAAAGAGGCTTAGACATATGTCAGACAAAAATCTGATTTATGCTCAGCCTCTTTGAAAGTATTTCAATATCCTCGTTTAGAAAACTAAAAGAATTCACATCAAATAAATCTATCCTTAAAACAACTTAAATCAACTTCCGAAAACGAGAAGTATGAAAACACTCTTTAACCCACCATTTTTTCCATAGTCTAAAACATGTTTTTACTGGGACACAAAATGTATCTTTGAAATAGAGTTTGATAATTCCGTACTGCGTTCTTAAACAAAAGCTCTCCTTTTAGTTAAAGGTAGATAGTTAGCTTAGTTCTTTTATATAACCCGTAACATTTCCTAAACAACAACTGCCTTGAGGATTGTTTACATCGCATCCACATCGATTTTCTTTTATATTTTCACGAATATGTTCTACTGGATTAGGAGTAAGTCCTTTTTCTACATATTCCTTTATTTTCTCTTTAGTCCAATCAAAGCAATAACAAATTGGTGTAGTTGACGAACCCTCTTTTTGATGAACAGCTACCTTTATGTCAGATACAAGATACTTTTTATTATTCGTATCAAAATAGACTACATCACAATCTTCTGTTGAACAAAAGTAGTGATTTTCTTTAACATTTAATGTTTCTAATGCAGATGGTTTAAGTAATGATTTTAGTGTAATCAATTTTACATTTTTAGCTTTATTTTTACATGATGGACAAACACCCTCATTTTCAATTCTTTCTTCTTTCAGGTTACTACAACAATCTCCCATTACTCTTCCACCTTTACGATTTATTAGTTTTTTAAATATTCCTCTCATAATGAATTATAAACCCTGTACCATAGTACAGGGTAAAAGGATGGTTTTGAATTTTTTCTTTTTCGTTAACCTTAGCAATAAGAAAAACCGAAGTCTCTTTTATATCGTTAATAAGAGTGTTAAACAAAATTTCCGTTCAAACTTTATTATTTTTTTGTTTGTGCCACTTGTTAATAATAACACTGCAGCCCCAAAATTAAAGGCGGGCTGAAACTCCCCCTTAAATATCTATATCAATAATCTTTCAGTTCAATCCCATTGGAAGCTTTCGCTATCATCTTAAACATTACGCCCATAAGGATAGGTACACGCAACATTAAATTGCGCAGCAAAATAATAGGAATCTAATTATTCAACAAAATACCCCAGATTGCTGAACAAAAAAATCCTGCATTGATATGCAGGATTTTTAATCAAACTTTTTATAAATTATCAATCTTTATTCAAAAGCTACACAAAACTACTAATCTCCTACTCAACAGTAACAGATTTAGCTAAGTTACGTGGCTTATCAACATCACACTCGCGGTGAAGCGCTGCGTAGTATGAGATAAGTTGTAATGGAATAACTGCTACAAGCGGTGCTAATGCTTCGTGTACAGCTGGTAATACAAAGCTGTCGCCTTCCATCTCTAAGCCTTTCATTGAGATGATACATGGGTTAGCTCCACGTGCTACTACTTCTTTCACATTACCGCGAATTCCAAGGTTTACATGCTCTTGTGTAGCAAGTGCGATAACTGGTGTACCTTGTTCAATTAAAGCAATTGTGCCGTGTTTTAGCTCTCCACCAGCAAATCCTTCTGCTTGGATGTAAGAGATTTCTTTTAGTTTTAACGCACCTTCTAGACCTACGAAGAAGTCTACGCTACGTCCGATGAAGAAGCAGTTGCGTGTTGTTGCTAAAAATTGTTTTGCTAATGCATCCATTTCTTCTTTTTGATCACAAAGTACTATCATTGCGTTCGCTACAAGACCTAGTTCTTGTGTTAAGTCGAAATCAAGAACTTCACCTTTTACTTTTGCAATGTCAGCTGCTAGGATTGAAAGTACTGCAAGTTGCGCTGTATAAGCTTTCGTAGAAGCAACTGCGATTTCTGGTCCTGCATGTAAAGCCAGTGTATAGTCTGCTTCACGAGAAAGCGTAGAACCTGGTACGTTTGTGATTGTTAATGCTTTATGACCCATCTCATTTGTTTGCACAAGTACTGCACGGCTATCTGCTGTTTCACCACTTTGCGAGATATAAATGAAGAAAGGCTTTTCTGTTAATAATGGCATATTGTAAGAGAACTCACTTGCTACATGTACTTCTACAGGTACTTTCGCAAATTTCTCGATGAATTGCTTTCCAACAAGACCAGCATGGTAACTTGTTCCACATGCAATAATATAAATACGATCGCTATCTAAAATTGCACCACGGATGTCTTCATCTAGTTCAATTTCGCCTTTTTCATTTTGATATTTTTGAATGATATTACGGATTACAAGTGGTTGCTCATCAATTTCTTTAAGCATGAAATGAGGATACGTTCCTTTTTCAATATCACTTGCGTCTAATTCCGCTGTAAACGGTGCACGTTCAATCGTTTCACCTTGTAAGTTTTTAATTGTAATACTTTCTTTTGTTACGATTACCATCTCTTTATCCATTAACTCGATAAATTGATCCGTAACTTGTAACATCGCCATTGCATCGCTCGCAACAACATTAAAGTTGTCACCAACACCTACTAATAGCGGGCTTTTGTTTTTAGCAACATAAATCATGTTTGGATTTTCAGCATCAAGTAATCCTAACGCATAAGAACCATGTAAAATAGATAACGTTTTACGGAATGCATCTTCTACACTTAATCCTGTGTTTACTTGCTGTTCCATAAGCTGAACGATAACTTCTGTATCTGTTTCACTTACAAACGTCACATCTTGAAGATATTCTTTTTTCACTAACTCATAGTTTTCAATTACACCATTGTGAACAAGTGTAAAGCGTTTTGATGTACTTTGATGCGGATGTGCGTTTACTGTACTTGGAACACCATGTGTAGCCCAGCGTGTATGACCGATTCCCACGCTTGCCGCTACGTTCTCATCTACGATTTCACGAAGTTTTGCAATACGGCCTTTTTCTTTGTATACAACAACACCGTTCTCAGCTTGTACTGCAATACCCGCTGAATCATATCCGCGGTATTCTAGCTTCTCTAAACCTTTTAATAAAATTTCCTTTGCATCTTGCTCTCCAATAAATCCTACGATTCCACACATGTTTAGTCGCCGTTACAAATGCTTACATTGCTCTGCGAACATGTAACGACATAGTCATTTTCCATTATTTACATATCAAAAACGGATTACATATTGCTAGCCCTGCAAGTCTGTAACGGCCTTCACCTTCCTCTCGATTGGTTTCAGTCCGTATATACTTATACAGCTAGTATTTATCCGTTCCTTTTCTCTCATCACACTTTTACCTTTGTCCATCAAGTCACCTTGGTGATTTAAGTAAAAGCTTTCGGTTGTGATGAACAACCGGGAGTCATCCGCCGAAATCTCGATAAAAACTCCTCCTCGTCAACTACACAACTTGTAGTTCTGGCGCTTTAATAATCACATACTTATTTTGAGAAAAAGAACAAGACCATCTTATAACAAACAGTATAAACCGTCAATGAAAATTTTTCATTGTCTATAAAACATATGAAAAAGGAGCACAAAACGTGCTCCTTTTTCATATAAAACCAGCGAATTATTCAGCGCCAACTTCAGCCTTCACAACTTCTACAATACGATGTACGTATCCATCACAAAGCTCTTGTGTCGGTGCTTCTGCCATTACACGGATAAGTGGTTCTGTTCCAGAAGGACGAACAAGAATACGGCCGTCTCCGTTCATTTCTTCTTCTACCACACGGATAATTTCTTTAATTTTTTCATTTTCTAATGCTAATTTTTTATCTGTTACACGAACGTTCACTAATAATTGTGGGAACTTTGTCATTTCACCTGCAAGCTCAGACAATGGTTTTTTCGTCATTTTCATGATGTTTACAAGTTGAAGTGCACTTAACATTCCATCTCCAGTTGTAATGTAATCAAGTAAGATAATATGACCTGATTGTTCGCCACCTAGGTTATAACCACCACGTTTCATTTCTTCCATTACGTAGCGATCACCAACTGCTGTTTTATCACTTGTAATACCGTTTGCTTCAAGCGCTTTGTAGAAACCTAAGTTACTCATAACTGTTGAAACAACTGTGTTATGTTTTAACTGACCAGTTTCTTTCATGTACTTCGCACAAATGTACATAATTTGATCGCCATCGACGATGTTTCCTTTTTCATCTACCGCAATTAAACGGTCTCCATCACCATCGAATGCAAGTCCGATATCTGCACCTTTTTCTTTTACTAGTTCTGCTAAAACTTCTGGATGTGTAGAACCAACACCGTCATTAATATTCATGCCATTTGGTGAAGTTCCCATTGTAGAAATATCAGCTTCTAAATCTGCAAATAAATATGGTGCTAAAGAAGATGTTGCACCATGTGCACAGTCTAAAGCAATATGTAAGCCTGAGAAATCTTCTTCTACCGTTTGTTTAATGTATTGTAAATATTTTTGTCCACCTTCAAAGTAATCGTTCACTTGACCAAGATTTGTTCCAGTTGGACGTGGTAATTCATCAACTTCTTTATCTAATAATGCTTCAATCTCTGCTTCTTGCTCATCTGTTAGTTTAAATCCATCTGAACCGAAGAACTTAATTCCGTTATCTTGTACTGGGTTATGAGATGCTGAAATCATAACGCCTGCTTGTGCATCTAATGCTTTTGTTAAGTAAGCAACCCCAGGAGTTGAAATAACTCCAAGGCGCATAACTTCTGCTCCAGTTGATAATAGACCTGCTACTAAAGCACCTTCTAGCATATGACCAGATACACGTGTATCACGGCCGATAATCACTTTTGGACGCTCTGTATCTTTTGTTAATACATATCCTCCAAAACGACCAATTTTAAACGCTAATTCAGGCGTTAATTCCTTATTCGCGACACCGCGCACACCATCTGTACCAAAATATTTACCCATTGCTATTCGCTCCTTTTTCTTGCTCTTTTTGTTTGTCTGTTGTATTCTCTTTATCTTTTTCTTGCCCTTTTTCTTGTTCTTTTTGTTTGTCTGTTGTATTCTCTTTATCTTTTTGTGAATCAGATTGCTCTGTGTTCCCTTGTACTTCTTGACTTGGTTGTTCTTTCTTTACAAGGGTTACCTTCGCACTTTTTTGTTTTGCCTCTATTGAAACATTACTTGGGCCGCTAACCTGAATTGGGATATCATGCGTACCAGGAGATAGGTTTTGCAGATTAATTGCCGCCGTTATTTGCGCTGCTGTTATTTTATCTACTACACTAGCTTCTCCTGAAATATCAACACTTATCTTTCCACTTTGCGGCGAAAGAAGTTGCAAAGTGGCGTCATTTGAAAGACCATTTTTTTGAATAGAAATGCCATCAATTGTTCTATGCTTTGTTTGTTTTTGCTTCTGTACCTCGACAGAAACCGTCACTTTATCAGGTTTTGCACTTGTTACACCCTTTGGTAATAAAACAGAGGTATCGAATGTTGTAGACTCTGTCATTTGACTAAGATCCACTTCGACCCCCTCTATGGATTGTATATTATCCAAAACATCTTTTGGACCTGATATCGTCACTTCACTTGGCTGAATACCGATGTTAGTGACCGCCAACCCTTCTGGCATACTTCCTTTTTTCACATAGGTTAGCGGCACTGTTTTCTCTATATTATTTGCTGTTCCCTGTGTGGCAACAGGGATTGTCACACTTACTCTAGATGGGCTTGTTTTTAAATCTAATCGTTTCCCATCTTTATCATATAGCATAACCTCTGCTTCTTTTGTTACCGTTTTGTTAATACCTTTTACATCAACAAATGCCTTAGCAGAAGCAATACTATCTATTTCCTCTTCTGTTCCAACTACCTCAACAGTATCTGGTTTAAACTTAATAGCAGATTTGTCAATGCTAGTACCTGCCTGCAGCTGATTTTCATTTGACAATTTCACATCTACAGAAACATACTTTTTAGCTTTATTATAAATTGTAACTTTAATTTTTGATGGTTGAACGGTTGCTTTCACATTACTTGGGAGATTCGTTGCTTTTAGGGGAACTTCATAAGTTCCTTTTTTATAACCACGTAAATCTACAGGAATCTCAATTTTACTCTTTGCTTTTATAGCAGCAACCGACGCCTTAGGACCTTCCAATTTCACCTCCACCTGGCTTGGGATGCCACTTACAATATATTTCTCTGCATCATAATCTACCTTGATAGGGCAATCTATTGTTTCTTTTGTATCACCTGTGAGGGGCGATATATTCGCAGTGTTATTTTTTTCTGTTATGGTTGTTGACATGAAAAGCATCAATGTCAGTAGTAATGAAATTCCTTTTAAAAACCAATGGTTCTCCATTAACTTATCCATGACGCTTTCTCCTCCAATTCCAATTCCATAAAGATGAAGAAGTTGTCTTCACATTTCCACTAAACTCTGCCAAAAGCATTTCTTTCAACTGCTCTGTCTTTAAATCGCGATGTAATTCGCCATTTTTTGTTAAAGAAATTTGACCAGTTTCTTCTGATACAACAACTGTAATGCTATCAGTTACTTCACTAACCCCCATTGCAGCTCGGTGACGCGTTCCTAATTCTTTAGAAATAAAAGGACTTTCTGATAATGGAAGATAGCAAGCTGCTGCTTTAATTGTACTACCTTGCATAATAACCGCTCCATCATGGAGAGGTGTATTAGGGATAAAAATATTAATTAGTAATTCCGATGATACATTTGCATTCAAAGGAATTCCGGTTTCTATATAATCGTCCATTCCAGTTTCTCTGGATAATGTAATCAATGCACCAATTCTTCGTTTTCCCATATATTCTGTTGCTTTCGCTACAGCTGTGGCAACAATTTCAGGTTCACTCTCTCCATGAACGCCTCCACGAGAAAATAAACTTCCCCGTCCTAATTGTTCAAGCGCTCGTCTTATTTCAGGCTGAAAAATGATAATAACCGCTAAAAATCCCCATGTTATTACCTGATCCGTTAGCCAATACAGCGTATGCAAATCAAGGAAATAGCTTAATATACGAACGACGATAATAACTGTAATCCCTTTCAAAAGCTGAACAGCTTTTGTGCCTCGAATTACAAGAATTAGCTTATATATAACAAACCACACAACGGCGATATCTAATATCGTACTGAGATATTTCAAAAGGTTCATATCTCCAAAAGGCATGCTACACCTTCCTCCTACTTACGAGCAATTTCATCCATATATTGAAATGTTTTTTATGCTCTATCTGTATGTATTTACAACAACTAATTAATTATAACATACATGAAAAAAACAACAATTACAAACAACACCCCTCCCTTGGATTAAATTGGTAAGATGTCAAACTTTTTTGATGAATCGTATAATATAACTCATTTTAAAATAAAAAAAGCAGCATCTTCAGCCGCTTTTCTTACATTTATTTTAGTTTTTCGCCAAATAAAGAACCCATTAATGCAACAGCCGCTGTTGCAGTTTTATTTTTCTCATCTAAGATTGGATTTACTTCAACAAATTCAGCAGATGTAATAATATCAGCCTCTGCTAACATTTCCATTGCTAAATGGCTTTCTCGATAAGATAACCCACCAGTTACAGGTGTTCCAACCCCTGGTGCATCATGTGGATCAAGACCGTCTAGATCTAATGATAAGTGCACACCATCTGTATGTGATAAATACCCAATCGTTTCTTCTATAACAGCCGTCATACCCATACGGTCAATTTCATGCATTGTAAATACTTTAATTCCCTCATTGCGAATAAATTCTTTTTCACCCTCATCTAATGCACGTGCACCAATGATAACGACGTTCTCTTTTTTTACCTTTGGATATGCCTCATATAAATCTACAAGCGAAGGATGTCCATAACCTAAGCTTGCTGCAAGCGACATACCATGAATGTTTCCAGACGGAGATGTCTCTTCCGTATTTAAATCACCGTGTGCATCATACCAGATAACACCTAAATTCTTATAATGCTTCGCTACTCCTGCAAGAGTCCCAATAGCAATACTATGGTCACCACCTAACACAAGTGGAAAATGACCTTTTTCTATACTATGATCAACCTTACTTGCTAACTCATTACACACATCTGCAACTTGTGTAAGGTTTCTTAATTTTGTATTTTCATCTATTTCTTTCTCTCTCTCAATACATATATCCCCAATGTCTTCTACGTTATACCCAATGTTCTCGATTCTTTCAATTACTCCTGCATATCGAATCGCACTTGGTCCCATATCAACCCCGCGACGCATTTGTCCTAAATCCATTGGAACGCCAATAATTGAAATTTCTTTCTTCATAGATAGTATCCCCCTTTTATGCCTTCACTAAATATTTTAAATCTTTTATATAGTCTGACTCAACTCGACATTTTTTTGTATGTATATACACCTTATTCACCCTTATTCACGTTAAAATCCATATTTTAACGTGAACCTATGTATAAAACGAACTTAGCAGAACAAATCCTTTCCTATATAAATCCATTTTCATTTTTCGACATCTAAATCCCTGCGATGCAGAGTAAAAAGTAATCTATACTCGTTTGCTCTTTCTGTTTTTACTTCGCATGTGGCAGAAAAAGGCCCTAACCGCATCTATGCATGAATAGATGCTCTCTCCCACCTAAAAAGAAGGGGATATCGTTTTTTTAATTAATGTATATATACATTAGTAAACATAAAAAACACCTCTATACTTAGAGATGTTTTTCTGATGCTAATTTCCATACCGTTGCAATATTCCTTGCGGTCATTTTAATATTTTCTTCCGCTGATCTATATGCTTCTTCTAATGTCATTGGGCTTGCTGTTACCCCAAATACAGCATCGATCCCCTCTTTATAAATCGAAATATGATTTGAAAGAACGGAGCCACCAATAGCGATAACTGGTATATGATGTTGTTTCGCACGTCTAGCAACACCAACAGGAGCTTTTCCGTAGGCTGTTTGTTCATCTATTCTTCCTTCACCTGTCAAAACAAGATCAGCGCCTTCTATATGTTTATCAAAACCTATATAATCTAATACAATTTCAATTCCTTTTCGAAGTTGTCCTTTTAATACCGCAACGACTGCTGCTCCTACACCTCCAGCCGCTCCTGCACCTGGAACTTCTGCTACATCGACATGGAAGTGTTCTTTTAATATATGAGCATAATGTTTCAAATTTTCTTCTAGTTCTTTCATCATTTCTACATTAGCTCCCTTTTGTTTAGCAAATACAAAAGAGGCTCCTTTTGGCCCAATTAACGGATTATCTACATCACATGCCGCTTCTAATTTCACATGTACGAAACGAGAATCTAGTTCCGAAAGATTAAAAGTGGCAATGGAATGTAAATTGTCACCAACAGGCTCCATTACTTCTCCATTTTCATTTAAGAACTTTGCACCTAAAGCAGACAGCATGCCAGCTCCACCATCATTGGTAGCACTTCCTCCGAGCCCTAGAATGATATGCTGTACCCCTTGATCTAATGCATGTAATATGAGTTCTCCTGTTCCTCTTGTAGTCGTAATAAGCGGATTTCGTTTTTCAATTGGAATATGATGCAGTCCTGATGCTGCTGCCATTTCAATAAATGCTGTTCTTTTATCTTGAGAAATACCGTAAAACGCCTCTACTTCCTCTCCAAGTGGACCTGTGACATCGAGTGAAATAACCTTTCCACCTGTAGCATCAACAAGAGATTGAACAGTTCCTTCTCCTCCATCTCCAATTGGAACTGTTACATACTTAGCTTCAGGAAAAACCTCACTAAATCCCATTTCAATGGCCTTACATACCTCTATTGCTCGTAAACTCTCTTTATATGAATCAGATGCAATAACAACTTTCAACATCTATCCCCCCATTACCAATATCCAAACGTATTGTATTCACTTCTACCTTTCTATTGTAAACGAAATGAATTCAAGCCGTCTTCCTTAAACAGAATACAAAAAAGCTTACATCGATTGATGTAAGCTTTTTCTGATTTATAAATGGAGCCTAGCGGGATCGAACCGCTGACCTCCTGCGTGCAAGGCAGGCGCTCTCCCAGCTGAGCTAAGGCCCCGAAGTAAAGAAGCGGAAGACGGGATTCGAACCCGCGACCCCAACCTTGGCAAGGTTGTATTCTACCACTGAACTACTTCCGCGAAAATGGTGAGCCATGAAGGACTCGAACCTTCGACCCTCTGATTAAAAGTCAGATGCTCTACCAACTGAGCTAATGGCTCGTAAATGGCTGGGCTAGCTGGATTCGAACCAGCGCATGACGGAGTCAAAGTCCGTTGCCTTACCGCTTGGCTATAGCCCATTAATATTTACTAGTATGCTTGTCTTATCAAAAAAATAAACCCTGCTCAGGTTATTTTTTGAAAAATGGTGGAGGGGGGCAGATTCGAACTGCCGAACCCGAAGGAGCGGATTTACAGTCCGCCGCGTTTAGCCACTTCGCTACCCCTCCGACATTATAAAATATATGGTGGAGGATGACGGGATCGAACCGCCGACCCCCTGCTTGTAAGGCAGGTGCTCTCCCAGCTGAGCTAATCCTCCAAAAGTGGTGACCCG
>NZ_JBIWHY010000019.1:0-108252 GCF_044764345.1 Bacillus sp. NPDC094106 | reverse complement strand
ATGTCCTTTACAAAGGGTACAGATTAGAGTGTAGGTTACTTTTTATTCTGCATAGCAGGGATGTAGATGTCGAAAAATTAAAATGGATTTATATAGGTAAGAAATTTAGTAGTTTAGGGGAGAATGAAATGAATTACTGGATATTTTTTAGAAAATTTAAATTTATTAATTTATATTTTCTTTAGTTTTATGTATTATTAAAGTAGTGAGGGTAATTAAGAATGGAGGAGGACAATGCAACAATCGCTAGAGAAAATTGGAAAACAAGTTTTTTATAAACGGCTACAGCAAAAAATGACACAAGAAGAATTATGTCAGGGCATTTGTTCCGTCTCATATTTAAGTAAGATCGAAAATGGAAAGATAGAAGCATCGGAGGAAATTTTGCAGCTGCTCTGCGCGAGGTTAGAGATTGCTGTGTCGGATTTGAGAGATGTAGAAGAAGAAGTAAAAGAGAAGTTGGATGAGTGGTTAAATGCTTTAATTCATTTGGACAAGCAACAGGTTGAACGCATATATAATGATTTGCAAAATGAAATACAGCATGTTTTAGATTTTGAGATCATAAATTATTATAACTTACTGTATACGCGTTATTTAATTATGAAAAGGGATCTCCCGGCACTTGAAGAAGAACTAGAGAAGTTGAAGAAGATGTATAAGAAGTATTCGCCATTTCAGAAATTGTTGTACACGTATAGTAAGGCGTTATTTTATTGCATGCAGTATAAATATAAACAGGCGCTGGAGTACCTATTAGACACAGAATCTATGGCGAAAGAACAAGGGTACTATGAAACTGGAATTTATTATAATTTGGCGCTTACGTATAGTCAGATGGAAATTGATCATATGACACTGTATTTTGCTAATATTGCGTTAGAAGGGTTTCGAAATGAGTATAAGTTTAGGCATGTAATTAATTGTCAACTTTTAATTGCTTTTAGTTATATACGAAAAAAACAGTATAGTGAAGCTATGGGAATTTATAATCATATTTTAAGAGAGGCAAATTCTTTCGCGGATAAAGATAATATTATGTCAATTGCTTTAAATAATATTGGGTATTTATATTATCGTCAAAATAATTATGCGAAGGCGAAAGAATATTATTTAAAGTGCCTGCAGTATAAAAAGGAAGAAGATTTAAATTATATTGATGTTATGTATGAAATTTCTTTGCAATGTGTCCAGTTAAAAGAATTTGAGGAAGCGAGAGGATGGATTGAAAAGGGAATTTCCGCCGCCAGAAAAGATGATAGATATAAAAGTTTATTGTATTTATTATTAATTCTTCAGTATAAATATTTTGAGAAAAAAGAAGTTTATAAGAAGTTTTTAGAAACAGAAGCGTTACCTTTTTTTAAAGCTGAAAAGAATATTAAAGATTTAAAGAAGGTGTATTTAGAACTTGCTGAATACTTCGAAGAATTGTTGGAATTTCAAGAAAGTAATCGATATTATAAATTAGCAATTATTCTGTTAGAAGAAGAGGGAGGAGTTATAGTATGAAAAAGATGATCTTAGGAACATTTGTGATTATGACTGTGTTGGCGGTAGTATTCGACGTGCAGTATGCTTGGAAACCAGATAATTATGGTCAAGAAGTTAATTCGTCTCAATCAGTAAACTTATAATAACATTGAGAAAGGCCCTTTCCAAACGGAAAGGGCCTTTCTCAATAATTGTTCTCCAAAATTCTACAAAACTTGAGAAATAAATTATTTGAATTTTTAATATATTAATATTAGAAACTTAATGCTAATATAAAATTACTCTTTTTCAAAAAAAATTTTTATTAGGGGGAAGGTTATATGAAAAAGAAGAGTTTAGCATTGGTGTTAGCGGCAGGGATGGCAGTTACAACATTTGGAGGGACAAGCTCTGCATTCGCAGATTCAAAGAATGTGCTCTCTACAAAAAAGTACAATGAAGCAGTACAGTCACCTGAGTTTATTTCGGGTGATTTAACTGGGGCAACTGGAAAAAAAGCAGAATCGGTTGTGTTTGATTATTTAAATACGGCGAAGCAAGAGTATAAGTTAGGGGAAAAGAGTGCTGAGGATTCCTTTAAAGTGAAACAAGTGAAAAAGGATTCTGTAACTGATTCA
This sequence comes from Bacillus sp. NPDC094106, assembly GCF_044764345.1. Classification (NCBI taxonomy): domain Bacteria; kingdom Bacillati; phylum Bacillota; class Bacilli; order Caryophanales; family Bacillaceae; genus Bacillus; species Bacillus sp. NPDC094106. The sequence continues at coordinate 106,141 of NZ_JBIWHY010000019.1, read as the reverse complement.
ACAGTGGTGCGTATGCAACAAGTATACGAGGGGACACCTGTATGGGCATCTACTCAACTAGCGCATGTGAGTAAAGATGGTTCATTAAAAGTATTATCTGGAACGGTTGTACCAGATTTAGACAAGAAAGAAAAACTAAAAAATAAGAATAAGATTGAAGGCAAAAAAGCGATTGAAATTGCACAACAAGATTTAGGATTAACACCGAAGTATGAGGTAGAGCCAACAGCAGACTTATATGTGTACCAAAATGGTGAGGATACAACATATGCATATGTTGTAAAATTGAATTTCTTAGATCCGAAACCAGGAAACTATTATTATTTCATTGAGGCAGATAGCGGTAAAGTATTAAATAAATACAATACAATTGATCATGTAACAGGTGAGGATAAATCACCAATTAAGCAAGATGCTGTAAAGCAAGATGCGAAGGCAGTTGTTAAAACTGTAACGGGAACAAATAAAGTTGGGACAGGTACAGGTGTATTAGGGGATACAAAATCCATCAATACTACATTATCTGGCTCCACTTATTACTTACAAGATAATACACGCGGAGCACAAATTTTCACATATGATGCGAAAAACAGATCTACACTACCTGGAACGCTGTGGGCAGATACAGATAATATTTTCAATGTAAAATATGATGCAGCTGCAGTAGATGCTCATTATTATGCAGGTGTAACATATGATTACTATAAAAATGCATTTAATCGAAATTCTCTTAATGATGCAGGGGCTCCGTTAAAATCAACGGTCCACTATGGAAGCAATTACAATAATGCCTTCTGGAACGGTTCACAAATGGTATATGGAGATGGTGATGGAGTTACATTTACTTCATTATCTGGCGGAATTGATGTAGTTGGACATGAATTAACGCATGCTGTTACAGAAAATAGTTCAAATTTAATTTATCAAAATGAGTCAGGTGCATTAAATGAAGCGGTTTCTGATATTTTTGGTACATTAGTAGAATACTATGATAATCGTAATCCAGATTGGGAAATTGGAGAAGACATTTATACGCCTGGTAAAGCAGGGGATGCACTTCGTTCCATGAGTGATCCAACAAAGTATGGTGATCCAGATCATTATTCTAAGCGTTACACTGGCTCTAGCGATAACGGTGGTGTTCATACGAACAGCGGAATTATTAATAAAGCGGCTTATTTACTAGCAAATGGTGGTACACATTATGGTGTAACTGTGAATGGTGTTGGTAACGATAAGTTAGGAGCAATCTATTATCGTGCAAATACACAATATTTCACTCAATCTACTACATTTAGTCAAGCTCGCGCTGGTTTAGTCCAAGCGGCAGCTGATTTATATGGCGCAACTTCTGCAGAAGTTACAGCGGTGAAGCAATCCTATGATGCAGTTGGTGTGAAATAAATAAAAAAGGAGCAAATTGCTCCTTTTTTTATTTATTTTTTTTTTGCTTTTTCCATATATACAATAATCCAATACAACCGGCAATTGCTATAATCCACTTTACTTCACTTGTTCCGTTCATGACATAGTATGCAGAATATACTTCGATGAGTAGTGCTGGTATTTTACCAATGGTACTTGCAATGCTGAAAGAGAATAATGACATTTTTCCTAAAGCTGCAAATAAGGTAACAATGCTTGATGGAATGAATGGAACAAGTCGAAATGATAGAACGAGCAAAAATGCTTCTTTGCCTTGTACATAAAGAAGACGCTCTGCTTTGGGATAATGGTTCATTTTGTTATGGGTAAATTTTTGAAGCCCTAGTCGATAGAAATAAAATGAAACAATTGCGCCTAATGCCTCACCTGTGATCGAGATAATTGTTCCGTCTGTTAATCCGAAAAGCTGTATGTTAATTGCAGTTAAAAATATGCTTGGGATAACCCCAAGTAAGCTAATAATGATATTGAATAGGATGCTGAGTGGAATTGCAATTGTGTAATGCTCTGTAAGTAAATCTCGAATTATTTCTTGCATGTAGTTTTTTATCCTTTATCTTTTTTAGCATTACACCACATTTAGAGAATATAGGCAAGTATGGATTTTTATAAAAATTCAATTAAAAACTTGCAATAAAATACCCCTTACGGGTATAATGTATGCATAGGAGGGGGTATATTGATGGAGCATTGTTCAAATCATGAAAAGATGGTTCCAAGAACGGATGAAGAAATTGAGAAAGTTGTAAAACGTTTAAGAAGAATTGAAGGTCAAGTTCGGGGTATTCAAAAGATGGTTGAAGACAATCGCTATTGTGTAGATGTACTTATTCAAGTTTCTGCGGTGCAAGCAGCGTTAAATAAAGTTGGTTTTTCATTGTTAGAGCGTCACACAAATCATTGTGTAGCTAAAGCGATTCAAGAAGGTAATGGAGATGCATCTATCCAAGAGTTAATGAAAGTCATCAAACAGTTCTCGAAATAGGGAGGAGATGGACTGTATGAGTAAAACAAAACAAATAACAGTTGGTATTGAAGGAATGACATGTTCCGCTTGTTCTGCGCGGATTGAGAAGGTGTTAAATAAACTAGATGGTGTAAAAGCAAATGTGAATTTAGCGATGGAACAAGCAACTGTTCAATACGATGAAGATGAGCAAACTGTAGAGGTGATTACAAGTCGTATTGAGAAATTAGGATATGAAGTTCGAACGAAAAAAATAAATTTAGATATTGAAGGAATGACATGTGCTGCGTGTTCAAATCGTATTGAAAAAGTAATTCGTAAAATGGAAGGGATCGAAAATATTACTGTTAATTTAGCGATGAACACTGCAACAATCGTATATAAAGATGGTCTTATTACAATAGAAACTATTTTGGAAAAAATAACGAAATTGGGGTATAAAGGTAAGCTTCAAGGGGAATCTGGGTCTAATAAAAAAGAAGAGCAATTAAAAGGGAAACGAAAGCAGCTGTTTCTTTCTATTCTGTTATCATTACCGCTTCTTTATACAATGATGTCACATATGCCCTTTGAAATTGGGCTACCGATGCCACACTTTTTAATGAACCCGTGGGTACAATTATTATTTGCAACACCAGTACAATTTTATATAGGTTCTCAATTTTATGTTGGGGCATATCGCTCGTTACGAAATAAGAGTGCGAATATGGATGTACTTGTTGTACTTGGGACATCAGCGGCATATTTTTATAGCCTATATGAAGGATTGAAAACATTACAGAATCCATCGTACTCACCGCAGCTTTATTTTGAAACAAGTGCAGTACTTATTACGCTAATTCTGGTCGGAAAATATTTTGAATCAGTTGCGAAAGGAAGAACAACAGAAGCAATTTCAAAATTATTAAATTTGCAAGCAAAGGAAGCATTGGTTATCCGTGATGGAAATGAAATGTTGATTCCAATTGAAAGTGTTGTCATTGGCGATACAATTGTTGTAAAACCGGGCGGGAAAATACCCGTAGATGGTATAGTGTTATCAGGTACATCCTCGGTTGATGAAGCAATGATTACAGGTGAATCTATTCCTGTGGAAAAGCAAGCTGGAGATGCCGTAATAGGCGCAACCATTAATAAGAACGGTACGTTAACAATGCGTGCTGAAAAAATTGGGAAAGATACAGCACTTGCAAATATTATTAAAATTGTCGAAGAAGCTCAAGGATCCAAAGCGCCAATTCAGCGTATGGCAGATACAATTTCTGGTATATTTGTTCCGATAGTGGTAGGTGTTGCGGCAATTGCTTTTTTCATTTGGTATTTCGCGATTACACAACAAAATTTACCGCAATCACTTGAAGTTGCGATAGCAGTATTAGTAATTGCTTGTCCTTGTGCACTTGGTTTAGCAACACCAACATCTATTATGGTTGGTACTGGAAAAGGAGCAGAAAAAGGTATTCTCTTTAAAGGTGGAGAGTATTTAGAAGCAACACATAAAGTTAATGCGGTTTTACTAGATAAAACAGGAACTGTTACAAAAGGAAAACCGGAAGTGACGAATGTTATGAGTTTGCAGGATGATATGTTAACATTTGTTACGTCAGCAGAAAATGTTTCAGAACATCCATTGGCATCTGCGATTGTAGAATATGGAAAGCAAAAAGAAATTACTTTATTATCTGTAGAAGATTTTCGGGCAGTACCTGGACATGGGATAGAAGCTCTTATAGAAGGTAAGTCAGTTATTATTGGAACACGAAAATTAATGAGCAAACACAGTATTCATATAGCGGAGTATGAAGAAGTGATGAGCAAGCAGGAAGCTGATGGAGAAACAGTTATGCTTGTAGCGATTGCAGATCAATTTGCAGGAATGATTTCTGTGGCGGATACGATAAAAGAAAGTTCAAAAGAAGCCATTCATGCGATGAAATCTGCTGGAATTGATGTCTATATGGTAACAGGTGATAATAACCGAACTGCGGAAGCAATTGCAAAGCAGGTGGGTATTGAGCATGTTTATGCAGAAGTATTACCGGAGCAAAAGGCGAATATTGTGGAACAATTACAGCAGCAAGGTAAGTGCGTAGCGATGGTTGGAGATGGAATCAATGATGCGCCAGCATTAGCAAAAGCAGATATTGGAATGGCAATTGGAACAGGAGCAGATGTAGCAATTGAAGCAGCTGATGTTACATTAGTTGGAGGCGACTTAGGACACATTCCACAAGCGATTGATTTAAGTGAAAAAACAATGAAAAATATTCGTCAAAATTTATTCTGGGCTTTATTCTATAACGCAATTGGTATACCGATTGCAGCAAGTGGCTTATTAGAGCCTTGGGTAGCCGGAGCAGCGATGGCATTTAGTTCTGTTTCCGTTGTAACAAATGCTCTTCGGCTGAAGCGTGTTAAAATATAAATTGAGGATAGGTTTTTAGGGTAATACAACCTATTATAGTTGTACTACTAATAATAAATAACGGCTTTATAATTGAGGAGGAATTCAAAATGACTGTAACATTAAATGTACAAGGTATGACATGTAATCACTGTAAAATGGCTGTGACAAATGCATTACAAGAACTAGCTGGTGTAAACAGCGTAGCAGTTGAATTACAGGCAGGTACAGTAGAAGTTGAATACGATGAAGCAAAAGTCAATGTAGAACAGTTAAAGGATGCAATTGAAGAGCAAGGGTATGATATTGTATAAGTGAAATTTTTATATAAAGAACGTGTGGGATTTTGGAATTCTACACGTTTTTTTATGGGAAATTGACTTTTGCTGAAGTTATGATAATAATCATGAAAGAGGTGATATGATGAAACGATTGGGTAGTATTTTCCTTAGTGCGTTACTTGCAATGATCCTTATTTTAAGTGGTTGTGCGGGAAAAGAACAGAAAAAAGCAGATTTAAAAGAAAGCAACTCAGCATCAGTAGAAAAAATTAGTGACAATATTTTAGATGAAATGGAAGGTCCACCGAAAAACGGTCATACGATAGAAAGACACGTTGGAAAGACAGAAGAACAGTTAAAGGAAAGATTACGTACAGATAACGTATCAGCTGCAAGTACATATTACGATAAAGAAACAGCAACAAAAGCTGTAAAAGATAGTTTAAAGCAACATGAGCAGGAAATTGAGAAGTGGTTAAAGAACTCCAAAGAAAATCGTCTTGTGTTAAACACAAAACACTCATTTCCTGTTGGGAAAGCAGTATTAAAGAAAAATATGAGTGTACAAGACAAGCTTGTGAATACAGTTACTGTTTTAGCAAGGGATAAATCAGGATTATTAGGATTTAAGATTATTACTTCCTATCCATCAGATAAGTAGAACTTTAATCAGTGGGCCGCAAATAGCGGGATAAATAAGAAAGGAGGAGTAGCATGTATCAAACACTACAATATTTTTTTAAAGCATATTGTACGTTAAGTGTGCATGAAGAAGAAATAGTAGATGTAATGACAGAGTTTTTAGAACAAGAGGAACGAGAAACCATTGAGAAGTTAGAGCGGGAATTATCACATATGCAGGAGAGGGAAGCATGGGAAAAAGGGTGTGTATTGGCTGCTAAGCATGGAAAACGCATATGGTCTTTAGAAGAAACAAAAGATCGTATGGAGACATTTATACAGTTATTACAAAACAAAAAGGCGTGAATCATCCCGCCTTTTTATATACACTTTTTGAAATTTGACCATTTGAAATGACTTCACCGTCTTTTGTTACTTTTTTATATGTGACAGCAGTGATGTTATTCCCAGTGTCACTAATTACCTTGGATGAAACTTCCACATCTTTTCCAGTTGGTGTGCCGAAAATACGGGTAGTGATGCTACTACCATTAGAAACTGCTTGAATGTAAATGTATTTGCCAGTATTATTTTTGAATTTTAAATCAGGCCCATAATCTGCTACAGCAGCATCTTGCCCAAGTGGTAAATAATGAACGGGCATAGAGTGATTACTCCGAGCGACAACTCCTAAATCAGCACGTAATGCAGCCCCATATAGCGTACTACTTACTTGACAAACACCGCCACCAGCGCTTTGTACAACTTTTCCCTGTAAGTATACAGCGGCGGATTTATAACCATGTGCTGCATCTGTAATACCAACTCGTTCGTTGAAACTAAATGTTTCATCAGGTGCTACAATTACTCCGCTTAAAGTATTAGCAGCTTTACTTACATTAAAGGATTGACTTCCGTTTCGCCCAGCCATAGGAGTGGAATACTCAGCAATAACTTGTGTAATACCCATATTTTGCACGTCTTCTGTAGAGCGTTCGGGTTTTATTGAGGCAATCGGAAGCGTAATATCTTGTGTACCAGCAGTAATTGCTTGCTTAGTTAAGTCCGTTAATTTTTCTTTATCAATTTTTTCACCATTTTGACTTTGACTAATGTTTACAGTTGTTCCTGAGACACTTAATTCAGCATTAACAGGTTTTTTTAAGGTTTCAGTATATTTGTCTTTTATAAAAGCTTCATAAGTAGCCGTATTTAACTGCGGTTTCAATTTGTAGTCGCGGTTTAGTTCGCCGCTTTCAGCTTGCTTTCGCATTTTATAGCGATCCATAATATTGCCTTTTTGTTCTTTGAAAATACTTTCAACAATATCTTTTTCTTTATATTCTACACCTAGGTCTTTCCATGTATAGGCTTGTGTATCGTCTTGGAATGTGTAGTTGAGAGATTTTTTGTTTAGCTCATCTACTTTTTGTTGGATAATTTCTTGAACTTCTTTTTTGCTCTTTCCATCAAGAGAAATACCTTCAAATGTAGTATGTGGTAGTACAGTCGCATCTAGTTGTGTATTTAATTTCGATACGTATTGATAACCACTAATTCCACCTGCACAAAGCAATAGGCCACCAGCAACGGCAGAACCGATAAGTAACTTGCGTAGTTTCATTTAATGCCCCCCAGAAATTAATGTATAAATTTATATGTATTCTGTTTTTCATATAATAATGATGCAAATAGTATTAGGTATGTACTAGTATACTATTATTTTCACTTAAAGTGTAATAAATATATAAAGATTGTTACATTTTTGTAACAATTGTCACTTTTTGTCGTTATTTGCGAAGGGAAATAAGGGGAGGGGGGATGAAAATCATAACAAAAAGGCTGCTAGAATTCTCCAGCAGCCTTTTTGTTATAATTTTTTATGCTCACTTTTATTCGTAACACCGAGATGTTGCTGTAATGTGGTGGATATATCGTGAACACTCTTTTCGTCAGGAATGTAGTAATAGATACCATCTATATATTTATCGGAACCTTTTACTTGAAGCTTGTCCAACTTTAAATTTGAGCCCATTAAATTTGTTGTAATAGTCATCATGTCATCAAAATCCAGGTTTGTTTTTAGATCATGATCAACAGCATCTAATAAGTCACCAATTTTATTAATGGAATTGATGGATAGCGCTTTTTGAGCAATAGCTTCTAAAACAAGCTCCTGGCGCTGACCACGCATATAGTCGCTATCAATGTGACGAGTTCTTGCTAAAGCAAGTGCTTCCTCACCATTTAAATGTTGGCGTCCTTTTTTTAGATGGATAGCATCTGGCTCGTCTTTACTGTTTTGTTCTGTAAATTCAACTGGAACGTCTACATCGATGCCACCAAGAGAATCGACAATTTTTATAAATGATTTAAAGTTAAATTTAACATAATAATCAACAGGAACATTTAAAAAGTTCTCCACTGTATCAATTGTACTATCAACACCGCCAAATACATGAGCGTGTGTAATTTTATCTTGTTTATTACGGGATTTAATATAGACACGAGAGTCGCGTGGAATACTAACAAGTTTTACCGATTTATCGTTTTTATTAATCGTGGCAAGTAATAGCGCATCTGTACGGGTTGCTTTGCCATAGTCTTTTTCACGAATATCACTCTCATCAACACCCATAATGAGAACAGAGACATTATCTGTCATAGGTTTCACAGCTTTTTCACGTTTACTGGATTTATCTCCTCGATCTAACTCAGAGTATGCATTGTTTACAACGGATTTTGCTTTGCTGTATATATGGAAGAAATAGCTCCCGCCCCCGATTGTTACGATAAGTAATGGAACGAGAATGAACCATAGCAGGCGTCTATTTTTAAATCGCCTCTTTGAGGTTCTGTTATTTTTTTCTACATCGGATTTTATCATATGTTCTCCTTTAAATCTTTCAGTTTGTATATTTTCTTATGATGTGTAGATGAGACACATAAAAGATATTGTACGCTAAATAAAAGGAATTGTACATGTATAAAAAATAGATGTCTCGATTATTTATGAGACATCTATTCGTTATTGTATACAAAAGGGATGAATAAAAAAGGATTAAAATTTTCCTATTTAGAGCATAACACTTACAATAATTGCGGATAAAATACTAACAAGTGTTGCACCATACAACAACTTCAAGCCGAAACGAGCAACGACGTTTCCTTGTTCTTCATTCACTCCTTTTACAGCGCCTGAAATAATACCGATAGAGGAGAAGTTTGCAAAGGATACAGATACCTACTGTACATGCAGATAAGCCGTTTGCAAGTTTACTAAGGCCCATCATCGCTACAAACTCATTTGTTACAAGCACAAGTCCAATTCTGGTATTTAATAATAAATAGGTCAAAATTAACTGTATAATAAGCATGATGAAAATGGGTCTGAATTTAATATGCTTTTTATTATTACTAGCAATGAAAGCAAGGAGGAAAACAACAAGACCAAGAAAGAAAGTAACAAATTTCATAATAGGCGTCCTAAAAGAGGGATTCTGTTACATAGGCTTTTCATTTCTAGAGAAAATATACCTGTTTAGTAAAGAGAGGAATGAGTGAAAGAATGAACATATCTAAAGTTCATCACATTGCAATTATTTGTTCTGACTATAAAACATCTAAAGAATTTTATACCAGGATTTTAGGATTTAAAGTAGTAAATGAAATATACAGACAAGAAAGGGATTCCTATAAATTAGATTTATGTGTAGGAGAACGATATCAGATTGAATTGTTTTCATTTCCAAACCCGCCAGAGCGTCCAAGTTTTCCAGAGGCAGCTGGTCTTAGGCACTTAGCATTTGCAGTGACAGATATAGACGAGGCAGTAAAACATCTAAATCGGTACGGAGTAGACACGGAACCAATACGTGTTGATGACATAACAGGAAGACGGTTTGTATTTTTCCAAGACCCTGATTGTTTACCATTAGAATTATATGAGGAGTAAAAATTGGGGAATTTTATATAGGTTTGCTTTTTTACAAATGAAGAAACTAAAGTAAAACTTCTTTTAAAAAGGAGGTGTAGCTTTAGCTAAGAAAAGCTAAAGTGTATTTTGGAGATTGTGAAATTAATGATGGTCGTTGTTCTGATTGCGTTAACTGGCTTTTTTGTAGCGATTGAATTTGCAATTATAAAGGTGCGTAGCAGTCGTATTAATCAGCTCGTAGATGAAAAAAAACGAGGGGCATTCGCAGCAAAGAAAGTCATTTCAAATTTAGATGAATATTTATCAGCCTGCCAACTTGGAATTACCATTACAGCTTTAGGATTAGGGTGGTTAGGTGAACCAACGATAAAACATGTACTGGAACCGTTATTTCTGAAAATAGAACTTTTACCAGTAGTTTCTAGTACTGTGTCATTTATTATTGCATTTGCTGTTATTACATTTTTGCATGTTGTAATTGGTGAACTTGCACCTAAAACATTGGCTATTCAAAAAGCAGAACAAGTTAGCTTGTTATTATCTCAGCCACTTATTTATTTTTATCGGATTATGTATCCGTTTATTTGGGTTTTAAACGGATCAGCACGCCTTGTGACGGGGATATTTGGATTGTCCCCCGCTTCTGAACATGAAGTTGCACATTCAGAAGAAGAGTTAAGACTTATTTTATCGGAGAGTTATGAGAGCGGAGAGATTAACCAGGCTGAGTTTAAATATGTAAATAATATTTTTGAATTTGATAATCGACTCGCGAAAGAGATTATGGTCCCGCGTACTGAAATTGTTGGTTTATATGAAGATGAACCATTTGAGACGCATATTAAAATTATTGGACAAGAAAAATATACGAGATATCCTGTATTTGGAGAGGATAAAGATGAGATTATTGGAATGGTTAATGTAAAAGATTTATTTATTCGCTATATGGATGGCGGTCGAAATGAAGAATGTTCTATTACACCGTATACAAGACCTGTTATTGAAGTGTTAGAAAATATTCCAATTCATGATTTATTATTACAAATGCAGAAAAGGCGCATTCCACTGGCAATTTTATATGATGAATACGGTGGTACTGCAGGAATCGTGACACTTGAAGATATTTTAGAGGAAATTGTCGGGGAAATTCGGGATGAATATGATGAGGATGAGTATCCACCGATAGAACATATAAGCGAAACATGTAAGATTGTAGAGGGAAAAGTACTGATTAGTGAAGTGAATGATTTATTTGGCTTACATTTAGTTGCTGATGATGTAGATACCATTGGTGGTTGGATTATGATGCAAAAACAAACAATTGTTGTGGGAGACATCATTGAGACGGATGGTTGGAGGTTCAAAATTATTGAAAAAGACACACATCAAATTAAAAGGGTGGAAATAACGAAAGCTGCAGAAGCGGTGGTTGTTTAACTATAAATGGATGGAAAGAACGTCAGCTAATGAAATGTTAAAGAAGAATAGATGAAAAATGCGCAGAGAAATTCAAATGTTTGCGCTTTCAGAAAGAGTGCTGTATAGTGAAGGAATATATGGAAATATTTCTCTTATTAAAATTATATTTTCATAGAGAAACCTTTGGCAATTATTGAGGTAGAATGAAAAGTATAGGTGATGAAAATGATAGCAACGAAAGACATACGGATCGAAAAAGATTTTTTAGGCGAGAAAGAAGTACCAAATGAAGCTTATTATGGTGTTCAAACATTGCGTGCGGTAGAAAACTTTCCTATTACGGGATATCGTATTCATAAATCACTCATTACTGCTATGGCGGTTGTGAAAAAAGCGGCAGCACTTGCAAATATGGAGACGGGCTATTTACCAGAAAATATTGGGAAAGAAATTGCAGAAGCTGCACAGGAAATTGTTGATGGGAAATTTCATGATCAGTTTATTGTAGATCCAATTCAGGGCGGGGCAGGAACTTCAATTAATATGAATACAAATGAAGTAATTGCAAACCGTGCATTAGAACGAATGAAGTGTGAAAAGGGAAACTATGCAACAATTAGTCCCAATACACATGTAAATATGGCGCAATCAACAAATGATGCATTTCCAACAGGAATCCATATTGCAACGTTAATGATGCTGGAAGAGCTACTTGCTACAATGGAGGAACTTCATCTTGCTTTTACTAATAAAGCAAAAGAATTTGACCATGTGATTAAAATGGGACGTACTCATTTGCAAGATGCAGTTCCAATTCGTCTTGGTCAAGAATTCGAAGCGTATGGTCGTGTACTTGAGCGTGATATAAAGCGAATTAAACAGTCTCGTCAACACTTATATGAAGTAAATATGGGGGCAACGGCTGTTGGAACAGGGTTAAATGCAAATCCTATTTATATTGAGCGAGTTATAAATTATTTACGAAATCTTAGTGGTTTTCCACTTGTAGGTGCAGAGCATTTAGTCGATGCAACGCAAAATACAGATGCGTATACAGAAGTATCAGCAGCACTGAAAGTGTGTATGATGAACATGTCTAAGATTGCAAATGACTTACGCATTATGGCATCTGGTCCAAGGGTTGGACTAGCTGAAATTCAATTGCCAGCTCGCCAACCAGGATCATCTATTATGCCAGGAAAAGTAAATCCAGTTATGGCAGAAGTTATTAACCAAGTGGCATTCCAAGTTATTGGGAATGACCATACAATTTGTTTAGCATCGGAAGCAGGGCAACTAGAATTAAATGTAATGGAACCAGTGTTAGTTTTTAATTTAATTCAATCCATTAGCATCATGAATAATGCATTCCGTGTATTCCGTGAATATTGTATTGAGGGAATTACTGCGAATGAAGCATTGCTGAAACAATATGTTGAAAAAAGTGTTGGGATTATTACAGCAGTGAACCCTCATATTGGATATGAAGCGGCTTCTCGTATTGCTCGTGAAGCTATTGCGACAGGAAAATCAGTTCGAGAGCTTTGTTTAGAACATGGTGTCTTAACGGAAGAAGAGCTCGATATTATTTTAGATCCACATGAAATGACGCATCCTGAAATAGCAGGAGCATCGTTATTAAAGAATAAAAAATCCTGATACATGTGTATCAGGATTTTTTTATACAAATGTATTGAATGTCCTCGTTATTGTGCATGATGTTTAGAAAAGAAAATGAAGAAACGATCCCTTTGTTAGGGATCGTTTTCAGATTTTAAAAAATATTAAAATATAGATTTCAGTTGCAGTAAGCTAATAATTACTAAGAAGATGAAGCTATATTTCATTGTTATTTTAAATAGCTCTGATTCTTTACCAACTATTCCAACTGCCGCGCAAGCTACAGCAACTGATTGTGGTGATACCATTTTTGCCATTGTACCACCGACTACGTTTAAGGCAACAAGAGTAGAAGGCTCGATATTTATTTGAGCGGCTGTAACAGCTTGAAGAGGTGCAAATAGAGAGCCGCTGGATACTACAGAACCAGTTATGAATACGCCAATCCAACCTAAGATCGGAGATAAGATTGGGAATATATTCCCAGTAGATGATAAGGCTAATCCAAGAGTTGAAGACATACCAGAATAGTTTGTTACATATGCTAATGCGATTACGCTACAAATTGTATAAATTGGTGCTTTTAACTCTTTTAATGTTTCAATAGCTAATTCTTTTACTAATTTACCGTTCACGCGGTATACAAGTAAAGATACAATAATTGCAAGAACAATAGCAGTAGTTGTTGATGAGAATACATCTAGCTTAAAGATTGCTGCAAATGGTGTATCTGCTTTAACAATTGGCGCTGTTTTAATCACGTGATTGTGCAGGCCAGGTACTTGAATATTCCATATTAAGTTACTTAATGCACCATTTGGAGCGAATAAAGCTTTTACTACTTTTAAGTTAAAAATTGTTACAAATGCAGTTAAGAATACAAATGGTGACCAAGCGTATAAAATTTGTTTCATTGTATAAGCGTGTTTTTCTGTCTGTTGTTCTTCAGTTTGAGCTGAAGATTTTGGTTTCCATACACGTAAGAATAGGGATAATGCAACCATGCTGACAACAGCTGCGAAAATATCAGTTAATTCAGCACCAAGGAAATATGTTACAACAAATTGTGTAATAGCAAATGAAGCACCACTTACAATGATACCTTGCCAAGTTTCTTTAATTCCTTTTACACCATCTACCATTGCAACAAGTAAGAATGGTAGTACAAAGCTAATGAAAGGTAATAATGTTACAGTTTGACGACCAACAATTAATGGATCTATTTGTGTTAATTGAGCAGGTACTGTAACTGGAATACCCATTGCTCCCATCGCACCACCGGCAATATTAGCAACTAAACAAATACCAGCTGCTTTTAATGGGTTAAAGCCCATACCTACAAGTAATGCTGCTGTAATTGCAACCGGTACACCAAAACCAGCTGCACCTTCTAAGAAAGCACCGAAAGAATAAGCGATTAACAAGACTTGAAGACGACGGTCGTTTGTAATGCTGGAAATGCTGTCACGAATAACATTAAATTGTCCAGTTTTTACTGTTAATTTGTAAAGAAAAATTGCTGCGATAACGATTGTACAAATTGGATAAAATCCAGCTACTACTCCAAATGCAGCTGATGATACCGCCATAGTTGCAGGCATTTTGTAAACAAATATGGAAAGAATGATTGCTAAAATTACGCTATAAAGTCCTGATAAGTATCCTTTGATCTTAAATACTGTTAAACAAAGAACAAAAAATAAGATTGGAAGAGCAGCGACAAGTGCTGATAGCCAAATATTGTTCAAAGGATCGTAAATCTGTGTCCAAGTACTCATAATGATGACAACTCCTATCTATTATATGTGAATGAATTCACATTATTTGTGAAACAATTCACAATCAACTTACATTGCTAAGTATATTCTCCTTCAACACTATTGTCAACGTAAAAAAGTATTATTATTCCATAATAGTGTTATCTGTAAAAAATCAGCTACATTTTGTTCATAAACTGGACAAAAAGAGTGCCCATCTGTTTTTGAGCACTCTTTTACTCTTCTATGTATAAGTAACTCCACCCTAAGATTTAAAAATGAGTAAGGAAGATTGATGTTTCATTTTATCCTGCATTAACGGGCAGTAATACTCCCACCTCAAAATTCGGTGAAGGCATTGTCCAGCTCTAGCGGCTAGAATCTCCGGTCGTTTCGCCCCCTCGGACGAGGCAAAAAGCGCCTTTCTGCCTTTGGTTCCAACGTCCTACGATTCTGAGCAAGCCGCTTTCGCTTTTCTAAAGAAGTAAGGTGGGGGAGATAAACTGCCCGTAAAAGCCCGATTGGTGAGGGCTAATAATCCGTGGGAGATGAAGAGAACCCCCACGGATTAAAGTTTCACTTTATAAATTCTTCGTGTATTCCTTCATATTTTCGTATGTCATCGGTCCTACATGTTTAAAACGAATAACTCCTTGTTTATCAAGAATAAAGGACGTTGGAATACTCATAATTTGATATGTTGCATTTGCTTGCCCTTTTGTGTCTAATAGAACAGGGAAAGTATATTTATTTTCTTGAAGGAATTGTTTCACATGAGCGGGATCTTGTTCACTAGCAGTTGCATTTACAGCAACAATTTCAATTCCGTCTTCTTTTGTATCATTATAGAACTTTTCAATATCGGGCATTTCTATCTTACATGGGCCACACCAACTTGCCCAAAAGTTCAATATTACCTTTTTTCCTTTATAATCGGAAAGATGAACTTCTTTCCCATCAATTGTTTGTAGAAGAAAATTAGGTGCAATGTTGCCGACTTCTGTTCCGATTCGAAGGTCGGATGCTGTAGTATGTTGTTCTTCTTTATCTTTAAGTACAAAGTTATGGATAATTGTCCAACCAAGTGCAATACTAATTAAGCCAATTATGAACCACTTTTTAATTGTGAATCAGCCTCCTTACCAAAATTTCACTCTTTTTATCGTAACAAAGCTATTGCTAAGGGTCAAATAATTTTACAATGATATATCATTTAAGAACAATATCTTACAATATCATTACAAGAAGTAGTATGAAAGAAAAAATATGACAAGAAGGTTGATAAATCAACGTTTTTGAAGCAAAGTACTCCTATCTGTATGTTTTGCTTTTCACTATATCGTATAGTATAATATTCAGAATCAGCATGGATTTTTTCTGAAGTGTATGTTGATAAAAGGAGGAAGATAATTTTATTGTTTGAAGTTGATAAAGTTGTGTCGTAACAGGAAATATAAAGACAAATATATAAATAAATAAAGAGAAATATAAAAATGAAAAAATGAGGGGAACTTTATGAATCAAAACCAATTTGATTGTCGTATTTCAGAAGAGGATGTACAAATGTTGAGAGCGCTAGCTCATCCACTACGTCTTCGTTTAGTAATGGAGCTTATGCAACGTGGAACATGCAATGTAACGCAATTACAGGAAGTGTTAGAAATTCCGCAATCGACCGTTTCACAGCATTTAACGAAATTAAAGCAGAATAAAGTTGTTCGTTTTGAGAGACGTGGCTTAGAAGTATATTATCAAGTGCATAATGACAAAGTAAGTGAAGTTGTAAAAACATTATTTTCATAAAATTTGAATATTTTGGAAAGAGGCGTATAGAAATATACGTCTTTTCTTATGGAATATATTTCAACGGGATATGACAAGCTAGAAAAGGGGGAATAAGTAAAAGGAGGAAAACTAATGGATATAAAACGCGTGAAACAAATTTTGTCGTCTTCAAGTCGAATCAATGTTACATATCAAGGTGTACCAGTTTGGATTGAAAGTTGTAATGAAGAGCGCGGAATTGCAGATGTACATGATGTGGATACTCCACATGAAACAGTACAAGTGGATATTACAGCGTTAGAGGAGCAATAAAAAACGGAAGTTAGCTGTAGGAAGCTAACTTCCGTTTTTTATTTATCCCGCTATTTGCAGGATAAACGGCCCGTAAAAGTCCGATGGGTGATGGAAGTTTCACTTTATCCCATAGTTGTAGACTAATAAAAGTATGCAGCAATTCATAGGTTATGCAAATTAGTATACTTTTTGTGAAATAAACCATTGTTTTTTTCAGTTTATAGTATGGGAAAGCAGTGTTCTTGCTATGTGGTGACAAATTGGAACATAATTTGCATAGACCAATTACAAAGAAGAAGGGGGTTGAAAAGTGAAGAATGATATTAAGTTAAAGCGTTCGTTGAATTTTTTTCAGCTTGTATTATTAGGTTTAGCTTATATGGCTCCATTAACAGTGTTTACTACATTTGGCGTTGTAGAATCTTTATCAAAAGGAGTAATCCCAACAGCTTATATACTTGCGCTATGTGCAATGTTATTTACAGCATATAGTTATGGACAAATGACAAAAGCTTATCCAGTTTCTGGATCTGCTTATACGTATACACAAAAATCATTGAGTCCAGGGCTAGGTTTCATGGTTGGTTGGGTGATTTTGATGGATTACTTGTTTATCCCAATGATCAACTTCCTCATCATTGCACTGTATCTCTCTGAATATCTTCCTTCTATTCCTTCTAGTATATGGATTATAACGATGATTGTAATTGTGACTGTAATCAATATTGTAGGAACAAAAGTAACGATTACAATGAATATGCTTTTTTTAGGTTTCCAATATATTGTATTAATTTCGTTTTGCGTTTTATGTGTTATATCTCTTCTCAAGGGGACTGGGGAGGGAACCGTATTTTCATTAAAACCGTTTGTAGATCCTGAATCTTCCATTTTCGCTGCGTTTTCAGGAGCTTCAGTTCTTTGTTTATCTTTTTTAGGATTTGATGCATTAACAACTTTTGCAGAAGAAACAGTTCAACCAACAAAAACGATTCCGAAAGCGATATTTTTTGTAATTGGTTGCTCAGGCATTTGCTATATTATTGTTTCTTATCTTGCACACTTAGTACACCCAGATTATGTATCTTTCAAAAGTTTAGATACAGCAGCTGCTGAAATCGCTAGAATGATAGGCGGGAATTTATTTAATGCTTTATTTCTTGCAGGAATGATTGTAACCGCATTCACTTCAGCTTTAGCCTCTCACGCCAGCGTTTCACGTATTTTATATGCAATGGGAAGGGATTCCGTACTGCCGAAAACATTCTTTTCCTACATACATCCACGTTTTCAAACACCTATCAAAAATATTGTTTTAGTAAGTATCTTTGCTTTGGCAGCGCTATTTACTGACCTTGTTACAATTACGTCTTTTATTAATTTTGGTGCACTGATCGCTTTTACATTTGTGAACATTTCCGTTATTGGACATTATTTTATCAAGGGACGTCAAAGGTCTTTAAAATGTACAATTTTATATTTTGTAATCCCGCTAATTGGTGCATGTATAACGATTAAATTATGGAGTGATTTAGATAAGATGTCTATGATGCTAGGAGGAATATGGGCACTTGTTGGAATTGTTTATCTACTATATGTAACAAAATTATTCCGTGTTCAACCACCACAAATGAATTTTGATGAAGTACAGAAAGAAGATGGACAAGAATTATCTGTTTAGGAGGAGAATGATGAAGAAAACAGCAGATGTTATTTTAAGTAGTAACGCAGTATTTACGGGAATAGAAGAAGCTCCTATCTCAGCTTCTATTATTATTAAGGATAATAAAATTATGGCTCTTGTTCCAAAAGGAAGCATTCAAGACTATGTAGATGCTGACACAATGATACATGATTTTGAAAATCAGCTTATTATACCTGGGTTTCATGATTTTCATATTCATTTGATGCTCGGAAGCTTAGTGAATGAAGGAGTACACTTGATCCATGCACGTTCAGCTAGAGATGTTGCAAAGCTTGTAAAGGAACATGCTGATAGAAATGAAAATGCACCTTGTGTGATTGGGAGCAGCTGGGAGCAAAATTTGTGGGAATGCCAAGAGGAACCGCATCGAAATATATTAGATGAATACATTGCAGATCGGCCGGTATTTTTATATCATGCTGAGTTCCATAGTGCTTGGTTAAACAGTAAAGCACTAGAAATGGCAGGGATTCATAGAGGAACAAAAAATCCACCGTATGGAGAAATTGTGAAAGATAAGAACGGTGAGCCAACAGGAATCTTAAAGGAGAATGCAGTAGGGTTAGCAACAAATGTATTACAGTTCAATCCTGAACGTAATAGAATACTGCTTCAGCGCTTTTTAAGAGAAGCTGCAAAATGTGGGGTAACCTCTGTGCATGATTTATTGAGAATACCTGAAATGAGTGTGGAAGAAGCTGAACTATATGATGAATTTGAAAAAGAAGGTAAGTTAACAACAAGGGTTCATTTTGTTGCTCCTCTGAATGGTGATGTAAACTTAGCGAAATGTTTAAATGAAACGTATCACTCTAATATGGTTCAATTTTGTGGATTTAAACAATTTATCGATGGTGTAACCACAAGCTATACTGCTTATTTGCTTGAACCGTATTGCGATGAGACGACAAAGGGACATACTACTTATCCTCCAGAAATAATAAAGAAATGGACAGTGGATGCTGATAAAGAAGGATTTCGTGTAAGGTTTCATGCAATTGGGGATGGGGCTGTACGTTTAGCGTTAGATGCTTTTGAAGAGGCTCAAAGGCAAAATGGTAAAAGAGATGCAAGACACGCAATTGAGCATGTTGAAATGATTCATCCAAGTGATATTGAGAGGTTTCATAAATTAGGTGTACTGGCATCTATTCAGCCGGAGCATATTAATCTGACAAGTAAAGAAGTATATACAAATTTAATTGGGCCAGAAAGAATGCAACATAACTATATGATGAAAACATTAATGGATTCAGGTGCCATGCTTGTATTTGGAAGTGATTATCCTGTTGTTACATTAAATCCACTACCAGAGATTTATCGAGCTGTAACAAGATTAGATGATCAAGATGTAGTGTGGAATTCACAGGAGAGGATTTCTTTGGCTGAGGCTTTACGAGCATACACATACGCTCCTGCATATGCTTCATTCCGTGAAGGTGAACTTGGAACGATAGAAGAGGGAAAGTTAGCTGACATAGTCGTATTGGATCGGAATTTATTTGCTGTACCTGTGACAGAAATTAAAGAGGCTACAGTTGTTTTCACAATGGTAGATGGGAATATTGTCTTCCAAGCTGAAAAACAAAGTGTCAAACACTAATAGCAAGAGGAAATAAAAGGATAGGACAGGACATTTTCTGGAGGAAGTTTCATCAGTAGTTCAATGGGAGAAATCATTTGTTCCTTAGAAGAAGAGAGGAGGGACTCATTCAAAAAATTGATACGAAGGAAATGAAAGAGGCACGTAATCTTTTGCAGTTGTTAAGAGATCGTCGCAAGGAAGATATAAAAAGGACCCTCGTATGTGAGGGTCCTTTCTTAATGGTATTGTTATTCCATCATATGTGCAATTTTTTTAGAGAACATAAGAAGTACCAATCCTAGTACGATTACGATAATACCAATACTTGAGAATACTTCTAAATAACCTAAAGATTGAGTGTAAGCAGCTAACATTCCTGATAGCTTATTAGCAAATCCACTACCAGCTAACCATACACCCATTAATAAAGAAGCTAATTTTATAGGTGCAATTTTACTTACCATTGATAGGCCGATAGGTGATAGGAACAATTCACCTATTGTATGGAACATATATGTGATAACAATAAACAGTAAGTTAGCCTTTGCTGTAATATGAGCTTCGTCACTTCCTGTTTTTAGAACTGCTAATGTTAATACAAGATAACCGACACCTAACAGAATCATACCAAGTGCCATTTTTGTTGGAACTTTTAAGTCACCATTTTTTGTTTTAGATAGTTTCGTCCATAACATAGATACAACTGGTGCTAATAAAACGATAAATCCTGGGTTAACAGATTGGAACCAAGATGTTGGAATTTCCCATCCGAAAATAGTGCGATCAACAAACTTATCTGTATAAAGAGTAAAAGAACTACCTGCTTGTTCAAAGCCTGCCCAGAAGAAGACAACGAAGCAAGTTAAAATGACGATTGCCCAAGTACGGTTCTTTTCTTGTTTTGTTAAAGGTTTTTTCTCAATTGCTTTTGCATTTTTGTCTTTTGATTTTTTACCTACAACTGTTGTTCCTGCTTTACCAAGGTAACGAGGAGCTAATAGGTTAAAGAAAATCTGACCGATAATCATACCGATACAAGCAGCTAAGAATCCATATTTATAACCCATAACCATAACGCCATCAACGCTTGTTTTAAAGAAATCTTCTGCTAGGAAACCACAAATAAGTGGTGCAAAGAATGCCCCTACGTTGATACCCATATAGAAAATTGTAAAAGCACTGTCACGACGTGAATCATTTTCACCGTATAATTCACCTAATAGAGTAGAGATATTTGGTTTGAAGAATCCATTACCAATAACTAATAGTCCTAATCCTAAAAAGAGTCCAGTTTTTGTATTCATTGAAAATAGAACAAAGTTACCAATTGCCATAATAATACCACCAAGAGTAATTGCAAAACGTCTTGGGATAAAGTGGTCAGTTAACCATCCACCAAAAACTGGTGTGAAATATACAAGCATTGTAAATGTACCATAAAGTTGTACAGCGTCTGCTTTATCAAATCCTAAACCACCACTAACAGCAGCAGTTGTTAAATAAAGAACTAAAAGACCACGCATTCCGTAGTAACTAAATCTTTCCCACATTTCTGTTAAGAACAACAAGTATAATCCAGGTGGATGTTTTTTTGGTGATTGTTGTTCTCCAGCTTTGTCTAATTTTAAAGCTGCATCCATTTTGCTTCCCCCTAATCCTGTATAACGGATATTTATGTAATCATTTTAATTTACAAAATATTTAGAAGTCAATAGTATTATATGGAAATAGAAAGAAAATTTCTTAAATAACCTATTAAGACTTCAGCCGTTACCCTATTTTTCCCTGAAAACGAGATAATAAGCGTTTTCAAGTGTAATATTTGAATTCCAAAAGAAAATAAAATAATGACAAATCAGAAAATTCTAATTAAAACAATTCTTCTGATATAGAGAAAATATATTTTATTTACTTTTACAATATAACATATTAAGAATAAAAATACAAAAAGAAATAATGTGAAACTTCCGTGAAAGAGTAAAAAATACAAATATATTCCTTTTTTAATATAATTTAGTAACCGTAACCGAAAATAAATTGAAGGAAAGGATTCTTTTTATGAGGTCTTTTCAAAAAGTAGATTAGAATGGGCCTTATTTGTGTTGCACATAATCTACGGAAATGGGCAACAAGCAGGTTTTTTACTTGTGTCATTTAGATTATCATTTCGATATCTCCGCTTCATATATTGCTAAAAAAAGAGTTGATGCTATATACTTCAGATTCTATAAATGTCATTTTCTCAGCTCCAAAAAACATTTTTCTCATTCTATATAAATCCATTTTGATTTTTCAACATCTAAATTCCTGCTATGCAGAATACAAAGTAACCTACACTCGTATGCTCTTTCTGTTTTTACTTCGCATGTGGCAGAAAAAGGCCCTGACCGCTTCTATGCATGGCTAGATGCTCTCTCCCACCTAAAAAGAAGGCTTTTATGTCGGTTTTTTAATTGATGTATATATACATCAAGCGTTTAAAGCAAATCATAGATTTCTTGTATTTAATCCTATATAATATGAAATATGTAAGCGTTTTCTTTAAACTATTTTTCTATAATAAATTTTGAAAACGTGTTAAGCTAGTAGAGGGATTATTGGCATTATTATGATAATAATCTGCTTACATGAACGATGGGGAGGCTTCACAATGTCTAGTAAAACACTCGAAAACTTTTTAGAAGAAAATTTAGAGGATTTAAAAGCAAAGGGTCTTTATAACGTAATTGATCCGCTAGAAAGTCCAAATGGACCGATCATTACAATTGGCGGGAAAGAATATATTAACTTATCTTCAAACAACTATCTTGGTTTAGCGACTGATAATCGCTTACAAGAAGCGGCAATCGGTGCAATTCATAAGTACGGTGTAGGGGCAGGGGCTGTTCGTACAATTAACGGTACTTTAGATTTGCATATTAAATTAGAAGAAACAATTGCAAAGTTTAAACATACAGAAGCAGCAATTGCATATCAATCAGGATTTAACTGTAATATGGCAGCAATTTCAGCTGTTATGGATAAAAATGATGCGATTCTTTCTGATGAACTGAATCATGCGTCTATCATTGATGGTAGCCGTTTATCAAGAGCAAAAATTATTGTTTATAAACATTCTGATATGGAAGATCTGCGTAAAAAAGCAATCGAAGCGAAAGAGTCAGGTCTTTACAATAAATTAATGGTTATTACAGATGGTGTTTTCTCAATGGATGGAGATGTTGCAAAACTGCCAGAAATTGTTGAGATTGCAGAAGAATTAGATTTAATGACATATGTAGATGATGCACACGGTTCAGGTGTACTTGGAAAAGGCGCGGGTACTGTAAAACATTTCGGACTTTCTGATAAAGTAGATTTCCAAATTGGTACATTATCAAAAGCGATTGGTGTAATTGGCGGATATGTAGCAGGGAAACAAAACTTAATTGATTGGCTAAAAGTACGTTCACGTCCATTCTTATTCTCAACAGCTTTAACACCAGCGGATGCGGCAGCTTGTATGAGATCCATTGAAATTTTAATGGAAAGCACGGAATTACATGACCGCTTATGGGAAAATGGCCGTTATTTAAAACAAGGCTTAAAAGAGCTTGGCTTTAACATTGGAGAAAGTGAAACGCCAATTACACCTTGTATTATTGGTGATGAAGTATTAACACAAGAATTCAGTAAACGTTTAAATGAAGAAGGCGTATACGCAAAATCAATTGTGTTCCCAACTGTAGCAAAAGGAACAGGTCGTGTTCGTAATATGCCGACAGCGGCACATACGAAGGAAATGCTTGATGAAGCAATTCGTACGTATGAAAAAGTGGGAAAAGAAATGGGAATCATCTAATACAATTACATCTTTTGAAAGCTTGCAAATGAGGAGTGGGGAAAAATGAAAAAAATTCTAGTAACCGGTTCTTTAGGGCAAATTGGTTCTGAACTTGTAATGAAACTTCGTGATGTATATGGTGCATCAAACGTTATTGCAACAGATATTCGCGAAACAGATAGCGATGTTGTAAAATCTGGTCCGTTTGAAACGTTAGATGTAACAGATGGTCAAAAACTGCATGATATTGCGAAACGTAATGAAGTAGATACAATTATTCATTTAGCAGCTTTACTTTCAGCGACTGCAGAAAAAAATCCGTTATTTGCTTGGAATTTAAATATGGGTGGACTTGTAAATGCATTAGAAGCAGCACGCGAACTTAACTGTAAATTTTTCACGCCAAGTTCTATAGGGGCATTCGGTCCAACAACGCCAAAAGATAATACACCACAAGATACGATTCAGCGTCCGACTACAATGTATGGAGTAAACAAAGTAGCAGGAGAATTGTTATGTGATTACTATTATCAAAAATTTGGTGTTGATACGCGCGGGGTACGTTTCCCAGGTTTGATTTCTTATGTAGCTCCTCCAGGAGGCGGTACAACTGATTATGCAGTTGAAATTTATTATGAGGCAATTAAAAAAGGTGCGTACACCTCTTACATTGCAGAAGGTACATACATGGATATGATGTATATGCCAGATGCATTGCAAGCAATTGTTTCTTTAATGGAAGCAGATCCAAGTAAATTAATACATCGCAACGCTTTTAATATTACCGCAATGAGCTTCGAGCCAGAACAAATTGCAGCATCTATTCGTAAGCATATTCCGACATTTACAATGGATTACGCTGTAGATCCAGCTCGTCAAACAATTGCTAATAGCTGGCCAAACTCAATTGATGCAACAGCAGCAAAAGAAGAGTGGGGCTTTAAAGCAGAGTATGATTTAGATAAAATGACAGCTGATATGCTGGCGAAGTTAAAAAAAAAATTAGCAGCTGAGTTAGTGTTGAATTAAAGAAAAGAGTCGATTCGAGTGAATCGGCTCTTTTTATTCTAAAGGAGGATGTACATGAAAAGGGTCGATGTTGTCTATACACTTATTTATAATGAGGAACAGGATCAAGTATTAATGGTACATAATGTAGAACAAGATGTTTGGTCATTACCAGGTGGTGCTGTGGAAAAAGGAGAAACATTAGAAGATGCGGCAATCAGAGAAGCAAAAGAAGAGACAGGATTAACTGTAGAGATACAAGGAATTACGGCAATAAATGAAAAGTTTTTTACTGAGATAGGGAATCATGCGTTATTGATTACGTTTCAAGCCAATGTGATAGACGGAGAAATTGGTGTGCAAGATGCGGATGAGATTTCAGTAGTGGAATGGACAGATATCAAAACGGCAAATGATCGATTCCCATACTATGATGGAGGAATTGAATCGTTATTAGAGGCATCCATTCCATACAAGTTTCAAAGGGAAACAAAATAGCAGCTGAGATTTTAACGGCGATTTTTAAAATATATCGATGATTCAACAAAGTACAAATAAAAACCCAAGAGCTAATTCAGCTCCTGGGTTCTATTCAATCGTCTTCAATAATAATCTCTTCAATAGTGGTTTAATTTTCAGTCGTAAATCCTCAGCATGATTCGCCACTAAGAAGTGGTGATTATAAATATTTTTCATCAATTGGTAAGTGGCTTCTTTTGCTTCACCTTCTTCGATGAAAATTCCGATTACTTCCATACCACTTTTACGAGCGAGTTTAACAGCTTCATGCGTATCTAAAATCCCGTCTTGCTGATAGTCTAAAGCGGATGGTTCACCATCTGTAAAGACAAGCAAGAATTTGTGCTTCTCTGGTCTTTTTGCAAGCTTTTCAGAAGCGATACGAATGATATAACCGTCACGATTATCTTCTTCTTCACGAAGTTGCATAATTTCTGGTCCAACGTTTGGAAGTGTTGAATTTTTATACGTTACAACTTCATGAATTACGTTTGGTTTATCTTCTGGTGTCGCACTAGAAGCATCTTCCCAAAAACCGCTAATCGCATGTGGGATTTTTAATGATTTTAATGCTTCGTGGAACAGAACAACACTCTTTTTTGTTTCTTCCATTTTGTTATACATGGAGCCAGAGCAGTCAACTAGTAACTGAAAGGCAACGTCAAGTTCTTGTGATTCCTGCCCTTTTTTGTAAAACATACGCGGTTGCTTTTCTGTATAAATACGCAGAAACTTTTTGCGGAGTCTGCCGTAATATTTATCACTATTTGCGTTTGTTTTGTTTTCAATCGTTTTTTCAATAATTTTTTTTAGTTCTTTTACGTCTTTATTAATGACTGACTTGATGGTTTGATAGTCTTTCTTATCGTCAGGGGTTGGCTTACGAGCTTCTTTAAATGTATGAGAGGCACCAACGTTATATTTACCGTATATACCCTCATTTTGACTAGAAGCATGGGAAGATCTCGCATCTTGCGCATCTGCCTGATCAAAGTTCGACTGTGTACTTTTTTGAGAAGTACCTTGTACCGATCCGAGTGCTTGATCGCCATCTTCAGACTCACGAGCTGTATCGCCCATCATATTTGTTTTTGTACCACTTTCTAATTCAAAGCGTAAGAAGTTTTCATTTTCGTTATTTTTATTTTCACGATGCCATGTAGAGAAGCTCTCATCCATTTTATTTTTATTATCATCGTCATCTACGATTTGGGTATCGTCATTTGCTAAATCCTCAGGACGCCCATTCTTTTCATCAGCAATAACAGATAAATAGAGTGGTGCATGTCCAAAGTAGTTGTTAATCATATCCGTTTCAAGAAATCCTTCTAAACGATAGCGAATTTTTTCAACAATATACATTGTATCTTCTGTATTACGTGCTTGGAATGCTTCGTGTAAAATGGCTTCAATCTGCTCAAAATATTCGTTATTAAACATTTCGTATTTATCACTTGTTAATGAAAGGTAGCATAGGCAAAATAGACGGTCACCATGATAGTTACGAACGCGGTTTATTTCATTTTGTGAGCCGAAATAATTTCGATACATTTCTTTACGTCTTCTAAAAATATGTTTTGTGCCAGGACGTAAGCCTTTCACAAGTTCCTCAACCCGTAAGTCCTCTAATAGAACAAATAATTGCGTTAAAAACTTTTTAAGAGGAGATTCTTGTAATTCGATTGCATAAGAACGAATTAAAGTCATGTCCGAGTAATGTTTGTTGCCAAGTGCTTTTAAAAACACTTCGCTTTTTAATCCAATTACTGTATCTTCTTCTTTTCGATCATCCCAAAAGTGACTGATGACAACCTTCTT
The DNA here is from genome assembly GCF_044764345.1 of Bacillus sp. NPDC094106. Taxonomy (NCBI): domain Bacteria; kingdom Bacillati; phylum Bacillota; class Bacilli; order Caryophanales; family Bacillaceae; genus Bacillus; species Bacillus sp. NPDC094106. The sequence continues at coordinate 79,155 of NZ_JBIWHY010000019.1, read as the reverse complement.
CTCTATTTCGTCGTAATATGCTTTATAACCGTATTCCAAGTAAGCATCGTCTTCTTTTAGAAGAGCATACATTAAATTTTCCATTTGAAGAAACAGCGACGCATCAATTTTTTTGTCACTAAAAATTTGTCTCATGAGTTATCCCTCAAAGAAATAGCTTTCTGCTAATTCACGGACAGTCATTTGTTCTGTTTCATCATTTAATTTTGCGATAATGCTTCGCTCAATGGCACGCATAACAGGAATATATACACCTAAGTCACATGCGTCGATAATACCACGAATACTTGCTGCTTCTTCACTTACACGTCCATCACGAGCAAGAGGCATAAGATCACTTGCAAATGCCACAAACTTTTCAATTGTTGCAATGTCTTTTAATTTTGATTCGGATAATAATAGTTGTTTTAAAGTATCCCCTTGAATATAAGGAACTTCAATAATAACAAAACGGTTTTTTAATGCTTCATTTAGTTCACTTGTTCCAACATAACCTTCATTAATTGCGGCAATTACACGATATTCCTCATCACCGTATACGACTTGCTGTGTAAATGGGTTAGTAATCATTTTACGGTAATCTAATGCACCATGAAGAAGAGGAAGCGTCTCTGGTTTTGCCATGTTGATTTCATCGATATATAAGAAATGTCCATTTTGCATTGCTTTCATAAGAGGGCCGTCAACGAAGGAAACTTCAGATGCGCCATTGTTTGTTTTTAAAGTATTGTAGCCTAAAATACCTTCTACATCTAAATCAACAGAACAGTTAATGCTATGCATTGGTTTTTGGAATAAGGAAGAGAGCGTTTCTGCAAGGACTGTCTTACCGCTTCCAGTTGGCCCCTTTAGTAGAATGTTTTTACCAAGAAGAAGTGCTGTAATCGCATCTTCAATAATGCTGTTATCTGATGCTCTGTACATTTTTGTTCCAATTAAATGTGCATTTTCACCAGCTGCTTGCTTATTTTTTTCGTGAATTGTTGCTAATTGCTGCTTTAAATCAGCATGTATATGAAATTGTTCTAACATGTATTTCCCACCTAACATTATTTTCATAAAGTAAAACAAACACATCTTATGATAACTTGTTTTAATATGGTATGCAAAGGAAAGGGGTGGGAGGAATGCAGCATGATAAAAGAAAAAAGTAATCAAATTTGAATTGATTACTTTTTAGAAATTTACAGTAGAGGTGAAATGAGTCGCATAAAAGATTCGAGTACTCGTTTTTGAATACTTCGCTTTTGAAATGACTCCCATTTAATCTCTATTGAGTCTTTAAAATCTTGTTTGAAATCACTTTTTATATCTAAAACCGTTTTAGATTCATATAGGATTGCAATGAGCTCATAATTAAGCGCAAAGCTACGAATATCCATATTTGCTGTACCAATTGTTGCAACATCATCATCAACAAGTACAATCTTAGCATGCATAAAGCCATCTTTATAACGGTAAATAGATGCCCCTGCTTTTAGAAGTGGTGTAAAGTATGATTGAGATGCTTGATCGCTAATGACGCTGTCACTTTTTCCAGGGTATAAAATACGGACATCCACTCCAGAGAGTGCACTTAAACGTAGTAATGTTAATGTTTCTTGATCAGGAATGAAGTATGGAGTGGCGATCCAAATTGATTTTTTTGCAGATCCCATAACTTTCAATAAGGCATTACGAATACTTGTATCATCTGAGCTCGGTCCACTTGCGACGATTTGAACGGCACCTTCTGCTTGAAGAACTCCTTGATCTGGAAAGTATTCTTTATTTATAAATTGATCCCAAGAATAAGTATTTAAATCACTAGAAGCATAGAGCCAATCTTCTAGGAAGATGGCTTGTAGTTTATATAATGCTTTTCCCTCTATTTCTAAATGGCTATCGCGCCAAATAGGAAACTTCTTTGAACGACCAAGATATTCATCGCCAACGTTGAGTCCACCTGTAAAACCAATTGTTCCATCCACAATCACAATTTTACGGTGATTACGATAATTTACTGTTTCCAGTAGCCAAGGGGAAAGGATAGGATCAAATTCGATCACTTCAATTCCTGCTTCTTTCATAGGTTGTAAGAAGTGATTTCGTAACGTATTACTTCCAAGCCCATCATAAAGAAAGCGTACGATAACACCGGATTTTGCTTTCTTTATTAATGCATCTCGAATTTTTGTACCGATTTCATCTGATCGATAAATGTAGTATTGAATATGGATATGATGTGTAGCATTTTCAATAGCTTGTATAATCTCAGTAAATGTTTCCGCACCGTTTGTTAAGAGTTTTGTTGTCGTTTCATTGGCGACAGGGCCGCCACCAAACTTTTGTATAATTTTTGTTAAATGGGCAGATCGTTCACTTAGTGGGGAAGGGATTTCTAAATCAATACTCCTTCCATCTAAAATCTTCCGGAATAACTTCCTTTGTTCTTCTGCACGATGTAAATGCTTTGTTCTTCTCCAGCGGCTTCGCCCAAAAAGTAAGTATAATAGTACACCTATAGCTGGAAGGAGTGCTAATACTAAAAACCATGCTAATGTACTTTGTGGTGAACGATTTTCAATAAAAATAATGAAGGAAATCCCTATAACAGTGATGGGCCATAGTACACCAACAAAAGTATATAGCGAGATAACTGATTTATTTACCAAGATGAGGATAGTTACTACAATAGCTAATCCAAATAGTAATTGAACAACGCGATTTTTCATATGTATACATTTCACCTATTCTTTCTTAAATATAAGCCTCTTAAGAGGAAGTTGTACTTTATTAGTTTTATTATAAAACGTTTTATTTTTTTTACACAATATAGACATTTTGCCCATGCCTTCCGCATTTGTCCTACATAACGTATATTGTTACGTTTTTCTATGAAAAGGAGTGTGAATGAATTGTATAGAGGATATCGCCCAGTTGGAGGATTTGGGCATGGCTATCCATATTACTCAGAGTATCCTTATGATTCTATAAATTGATAAAAATGGAGAAATAAGGGATTGCGCTATCCTGTGTGTAATAGCAAATAATTAGTAAAAAGGGAGATGTGGATAAAATGAATTATATACGAAATCATGGCGGGCATCATGGGCACCATCATGGTGGACATCATCAAGGCGGACATCATCATGATCATCACCACCATCATGGAGGCGGATGGGGTGGTGCATGGGGAGGAAGTGCGTTTTTCCCGGGTAGCTTTGCAGGTGGCTTGCTAGGAGGTCTTACAGCTGGAGCGCTAACAAGTGGTGGCGGGTATTATCCAGCGCCATATCCGGTATCTTATCCTTCACCGTATCCAGCGCCAGCACCGTATCCAGCACCATATCCGTATTATTAGTATAAAATTTATAAAAAAGAGGGGTGCATCTTTTTTTATTTTGGAATATGGCAAAAGTATTACGTAATAAAAACTGCTCTTATAATCTAATACAGAGCAGTTTTTATTATGTTTATAGGAAACACGTCTTAAAAGGCACACTTTAAAAACATGAACCTTTAGGGAGTATATTCTTGGAAATGTCCTATAATAAATTCCTTAAACGCTTTTGCTGCAGGAGATAAATAATGATTACGCGCTGTAGCTAAGGCAATGGTTCGTTCACAAGGATAGTCAGTAATTTCTAGAAAATGTAGTTGAGATTGATGGAATTCTTTGACTTTCGGTAAGATGGCGATACCAAGTCCAGCGGATACTAATCCAAAGATTGTTGCAATTTCTTCACCCATAAACGTAATTTTAGGGTGAACTTGAAGAGATTCACACATTTGATCAAATACATAACGAAGTCCATAACCATCTTTAAAACAGATAAATTCTTCATTTCCTAGTTCTTGAAATGACACACTACTTTGTTTGGCAAGTGGATGTGCTTTTGAAACTGTCAAATATAAAGGTTCTATTCTTAATGTTTCCCATTCAATTTGTTCATGAGGGATTGGTGGAGAAGACAAGCATATATCTGCTACTCCATCTTTTACTTTTTGTAAAAGGTTACTATTAGCTCCCTGATACATTTGAAATGTCACTTTTGGATAAATCTTTTTGTAATCAGCAACAATCTTTGGAATCGGGCGGGTGCCTAAAGTGTGCAAAAACGCAATTGAAATTTCCCCTCGATCAGGAGAAACTTTTTCCTGTATTTCCGCAATACCAGTATGTAATGCACTTTGTGCTTGTTTCGCTCTTTTTAAAAACATTTCTCCGTATTTAGTTAAGGAGATTGTTTTTCCTTCTCGTATAAATAATGGCACACCAAGCTCTTCTTCTAATTTTAAGATTGAACGGCTAAGAGCAGGCTGAGACACTAATTGTTCTTTTGCTGCTTTTGTAAAGTGGTTATATTTCGCGACGGCAATAAAATTTTCAATTTGATGCCATTCCATATCGTCCTCTCCTTGTTATGCGTTTTTGTTATCGATATGATGCAAATTATAAATTAGACACATAGATAAAGGAAGCGTAGCATAAAGAAGGTAGTTTTGATAGGAAAAGAGGAGATTGCAATGACTTATATCCAAAAAGGAACAAAGACACATACAAATGCTAGCATAGCATTGTTTCTTGGCGGATTTGTTACATTTGCTACGCTGTATGCAACGCAGCCATTATTGCCTATATTAGCAAAAGAGTTTCATGTTTCCGCAGCAGCAGCAAGTATAACATTATCTATTACAACAGGTACAATGGCAATTATGATGCTGATTGCAGCATCAATTTCAGACGTAATTGGTCGAAAACGTATCATGATATTATCCATATTCTTGACCTCTATAATTGGGACACTGACAGCATTTAGTCCTAATTTTATCACGCTTGTTTTGTTAAGAGGATTACTTGGGATATGTATAGCAGGCTTGCCTTCTATTGCAATGACTTATATTGGAGAAGAATTTGAGCCAAGTGGATTAGGAAAAGTTATGGGGCTCTATATTTGTGGTAATGGGATAGGAGGAATGACTGGTCGTATTTTTATTGGCATTGCAACGGATCTTTCGTCATGGAGAGTTGCATTAGGGTTACTTGGGATTATTACGGTCATCTGTAGTATTCTATTTTGGCGTACATTACCTACTCCAATGAACTCTAAGAAAAAAGCAGTTCATGTTCGCTCTATGTGGAATGCGTATACTATACATTTTAAAAACAAACAATTAGTGGCAACCATCTTACTTGGATTTACACTTATGGGTAGCTTTGTCACACTGTACAATTATATTGGGTTTCTATTACAGGAGCCGCCATATTCATTAAGTCAAACGCTCATTGGATTTTTATTTATTGTATATGTGATAGGAACGTTTAGCTCTGTATTTATGGGGAAAAAGGCAGATCAATATGGTAGAACATTTACACTTATGGTTTCGATTACGATTATGATGATAGGAGCATTAGTGACACTCGTTCCAAGCCTTGTTATAAAAATTGTCGGTTTATCCATTTTTACATTTGGTTTCTTTGGAAGTCATTCCATTGCTAGTGCATCGATTGAAAAATATGCAGATGTAAATAAAGCACAGGCTGCTGCATTGTATTTGTTATTTTATTATCTAGGTTCAAGTTTTGTTGGTTCATTTAGTGGTTACTTTTGGGAGCATTTCCATTGGATTGGAGTCATTTCATTAATTGTGATGTTGTTAATGGGAGGACTTTCTCTCGTTTTATTGACTCGAAAAGAGTATCAGTTGGAACATCATAAAATTCATTAATTGAAAAAAGAAGCTGTGAGCGAACCATCTATTGTATTTGGATGGTGCTGACAGCTTCTTTTGTATTCGTATTAGCTTACTTTGTTATTCGGTTGTTCTGAAACGGGAGTAGAGGAATTTTTCATCAAAATCGGATAAAGAATAAGCCCTAGTACAAATAATCCAATTCCTAAGAAAAATGTTTTTAAATCAGCAGTTCCAGTTTTGATAACCCAAATAGAATATAGAAGTGCAAGTAAGGTAATGATTCCATCTTTTACTCGAGATCCTGGTGTTATATCGTATGTTTCCCCTGTAATAACTAGTTTTAATTGATATAAGGTAGAAACAAGGTATGGAATTAAATAAGCTAAAGTTGCAACAACAATGGCAAAACTATATGCTTCTGAAACAGTGCCGGAGATTGTTGAAAATAAGAAAATTTGCGTCATAATATTTGTAACTAGCAGTGATTTTGAAGGACTGCCTTTTTTATTTGTTTTTCCAAAAAATTTCGGGAAAAGTCCATTCTTTGCCGCTTGATAAGGTACTTCTGAACTAACAACGATCCAACCGACAGTAGATCCGAATAATGATACAAGTGCAAGGAATGCCATAATGTAAGCACCTTTATTACCAATTGCTAAGTTTAAAGCATCTACCAATGGTTTTTGAGACTCTTTTAAAGCATCTTGCGGAAGAGCACCCATTGTTAGTAATGTAATTGCCATGTAAATAAGAAGTGCAATAATTAATCCGAAAATCGTTGCTTTTTTTACATCACGCTGTGACTTTGCACGGTTAGACAACATAACAGCTGATTCGATTCCGATAAATGCCCAAAGTGTTGCAATAGCAGCAGAATTTATTTGTCCACTTAACGGGATTGATTTTCCAGCTTCATTCATAAAAGTTTGACCATCACCGAAATTAGAAGCGTTAAAAATAAATAATGTAATAACGATGAACATTGTAAATCCGATAATTTTTGCGATTGTTGCAAGGAGATTCATGTTTCCGGCTCTATCGATGTTTTGAGAAAGAATATATTGAATGCCCCATAATATAACACTACATACAGCAAAGGTTAATCCCTTTCCAAGCTCCAATGAAAACCCGCTTATTGAAAAAAGAACTTGCTTACTTTGTAAAACGGGGAAGAATGTAGATAAATATCCTGCAAAGGAAATGATAACAGAAGCAGTTGCAGCCCAGTTCGCAGCCCAGTATCCCCATGCCATGCTATATCCAGCAACTTTACCTGCTTTTTGAGAGGGAAACATTGCTTGTGCGTAACTTTGCGGTCCGGCCTTTAGCTCCGGCTTACGTACTGCAAGATTTCCGAATACAAGTGCAATCATAAATACACCAAGACCTGTAATACTCCAGGCAAGTGTAGATCCCATTGGGCCTGATACTTGTGCTAAATTTGCTGGAAGCATGAATACGCCGCCTCCAACCATATTACCAACAACGAATGCTGTTAAAATCCATAAACCCCATTTTTTTGTTTCCATGATTGTCTATCTCCTTTGTTGTAGTTTTGCTTATTCATCACTTTTTTACTAGCGCTTTAACAAATAAAAAAGAGCCATGTAGATAAAAAATACCTACATGGCTCTTTGCCTAACGTAGGTACAACGGGAATAACCCTTGTACCTACGCGTAATTTTTTCCGCTAGGTTTCAAGGGTTTACGTATGATGATGATGTTTTTGTGCAAATGTAACTATAGTTGTATAAGTAAGCATAGTTCTTTGCTCCCTTTCTCCTCTGATTTTGAAGTTAGTATACTACATGTTTTTTAGAATGAAAAGAAAAATATAAAATTTTTTATAAAAATGCGGATATTTGATTAAATATTTATACTTATTTTCCTTTTGTAGGAAAATAAGTGAGGAGTTGGCAGTTGAATGTAATACAAAGAGAATGAGAAGGTGACAAGGGGGATTTTATATAAATCCATTTTAATTTTTCGACATCTACATCCCTGCTATGTAGAACAAAAAGTAACCTACACTCGTTTGCTCGTTCTGTTTTTACTTCGCATGTGGCAGAAAAAGCATCTGACCGCTTCTATGCATGGTCAGATGCTCTCTCCCACCCAAAAAGAGGGGACTTATGTCGGTTTCTTAATTGATGAAGCAGTATTTTTCACATTCATGCCGAATTAAATAGAGGAATACATAAAGGAGGGACTACATATGGAAATAGCTGTAGAACGAGTTTTCACCAATGAAATTTTAGAAGAAGCAGCAAATGTATTTCATGTTAAGGTGGAAGAAACTCCGCTTGGAGATTTTGAAAACTATATTTTTCGTGCAGAGGATGAAAAGGGAGTATCTTATGTACTAAGATTGACGCACTCTTCTCATCGTTCTAACAAGCAAGTAGAAGCGGAACTACATTTTTTACGCTATCTTGGAGAGAACGGAGCTAAGGTTGCGGGACCACATTATTCAAAATCTAAAAAACTGGTAGAAGAGATACAAGCAGCAGACGGAACTTTCTTTTATGCTTCTCTTTTTTCATATGCAAAAGGAGAAAGCGTAAAAGACGCAACATCTATTTATTGGGGAGAGAATTTATTTGAAGCGTGGGGAAAAGCAATTGGTCAACTCCATCGTCTTACAATGAATTCTCCTAAAACAGAATACCGTGATACATGGGACATAGACGAAAAAGCAATTATTGGGGAATTAGAGGATAAACAAGTAAAAAAGATTGCATATGCATTAATTGATAAGATAAAGACACTTCCGATAGAAAAGGAAACTTTTGGACTTATGCATGGTGATATTCACCAAGGAAACTTCCATTATGATGGGAAAGAATTGACGATTTTTGATTTTGATGATGCAACTTATAATTATTTTATTCATGATCTGGCAATGGTTATTTATTATTCTGCTCTTACAACAAATGGGACAGAAGAAGAGAAAACATTGTTTGCTCGTAATCAATTAAAGATAGTAAGAAAAGGATATGAATCTGAACACCAATTAGCAGAAGTTTGGTATGATTCGTTACCTTTATTTTTTAGACTTCGTGATATCGGTTTGTATGGCACGATTCAAAAAAAATTTAAGGGGAAAGAAATGCCGAAGAATCTTCTTGAACTATCAGAAACGCTGTATGAACGAATTATAAATCAACAGCCGATTGTGAATATATAATACAGATATAAGAGGAAAAAGTATGTAGGATAACTAACGACATACTTTTTCCTCTTTTTAGGTGGGAGAGAGGATCCGACCATGCATAGAAGCGGTCAGATCCTTTTCCTGCCCCATGCCAAGTTAAAACAAAGAGAGAAAACGAGTACAGGTCACTTTTTGTTCTTCATAGCAGCGATTTATATGCTGGAAAATCAAACTGTATATATATTTTGTTTTTTTATGCAAAAATATGTTTGCTTTATTAAAATAATATTGTCATAGATTACATATACATTTATAATTTTATATATATTCTGAATATTCTTTATAAAATGGGGAGGGGGAATAATTTGGAGACTTTCGTAAATTGGTTAAATAATATTGTATGGAGTCCCGCACTTGTTTATTTATGTTTAGGCGTAGGTTTATATTTTTCAATTCGAACGAGATTTTTACAAGTTAGACATGTGGGCGAAATGGTGAGGCTTACATTTCAAGGGGAAAAATCAGAAGCGGGTGTTTCTTCATTCCAAGCGCTAGCACTCTCATTATCTGGGCGCGTAGGAACAGGAAATATTGCTGGTGTTGCAACAGCAATCGCATTTGGTGGCCCAGGGGCTGTATTTTGGATGTGGGCGGTAGCTTTTTTAGGTGCAGGGTCTGCTTATGTAGAATCGACGCTTGCACAAATATACAAGACGAAGCACCAAGGTCAATTCCGTGGTGGCCCAGCTTACTACATTGAAAAAGGACTAGGAATTAAATGGTACGCTCTCGTATTTGTTGCGGCGACAATTCTAGCAACTGGAACGTTACTACCAGGTGTTCAAGCAAATAGTATTGCTGTAAGTTTGGAAACAGCTTTTGGTATTAGTACATCTGTATCAGGAGCGGTATTAGTAGTTGTATTAGCGCTTATTATTTTTGGAGGAGTTAAGCGAATTGTTAACGTAGCGCAAGTTGTTGTGCCATTTATGGCAGTTGGATATATTCTTGTAGCTTGCGTAATTGTAGCTATGAATATTGAAAAATTACCAGAAGCGTTTATGTTGATTTTAAAAAGTGCATTTGCTTTAGAAGCTGCTTTTGGTGGGATTATTGGTTTAGCAATTTCTTGGGGCGTAAAACGTGGTATTTATTCAAATGAGGCAGGACAAGGGACTGGTCCACATGCTGCTGCAGCTGCTGAAGTATCGCATCCAGCTAAACAAGGTTTAGTGCAAGCATTTTCCGTTTACATTGATACATTATTTGTTTGTTCAGCAACAGCATTTATGATGATTATTACAGGCATGTATAACGTATTTGATGCAAGCGGAAAAAACTTCATCGTAAATAAGCTAAATGGTGCACAGCCAGGTCCTGGATATACACAGGCGGCAGTAGAATCTGTTTTTCCTGGGTTTGGAAGCGGTTTCGTAGCTATTTCTCTATTCTTCTTTGCTTTCACAACAATTATGGCGTATTACTACATCGCAGAGACAAATATTGCCTATTTAAATCGTGATAAAAATCGTCCGTGGATGTCGCTTATATTAAAATTCGTTTTTCTAGGAGTTGTATTCTATGGCTGCGTGAAAACAGCAGAAACAGCTTGGGCTCTTGGTGATATTGGTGTAGGGATTATGGCATGGATTAACATTATTGCGATTTTATTCTTACAGAAGCCAGCTCTCCTTGCATTAAAGGACTATGAAAAACAGAAAAAAGAAGGAAAAGATCCTGTGTTTGTCCCGCAAGAATTAGGAATCAAAAATGCTGATTTCTGGGAGCATGAATACAGAAAAGATAAAAAAGAAGACGTGTCATAAGAAGAGAGAAACAAAAAAGCAAAGGGAAGCTCCCTTTGCTTTTTTTTGTTTGCAAAACGGAGAATCTGCATATACATCAATTAAAAAACGACATAAAGCCTCTCTTTTTAGGTGGGAGAGAGTATCTGGTCAAGGCCTTTTTCTGCTACATGCGAAGTAAAAACAGAACGAGAAAATGAGTGTAGGTTACTTTTCATTCTGCATAGCAGGGATGTAGATGTCGAAAAATCAAAATGGATTTATATGGTTATTTTTTAGGGCGTTTTTGAATATAAAAAGAATGTACATGCTTTGTAGGGGAAGGGGGGAGTGTGTTGATTGCGTTTCGTGATGTAAATAAATATTATGGTAACTTCCAAGTTTTAAAAAGTATTAATCTCCAAGTCAAAAAGGGTGAGGTCGTTGTTATTGTAGGTCCTTCAGGATCAGGAAAGAGTACATTGCTGCGCTGTATAAATCAACTTGAAACAATTACAGATGGAGAATTAATCGTACAAGGTGTGGAAGTGCATCATACCAAAACGGATATGAATCAATTGCGGAGAAATATAGGGATGGTTTTTCAGCATTTTTATTTATATCCACATAAAACAGTACTTCAAAATATTACATTAGCACCGATTAAGGTGAATAAGATTTCAAAAGAAGAGGCTGAGAAAACGGCTATGTTTTATTTGGAAAAGGTAGGGATTCCAGAAAAAGCAGGTGTATATCCACATCAATTATCTGGTGGACAGCAACAAAGGGTAGCGATTGCTAGGGGGTTAGCGATGCAGCCAGAAATTATGCTGTTTGATGAGCCGACATCTGCGCTTGATCCCGAAATGATTGGTGAAGTACTTGATGTTATGAAAGCACTAGCTAAAGAAGGAATGACAATGGTTGTTGTAACGCATGAGATGGGATTTGCACGTGAAGTAGCAGATCGAATTTTATTTATGGATGAAGGACAGATTATCGAGGATACGACGCCAACAGCTTTTTTTGTTAACCCAGAACAGGAAAGGGCACGGTTATTTTTAAGACGAGTGCTAAATCATTAGAGGAGGAACACGATGATTAAAATGAAAAAAATGTTCACCCTTATTGTCTTTGCTTGTTTATTTACGCTGATTGTTGCAGGATGTGGAAATAAAAAAGAAGAGGAAAAAGAAACAAATACAAAACAAGGCGGAGTTGTGGAACAGATTAAGAAACGTGGAAAATTAGTAGTTGGTGTGAAAAATGATACGAATTTGTTTGGATTAAAAAATCCTTCAACCGGAAACGTAGAGGGATTTGATGTTGATATAGCAAAGGCGCTTGCAAAAAAAATTCTTGGAGATGAGAACAAATTAGAGTTAAAAGAAGTGACTTCTAAAACGCGTATTCCAATGTTGAAAAATGGGGATATTGATGCGATTATTGCCACGATGACAATTACGGAAGAACGTAAAAAAGAGGTTGATTTTTCAGATGTATATTTTAAAGCTGGTCAATCTTTACTTGTGAAAAAGGGAAGTAATATTAAAAGTGTTGATGATGTGAAAAAGGGTGTAAAAGTATTAGCGGTAAAAGGCTCTACATCTACAAATAATATTCGTCAAAAGTCACCGGAAGCAACGGTACTAGAATTTGAAAATTATAGTGAGGCATTTACAGCATTAAAAGCAGGTCAGGGAGATGTACTTACAACAGATAATGCGATTGTATATGGAATGGCAAAACAAGATGCAAATTACCAAGTCGTTGGAAAAATCTTTACGGATGAACCGTATGGAATTGCTGTTCAAAAAGGTGCAACAGATTTAACGAAAGAGATAAATGATGTATTAAAAGAAATGAAAGCGAATGGAGAGTATGACAAGTTATATGAGAAATGGATTGGTGAAAAGCCAGAGAAATAGATAAATACAAATTGAAAAAACGACATAAAACCTATCTTTTTAGGTGGGAGAGAGCATCCAATCCTGCATAGAAGCGGTCATATCCTCGCCCTGCCCCATGCCAAGTGAGTGCAGGTCACCTTTTGTTCTTCATAGCACTGACTTATATGTTGAAGAATTAAAGTGGATTGATATAGATGATAGGAAGAGTAAGAGGATGAGAGATACTCATCCTCTTCTTGTAAAGAAAGAGGGGGGAACGCTTGCCTGATTTTTCTATTTTGACAAATAATATGGATCTGTATTTAGAAGGATTTAAATATACAGTGATGTCTAGTGTTGTAGCACTAATTGGAAGTTTTATTCTTGGCGTTATGATGGCGGTGATGCGAATTGCGCCCATTCGAGTTCTGAATTGGATTGGTACAGCTTACGTAGAGTTTGTTCGAAATATCCCGATCGTTTTAATTGCGTTTGCGTTTTATTTTGCGTTTCCAGTAATAGGTGTCACATTAAATGGATTCGTTGCGGGAACGGCTGCACTGACGATATACACGGCTGCTTTTATTGCAGAAGCAATTCGGGCTGGAATTATGTCAGTTGCAAAAGGGCAGATGGAAGCGGCACGTTCTTCTGGTTTAACATACGTACAAGCAATGTATTATGTCGTGTTACCACAGGCTATTAAAATTGTAATCCCGCCGCTAGGAAATCAATTTCTTAATTTAGTGAAAAACTCCTCTATCCTTGGGATTATTGCCGGAGCGGATTTAATGTATCAAGGAGATTTAATTTCAACGAGAACATTCGTTACATTTGATGTATATATATTTGTCGGTATGTTTTATTTACTTTTAACTGTACCGCTTAGTATGCTTGTGCGTTATTTTGAGAAACGCTTGGCGAAGGGAGCGGTGTAGATGGATTTTCGAGGTGCTTATACAGGGGATCATTTTCTATTTTTATTAAAAGGGTTATTTGTGACGTTAGAAATAGCTGTTATAGCTATTTTACTTAGTTTTATTATTGGTAGTATAGTTGGAACCTTGCGTTATACAAAAATGCCTGTTGTATCGCAATTATTAGCTGTTATTGTTGAAATCATTCGTAACTTACCGCTGCTTTTAATTATTTTCTTTACGTATTTTGCACTCCCGGAAGCGGGGCTGAAACTAGAGATTAAAACGGCGGCTATCGTCGCTTTAACGATATTTGAAGCAGCGATGATTTCAGAAATTGTTCGCAGCGGTTTATTATCAATTGAAAAAGGACAAATTGAAGCAGGGCGTGCCTCAGGTTTATCATATGTGCAAACGCTTTGGCACATTATTTTGCCACAAGCATTAAGACGCATGGTACCACCGCTTGTTAGTCAATTTATTTCGTTATTGAAGGACACGTCACTAGCGGTTGTGATTTCATTGCCAGAGCTTATGCATAATGCCCAAATTATTAATGGCCAGAATGTGAATTATATGATTCCTACATTTATGTTGGCAGCTTGTATGTATTTCATTGTGAATTATGGATTATCACTTGTATCTAGAAGATTAGAAATTCGTTAATTCTTACATGCAATGATGGTGTGAGATTTTTTACCTAATAACCCCTTATTTACCTAAAACTAGGATAGTTATCTCTGGATAATGAAAAAATATATTGTTTTATCAGAAAAGTTTTAATTTTATATAGAAATTGTAACCGCTTTCGTGTATATTTTTGTTATCAGAAAATTTTAAAAAGAGATAGAGGGTATTTGTAGGGGAGGATTACGATGCAGCAAACAACGAACGAGAACTTACATCGAACGATGAAGAGTAGACATTTATTTATGATTGCACTTGGAGGTGTAATCGGAACAGGTTTTTTTCTTGGATCAGGCTATACCATTCACCAAGCAGGACCAGGGGGAGCGATTCTTTCTTATTTAGTTGGTGGATTTATTATGTATTTAACAATGCTTTGCCTTGGTGAGCTAACGGTAGCGATGCCGGTTTCTGGTTCTTTCCAAAAATACGCAACGAAATTTATCGGTCCAGGAACAGGATTTATGATTGGGTGGCTGTACTGGCTTGGATGGGCAGTTACAGTTGGTTTAGAGTTAACATCAATCGGTTTAATGATGAAAAGATGGTTTCCATCTGTAGATGTTTGGGTATGGTGCCTCGTATTTGGGGTTATTTTATATATGTCAAATGCTATCTCAGCAAAGAGTTATGCTGAATTAGAGTTTTGGTTCTCAAGTATTAAAGTTATTACAATTATTGCATTTGTTGTTCTTGGAGGTAGTGCGTTATTGGGATTTTTACCATATGACGGAAAAGAAGCAGCGCCTCTTTTTTCTAACTTTGTGAGCGATGGCGGATTGTTCCCGAATGGAGTGGGTGCTGTAATTCTTACAATGATTACAGTTAACTTTTCATTCCAAGGAACAGAGTTAATCGGGATTGCAGCAGGAGAGAGTCAAGAACCAGAAAAAACAATCCCGCGGGCAATTCGCAATACAGTATGGCGCATTATGTTATTCTTTATTTTAACAATGACGATTTTAGTAGGATTAATTTCATGGAAAGATGCGGGAATTATTGAAAGTCCATTCGTTGTTGTATTTGATAAAATCGGTATTCCATATGCAGCAGATATTATGAATTTTGTTATTATCACTGCTTTATTATCTGTAGCGAATTCAGGGTTATATGCAGCAACACGTATACTATGGTCACTTGCAAATGAAGGAATGGCACCAATTTCTTTCAAAAAGGTAAATAAGCGTGGTATTCCAATTACAGCGTTAGTGGTTACAATTGCGGTAGCAGCATTATCTCTATTAACAAGTATTTTTGCAGAAGATACGGTATATATGTATTTACTATCTGTTGCTGGATTATCAGCAGTTGCAAGTTGGATAATCATTGCATTGTCACAACTTCGCTTTAGAAGTCAGTACGTAAAGGGTGGCGGAAAGGTAGAGGACTTAAAATATAAAACACCATTATATCCGATTGTCCCTATTTTAGCGTTAATTACAAATAGCATTGTTGTCATTAGTTTAGCGTTTATCCCAGAACAGCGTATGGCACTGTATTGCGGGATTCCATTTATTATTTTCTGCTATGTGTATTATTATATGAATAAGAAACGGCAGAAAATTACGAAAGTGGAGATGGGAAAAACATATGAAACTAACAGTCAAGCATGATGATATAAGTACAGAACTTTCACATGGACAATTACAAATTGGCAAAGAAAGCGGATATACACCGTTAGAATTACTCGTTTCCTCTATTGCAGGATGTAGTGCAATCGTTTTTCGAACGATTTTAGAAAAAAAGCGTATTCCATATGATGTATTTACAATTGAAACTGAAATTGGAAGAAGTGAAGTTTTACCAAGACCGGTGGAAAGTATTCATTTGCACTATAAAATAAAAGCAACAGGAATGACACAAGTACAGTTAGAGAAGGCATTAGAACTTGCAGTGAAGAATTGTACGATTGCTCAATCCGTGAAAGAGAGTATAAAGATTACAGAAACAATTGAGCTAATTGAAAATGAGTAAGAGAAAAAAGAGAGTAGAATCATATAGATTCACTCTCTTTTTTGTGCGGTAAAGCAATAGTAAAACAAGTTCCTTCATCTATTTTACTTTCAACAGTAATATTTCCATCATGTAGTTCTACGATTTCTTTAACAATGGTAAGTCCTAATCCAGTTCCACCAGTAGCACGCGATCTTGCTTTATCAACGCGATAAAAGCGTTCAAAAATGTGAGGAATATCTTCTTCTGGAATGCCTTCACCTGTATCTTGAATGGAAATTTCAATATGTGTTTGATGGTTTGTAACAGAGATTGTAATCTCAGAATGTTCAGCTGAATATCTATACGCATTGGTTAAAATATTAACGATAACTTGTTCAAAGCGTTGCTCATCAAGAGGTATAGAGAGTGAAGAAGGGCATATTAAAGCAACGTCGATATGTTTTTCTTCAGACATAATATTTAATTTTGTAACAATGCGAGTAAGAAAGGTTTGTAAATGTACTTCCTTTACTTGAATCGAAAAATTGTGCTTTTCCAGTTGAGCAAGCAAGAATAAGTCTTGTACTAAATTGGTAATATAATCAGATTCGTCTTTGATAATTGTTAAATATCTTTGGCGCAGCCTAGGCGATGTCTCTTCTTTTAACACAATATCTGCATATCCTCTTACATAAGTTAAAGGTGTTCTTAATTCATGAGCGATGCTTGCTAAAAATTCACTTCGTTCTTTTTTCATATAATGTAGATCACTTGCAAGTGTTTGAATAGACGCTGCAAGTTCGCCAATTTCATCGTTTCGAGTAGTAGTTAAAGAGACAGATAAATCACCGCGACTCATTTTTTCAGTAGCATGCTTCATACGAAGGAGCGGTTTTGTTAATAAGCGTGATAGTAAGAAAATTGTAATAGCTGTTAATATAAAAGTAACGATACCGGCAATGATAAACTGCTTTGTTAGTCCATCAATCATATGTTTAATCGAACTTGTTCGATTGAACATATACACATAACCTTCTGTCTTGCCTTCAATTACAATAGGGCTAACTGTACATATATAATTAGCGGTTTTCCAATGATTTTCTATGATGGTTCCGTTATGATTCGTACTTGTTGTCATTTCTGTAATATGTTTCTTGATAGTGGAATCTATCTGATTCGACTTAGCCAATACCTTTTTATCAGCATTTGTAATGACAACCGTTGTTTCAGCTTCTGACTCCATTAATGCGACATGAGAGATTGTTTGCGAATCAAAATACTTCTCAAGTACATCTCGGTGGCTGTTTCCACGCTTTAATAATGCTGTCATCTCTTCATTTACTCTCGTATTGACAAGGCTGTAGTAAAGTGATAAGAATAGGACGCTTTCAATTAAAAGGGTAACAATCAAAAAATAAAATCCAAGTTGAACAGAAATTCGTTTCATTGCACTACTCCTTTGTTTTTAGTATCAATCCATCGATAGCCAACCCCATACACTGTTTTTAAATGTGCATCAATTGGAAAATCGGCCTTTCGTAATTTATCACGTAAATTACGAATATGAGAATCTATTGTACGATCTTCTGTATTTGTGTTTAATCCCCAAATTCGTTCAATGAGTTGATCACGGCTGAGTACATAATCCACATGGCGCAAAAATAATCCAAGTAAAGAAAATTCAATTGGTGTAAGCAAAATCTGTTGTTCATAAACAGAAATAAAGTGTTTTGCCTCATCCCATAAAATCCCTCTATATTGTATTTGCTCATGCTGATTCGTGCGGCGCAGGACAGCTTCAATTCGTGCGAATAGCTCATCTTCATGGAAAGGCTTCGTTATGTAATCATCAGCTCCGATTTTTAATCCTTGAACAACATCTATCGTTTGGTCTCGAGCGGTCACCATAATAATAGGGATATTGCTAAATGAACGGATTTTTTTGCAAGTTTCCCATCCATCCATTTTCGGCATCATAATATCGAGAAGAACGAACTTAAAACTTTGGTTTTCTATATAGGAAATCGCCTCTTGTCCTGAAGTTACAGAGAGGCAGTTATATCCTCTAGGAGTAAGATACAGGGTTAATAATTCTAGCATTCTTGGTTCATCATCTACGAGTAGTATATCAATCATAGAAATATCCTCCGTATTTGTATAAATCCATTTTAATTTTTCGACATCTACATCCCTGCTATGCAGAACAAGAAGTAACCTACACTCGTTGGCTCTTTCTGTTTTTACTTCGCATGTGACAGAAAAAAGCCCTGACTGCTTCTATGCATGGCCAGATGCTCTCTCACGCCTAAAAAGAGGATTGATGTATATATGTATTCGTTATCTCGCATGAACGGCCAGCAAAAGCCCGACTGGTGAGGGCCAATAATCAGTGTGGGATGAAGAACTCCCTACTGATTTTATATTCAACTTTATATATATAGTGTAACGCAAAATCGGGAAGAAATGGTGAGAATTATGATGCGTCTGCATAATTTCTTCAGAATTGCTTGTTATCGTATAGTTGAAATTTACATTTTAGGTAAAGGATATAGGATCAAAAAATGATAGATGTGGAGGGGATATAGTGCAAAAAACAGCTCGAGTTTTGAGTATGACAATAATTGCAACAATTGGACTTGCAGCGTGCGGGCAAACAAGTACGGAACAAAAGAAAACGGAAGGTGCAAAAGAGCAGAAGAATGAGCATCAGAAAGAAATGAAAATGAACCATGAAGCGATGGCACCAAAAGAAATGAATGCGAATGCATCGAGTAACTTGTTAACAACAAGTTTAAAAAATATAACAAGACTGAATACAAATGATCCTGTGCAAATGGCAGTATTAACATCACAGACAATTTGGTCAGCGACTCATAAAGAGAATCAACCGGGAGCAGTGATTTTAGTACCAGCTAACCAGTGGCAACTTGGGGTTGCTAGTGCGGATCTTATTCATCATCCAAACAATGGACCTATTTTATTTATAAATAAAGAAAGTATCCCAGAGGCTACGTTACAAGAAATCAAACGATTAAATCCGCTCGGAACAAAAGATGGAACACAAATTATGGTGATGGGGGATGTAGAATCTTCTGTATTAGACCAACTGAAAGAATATAAGGTAAAACAAATAAAAGAAACGGATCCAGCGACTTTTGCAAAAGATGTTGATAAAGAGTATGCCGATATAACAGGGAAGTACCCAGATAGCGTTATTATTGGTTCGTCTGAAGAAGAAGGTCGTTTATATACCACCCCAGCTGTGAGCTGGATTGCGCATATGCCGGAGCCTCTTTTATATGTAGGAAAAGATAAAGTGCCGGAAGCGACAATTGAGGCGTTAAAAGCAAGAAAAGGGAAGGCGAATATATATGTTTTAGGGCCAGAAAAAGTTATTTCAAAAGAGGTAGAGAAACAGTTAGAGAAGTATGGGAAAGTAATGCGTATTAGCGGAGAAACTCCAACAGAAAACGCTATCGCCTTTGCTAAGTTCAAAGATGAGAAAACGAAATTTGGCTGGGGATTCACAAAACCAGGGCATGGCGTTTCATTTGTTTCAACAGAAACACCGGATTTAGCAATTGCTGGCGCGCCGTTTTCACATATGGGGAAACATGCACCTGTTCTATTATTAGATAAAGGGAAGGTTTCGCAACCAGTGTATGATTTACTGGCAACAATCCAGCCGAAGTTTAAGGATGATCCAACGTTAGGACCATATAATCATGGTTTCGTATTGGGGAATACAGAAAATATTTCGTTTGAAACGCAAGGAATATTAGATGAGAGATTAGAGATTGTCCAGGAAAATGGTGAGGGACATAGTGGACATTAAATGAGAAAGGTGCTGCGATGGAGCAACACCTTTCTCATTTAGAAAACTTTTTTATAGTAAAATTAGTGCTGTCCTATGTGCAATAAACATGAAAAAGATTCACGTGAAACATTCACATGTATAGGATAATTCGGCTGTAGCAGCAATTGATAAAGTGGCTATGAAGTACGAGCAAAATGGTATGCGAGTAAATAAATAGGGTTAAATGAACGTATATAAATCCAAGTTGAAAAAACGACCTGAAAACGCCTTTCTTTTTAGATGGACGAGAGCATCTGGCCATGTATAGAAGCGATCAGGGCCTTTTCCTGCCACATGCTAGGGTGAAACCAAAGTACAGGTCATGTTTTATTCTGTATAGCAGCGATCTATATGTTGAAAAATGAAAATGAATGTATATAGTTCGTAGAATTAGCTACTTATAATAAGCAAACTGCGAGTGAACGATGAATCCCCTTTTGGAAGGCCAGAAAGGGGATTTTTGTATTATAATACGATTATGATACTGAAAGGGGATTCAGCATATGTACAAGCAGATTATACTAGCATGCGATGGTTCAGGAAATGCGTTTCGTGCAGCGAAACATGCGGCAAATATTGCAAAATATAATACAGAAGCAAACGTTGAAGTTGTCTATGTCGTAAATAACGGAACAGCAAAAACAGATATTATTCAAGGGGAAACAGATATAGAAACAATTGCAGCTAGTAGAAAAGATAGATTAAGAGAAATAGAGGCAGTATTACAGCAAGAAGAGGTGCCGTATAAAATTACTATTTTACATGGAGATCCAGGGGAGACACTTGTTCAATACGTAAATACAGGAGACATCGATCTTGTTATAGTAGGGAGTAGGGGATTAAATACATTGCAGGAAATGGTACTTGGTAGTGTCAGTCATAAAGTAGCCAAACGAGTGAAATGTCCGGTGATGATTGTAAAGTAGCAGGCAGCAATGATGCTGTCTGTTTTTTAGTAGGTAGAAATCTTACAATATTGTAAGACAGTTGTTAGCAAAATCGATGTTTTAAACTTTCTTCCATTGATAAAATAAAGATATCAAATGAACGAATGGGAGGACGAAAGAAATGAAAGAATTTCAAAATTTATCGTATAGCCAAGGAGTAAGTATTATCTGTTTAGGAGGTTTTGCTGGTTCTGTCATGCTGGCTATTGCTGTTAAGTTGGTTCAACACATGTTTTAAGAATATGGATTGTACGAATAGAAGGGAAATGATGATGATCAACTGCAAGAAAGTAATGCGTACAAATGAAAAATAGCTCCTAGCATATATCTCAGTGCCAGGAGCTATTTTTATTTTATTTCTCTACTTCAGGTTTTTCGCTTGTAACAGCAACATCTTTCCATGTTAATTTTGTACCTGGAGCAATGTCATAGTTTTTAACACGATTGTTTACGCCTGTTAATTCAAATTGATAATGAAGTGGGATCATCGGTACTTCATCATGCATTAATTTTTGCCATTTATCGTATACGTCTTTACGGTATTTATCATCAATAGCTTTTTCAGAAATACCATCTTTTAGTAATTCAGTATTTTTGTCATTTACCCAACGTGTATAGTTGAAGGAAGCATCTTTTGCCCAAAGGCCAGAAAGGTCAGGGTCAGAACCTGTACCAAAAGCACCGCCGAAGATATCAATCTTTGGATCATCTTTCTTAATCATATCGTAGAAGGAGTTAAATTCGTGTAAACGTCCATCAAGAAGTTCAACTTTTAAGCCGACATCTTTCCAAGATTGAATAAAGAATTTTGCAAGTGGTTCGCTTGTTTCACTACCACTCATAGCTAAGTAATTAATTTTAAATTCTTGTCCTTTTGGATCCTCACGAATTCCATCGCCATTTGTATCTTTATAGCCAGCTTCATCTAATAATTTTTTCGCTTTGTCTACATCTTTATCATATGAACCAACATTGTTGTTATGGAACTTTGGCATAGATGGTGGAATTGGTGAGTTAGCTGGGAAACGAAGTCCGTGATAGATTTTATCACCAAGTTCTTTACGATCAATTGCGTATGCCATTGCTTGACGTAAGCGAACATCTTTAAATTTATCATTATCCATTACAGCTTCTTTTTTCTCTTTGTCCATATGTCCCAATTTGAATCCGATATAGCTATAATACAAGTCTGTTCTACCAATTAATTGTGTGTTTTTCAATTTACTTACGTTTGGATATTGATCTGCATTTACTTTTGCAATGTCAATATCACCTTTTTTCAATGATGCATTTACGATAGATGGATTCACAACTTTTAGTGTTAAATTTTTAAGTTTCGGTTTTCCACCCCAGTAATCGTCAAAGCGTTCAAATTCAACAGATTCACCAGGAACAACTTTCTTCACTTTAAATGGACCGAAACCAATTGGATTTTTACGAACTTTATCGGACTCTGCTAATTTTTCAATTGGCACATCACCTAAATATTTTTTAGGAGTAGGAGCTGTCCAAATACCTGTTTTCAGAGAAGCGTTTACTTCTTTATACGTGATCGAAATTGTTTTTGGATCAATTACTTTAATACCAGAGATTTTTTCTGTTTTACCAGCATGGTAGTCTTCCATGCCTTCAATCATTTGCATTTGTGTATCGTAACGAACACCAGTATACTTACTATTACCCATAATGAGGTAAGAATATTCTAAATCTTCAGCGGTTACAGGGTTACCATCGTGCCATTTCACGTTATCTTTAATCTTAATTGTAATTGTTTTTTTATCATCTGAAATGGTATAAGTTGCAGGACCTTCGTTATTAATTTCCCAGTTTTTGTCTGTATATAATAATGATTCATCAAATAAATCAATAACTTCAGAATCTGGGTTCCCTGAATACATAACTCTGCTTAAAATACCTTCAAATGGTGTGTTTGAAACAAGAGCGTATGTGAGTGAGCCATCTTGAACTTCTTTTTTATCATTTTTAACAACAGTACTAAATTTATCTGTTTCTGCTTTTTGTGTACTGCTCGTTTTTTTACTACTATCTCCGCCCCCACACGCAGATAGTAATAACGTTGAAACTGCTAGTGTACTTAATACTTTGTAGAATTTTGGTTTACTCATAATCGTTCCTCCCCTTATCCTTTTCTTTGTCTTGCATCAGCCGAGCGTTTTAACGCTTGACCAATAAAATTTATACACAGCATCAATACTAAAATCATGATTGATGCAGGTAACCAAATCCACCATTTTTCTTGCAGAACATCAGGATTCGTTGCATAACTAACTAGTGTACCAAGGCTCGGTGTGCTTTCTGGTAGACCGAAGCCTAAGTAAGTTAAACTAGATTCAATACCGATGTTTCCTGCAAGATTTAATGTAATATTTACGATAATAATAGAACTTAAGTTAGGTAATATTTGTAATAGGATAATTTTCCAGTTGGGTGTTCCTAACGTTTTAGATGCTGATACATAATCGAGTTCTTTTTCAGTTAATACTTTTGAACGAATTAACCTTGCTTTTCCAACCCATAAGAAAGCGGTCATAATTAAAATAAATGCAGTGATGTTAAAAGTTGGAACAATTGTAATAAATACAATTACCAACATGAGAAATGGTAAAATCATCATGAAGTCAATAAAACGCATAATGATGTTATCAACAACTCCGCCGAAATAGCCGGCAATTAGCCCCATAGAAAGACCAATAATACTAGAGAGTATGGTAATGGTTAAACCAATTGTAAATGAGTTTCGTGTACCAATAATAAGTTGTCCAAAAATATCTCGTCCGCCATAATCCGTTCCTAGCCAATGCTCAGCAGAAGGAGGAGCGTAAATAGAAAGGAGATCAACTCGGACAATATCCTCTTGCTTCATAATAAAAGATGTTGCATAGACAGCTAGTAATATAATTGCTAAAAAGAATAGTGAAAACATTGCTAATTTATCTTTACGAAATTCGCGCCACATAATGGAAAAACCAGAGGGGCTTTTTTCGTAATGAATCGTTTCAGTTTGTTTTTCAGTTGCTAACATAATTTTTCCTCCCCTCTATTAATCAATACGAATACGTGGATCAACGATGCTTAGAATAATATCAGAAAGAAGTGTTCCAAGTAGCGTTGCAAATCCAGTAAGTAGAACCAGTGCGGTTACTACACTAAAATCACGTTGAGTGACGGATTGGAAAAATAATTGTCCAATACCTGGATAACCAAAGATATTTTCTAGAATAATAGACCCACCAATTAAACCTGTAATTTCATATCCTAAAAAGGCAGCAATCGGCAAAAATGAATTTCGTAAAATATGTCTTGAATAAACTTTTGATTCTGGAACACCCTTTGCTCGTACTGTACGTACAAAATCTTTATGTTTCGTATCAATAATTTCACTTCGTAAATATTGTACTGTACCAACTGTAGCAATTAATGCACCAGATAAAGCTGGTAATATCATGTGATTAAACTTACTGAGATAGTAAGCAAACGACCCTGTTGCAGCTTGCGGATCTACGCTACCGCTTGTTGGAAAAATTGGGAATAAAAATCCGAATAAGAAAAGCATAACTAACCCAAAAATAAAGAGTGGTGTACCGAATCCTAGAAAGTTATAGAATGTAATAAAGCGATCGGCCCAAGTATCATTCCAGCGTCCACTTATTATGCCAAGTGGAATTGCAATTAAGTAAGTAAGGATAAGAATAAGGAGAGCCAACAATACTGTATTTCCAAGACGTTCTCCGATTAAATCGGTTACCTTTAATTTATGGGCATAGGAAACGCCGAAGTCACCTTGTACCGCATGTGTAATCCAGCGGACATATTGCGTTGGAATAGGATCATTTAATCCTAATTTTTCACGTTGCTCTTCAAGTACTTTTGGATCAGCTTTTGGATTCGCAATTTCAGCGCCAGTTAGTGCATCACCTGGCATTGCTTTAGCGAGTGCGAAGACCAGTATACTTAATAAAAATACTTGCGGAATCATAATTAAGACTCTTCGTAGTATAAATTTCCACATGTTTTATCACTCCCTTATGGTAATGCCACCCGGTGTGTTGGCGAGATTGGTTTTAAATCATAGGCGCGGCCATTTTCGTTGAAATAGTTTTTGTATGATTGTTCGTACTCGGCACTTACTTGACGGCGCAATTTACTTTGTTGTTCTCGATTTTCAGGACGAATATCAGGAATTGCTGATATTAAGCGCTTCGTATAAATGTGCTGTGGATTGTTATAAATTTCTGTACTTGTTGCTTCCTCAACAAGTCGTCCGCGGTACATAACACCGATGCGGTCGCACATATGGCGAACTACCCCTAGATCGTGACTAATAAATAAATATGTTAATCCGAGTTCTGCTTGTAAATCTTGCAAGAAGTTTAAAACTTGTGCTTGTACAGAAACGTCGAGCGCAGATACTGGTTCATCTGCAATAATAAGCTTTGGTTTTAATGTAAGTGCCCGTGCAATACCAATCCGCTGTCTTTGTCCACCGGAAAATTCATGTGGATATTTATAAATAGACTCTGGATTTAAGTTAACTTTATCAAGATATTCTTGCACTGCTCTTCGCTCTTCATCAGGTGAGAGTTTCTCAAAATTTCGAAGCGGTTCCGCTATAATATCGAGAACACGTTTCTTTGGATTTAATGATGAATACGGATCTTGGAAAATCATTTGAATATCTTTTCGCTGTTCACGCAGTTCAGAACGATTTAATTTTGTTAAGTCTTTGTTATTAAAGAGAATGCTACCGCCTGTTGCTTTTGTTAAATGCATAATTGCTTTACCGGTTGTTGATTTTCCGCTACCTGATTCACCGACGATTCCGTACGTTTCGCCAGGCTGTAATTCAAAGCTTACGCCATCAACAGCGCGCACGTAGTCTAAGGTGCGCCCGAAAACGCCTCCCTTAATTGGGAAATGTACTTTTAAATCAGTTACTTTAAGCAGTGCCATGAGTTACGTCATCTCCTTTCTTATCCTGGAAGTTAAAGTGCTTGTAGCAAGTGCAACGTACCCAGTGGTCTGGTTTTGCTTCATGTAACACTGGATTTTCTTCATGTTGATCAGGTGTCACCCATGGAATTCTAGCTTGGAAACGGCAACCGCTGCGAGGAAGCTTCGCTAATGTCGGGACAACTCCTTGGATCACATGTAATTTTTCTTTTTCATCGTATGTAGATGGAATTGAATTTAATAAAGAGCGTGTATATGGATGAAGAGGGTTATTAAAAATTTCTTCAACCGTTCCTGTTTCTACAACTTGTCCAGCATACATAACAACAATGCGATCCGCAGTTTCCGCAACAACGCTTAAATCATGTGTAATTAAAATGATGCCCATCTTCGTTTGTTCTTGAATGGATTTTAGTAAATCTAAAATTTGAGCTTGAATAGTTACATCAAGAGCGGTCGTAGGTTCATCCGCAATAACGAGTGCTGGTTTACACGCGATCGCAATAGCAATAACAATTCTTTGTCTCATTCCGCCAGATAATTCATGTGGATATTGTTTATATGTAAGTTCTGGTTTTGGAATACCAACTTGTTGAAGTAGTTCTAATGCACGTTCTTTCTTTTCTGCTTTTGAAAGATTCGTGTGGTAATCCAAGTTTTCTTCGATTTGTTTTCCAACTGTCATAAGAGGATCTAATGCTGTAAGAGGTTCTTGGAAAATCATCCCGATATTTGAACCGCGAACTTTATTCATTTCCGTCGCCGACATAGTCAGTAAATCTTTATCTTTATAATAAAGCTGCCCTTGTAATTTTGTATTTGCTTCATTATGCAAGCGCATAATGGAAAGGGCAAGTGCACTTTTTCCGCACCCAGATTCACCTACAATCGCAACAATTTCATTTTCATGAACAGTTAAGGATACATTATCAACTGCTGCATGATACTGATCTTGTATACGAAAGGAAGTCTGTAAGTTTTCAATGCGAAGAAGTGGATTCTTCATAGCTATCCCTCCATCTTTCTGAAAAGACTAAATATTTTATACATTGTCGTTATTTTAATATAGATTGACATTGTTTGACAAGAAAAAGTTGAGAAAATATTCTAAAATCTCTTTATATAAAGAAAAATATAGTAACACAAAAGCAAATGTATGTGTTGAAAGCGTTAACAATCAAGGGGGAGAAGAGATAAATTATTTGTAAGAAAAAAGAGATATATGTAGAAAAAACGAGAGACATTTTGGAAAGAACTGTCTCTCGTTTCTTGTGAAATATAATAATTTTTCTTGTAGGATTGTTTTAGAAAAAAATTTTTCTGATCTTGTATGTAAAGTAAGAACAAGAAAGACAATTGCAAGCGCGCAGGAGGCAAGTAGTAAAATGAATCCACCGTTCATCCGAAAGCATCTATAGGATATTCTCTTCAATAGGTGGTAAACTACAAGATTTCGGTGTATCACGCATGATAACTTGTACATAAACATCAATTCAAATTGCAAGAATATGTGGGAAATAGAAAATACTTTATCGACGATTTACGAGTCAGAATCGTCCTAATGTTACAAGTGGCCCATAAGTTCACCGCCAACTTTGCGGAGAACGGTCTGAACGAACATTTTTGTACCGTATTCACTAATTGAGAACATTTTTATGACATAGAAAATAAAAAAGGCTATGGAATATAGAAAGGGCTCCCCCATTCTATGCTCCATAGCCGTATAGTCTTATGCTCTATGACTGTCAATGTTTACCTGGATAAATATTATACAACTTTACGGCAAAAATGTAAACGCTT
Source organism: Bacillus sp. NPDC094106 (assembly GCF_044764345.1). NCBI lineage: Bacteria > Bacillati > Bacillota > Bacilli > Caryophanales > Bacillaceae > Bacillus > Bacillus sp. NPDC094106. The sequence continues at coordinate 51,536 of NZ_JBIWHY010000019.1, read as the reverse complement.
TTATAAATAAAAAGTATTGACGGATTTTATTAGAAAGATTAATATTTAAACATGTTAAATATTTTATTGCTTAAATAAGAGGTGGATAACATGCTAAATGATATGACCCATATCGATAGAATTCAGGCTTTAGCATTCTCTATAGGAAAGAAAATGCAAACAGAGTTACTAGAACAAATGCAAGCATCCGGACTGACACCACCGCAGTTTTATATTTTAAAAATTTTAGATCATTACGGTGCATCAAGAGCAACGAAGCTGGCGAAAAAAATGTATGTGAAGCCAAGTGCAATTACAGTGATGATTGATCGGTTAATCGATCAAGAATTGGTGCTGCGCTATCATGACAAAAATGATCGCCGTGTTGTAGTAATTGAGCTGACGAAGAAGGGGAAAGATGTAGTAGAAGAGGCGATGACTGCTCGTAATGAGCATATTGCAAAGTACTTTTCACAATTAGAATTACAAGAGAGAGAAGACTTATTACGCTTATGTGAAAAACTAGAAGCAATTATTTGCGGAGCATCTGAGGAAAAAGAGAGAAACTAAATGAATTGAGGAGATTACATGGAACAACAAGAAAATCAAAATAGAAAGCTGCTGCTAATCGGTTTAGTAATTGCTATGTTATTTGCTGCATTAGACGGAACAATCGTTGGTACAGCAATGCCACGTATTGTTGGTGAACTAGGTGGATTAAGTTTAATGACATGGTTAACAACAGCTTACATGTTAACATCAACGACAGTTGTACCTATTGCTGGTAAGTTAGCGGATTTATTAGGACGTCGTACCGTATATATAACAGGGTTAATTACCTTTATGGTTGGTTCTGCTTTATGTGGTATGGCAAATGGTATGACGGAGTTAATCATTTTCCGCGGTATTCAAGGTCTTGGCGGCGGTATTATGATGCCGATGGCAATGATTATTATCGGGGATATGTTTACAGGAAAAGAACGTGCAAAGTGGCAAGGGATTTTTGGAGCATTATACGGTCTTGCTTCTGTAATTGGACCACAAGTTGGTGGTTGGATTGTTGATGCTGTTAACTGGAGATGGGTATTCTATATTAACTTGCCAGTTGGTATTTTAGCGACGATCTTTATTGCAATGGGCTTAAAATCACATAAACAAACAGGTCCGATTAAAATTGATATCGCTGGGATTTTCACTATGATTCTCGGCGTTGTGAGTTTATTACTTGCATTAACATTTGGCGGAAAAGATTATGCATGGGATTCTTGGCAAATCATTGGATTATTTGCGCTTGCTTTAATTGGTATCGTAAGCTTTATAATTGTAGAGACAAAGGCAGAAGAACCAATTTTACCAATACATTTCTTCAAAAACCGTACATTTACATTATTGAACGCAATTGGTTTCTTTATGAGTATCGGAATGTTTGGAGCAATTATGTTCGTTCCATTCTTTATGCAAGGAATCGTTGGCGTAAGTGCAGCTGAATCAGGAACGATTATGACACCGATGATGATTACAATGATTGTCATGAGTATTATTGGTGGTCAGCTCGTATTAAAGGTAGGCGTGAAGCCGCAAATTATTACAGGGATGCTCATCATGGCTAGTGGTTTCTGGCTATTAACAACAATGGATATGCATACAAGTAAGCTTGTTGCAACTTCTTATATGATGATTATCGGTTTAGGAATGGGTCTTGTAATGCCAACATTAACATTAGCATTACAAGAAAGCTTCCCGAAAAAGGATCTTGGGGTTGTAACATCTTCAAGCCAATTCTTCCGCCAAATCGGGGGAACATTCGGGATTACGATTTTAGGTTCTATTATGAATAACACTTCAGGTACAACATTAACAAATAAACTATTGCCTGTATTAAATACATTCCCAGCAGAAGCGGGGCAAATGGTAACGAAGTTTAAAGATATGATTCATACAGATCCACAAGGCTTATATTCAATGCTATTTAGTCCAGAAGCATTAAAACAAATGCCAGAAGCAATTTCGAATACGATTGTACCAATTTTAAAAACATCTTTAGTGGATTCACTTCATAATGTATTCCTAACAGGATTAATCTTTATCGTAGTAGGTGCTGTACTTACGATTTTCTTACAGAAAATCAAGCTTTCTGATCGTAAAAAAGGTGCAGAAAAGCCAGCTGTAGAAGAAAAAGATACACAAGTATCATAGTCATAATAGAAGAAAGCATCGCCTTATGGTGATGCTTTTTTCTTTTGTGTATAACATATAATCTTTTTTAGTTAGAAATGATTGACGTATTTTTAGAAATACGTTATATTCTTTTGTGTAAACGGTTACATGAAATGGAGAGGGAAGAGAATGAGTACGATTAAAGATGTTGCGAAATTAGCGGGAGTATCTGTTGCGACCGTTTCCAGAGTATTAAATAAAAATGGATATGTTCATGAAGATACATTAAAAAAAGTAGAACGAGCAATTGAACTGTTAGATTATAAACCGAGTACAGTAGCACGCTCTTTATATAATAAAAAGTCTCGTTTAATTGGTTTAGTTGTTCCGAACATCGTCAATCCATTCTTTCCAGAAGTTGCACGTGCCGTAGAGGATGTAGCACATAAACAAGGGTATACAGTTGTACTTTGTAATTCTGATGAAAGTTTAGAAAAAGAGAAACAGTATATTGATGTACTTAGACAAAACAACGTAGATGGATTTATTGTGGCAACGAACCCACAAAATAGTGTGAATTACATGAATTTATCTGTACCAGTTGTGGCGATTGACCGTATGTTCAATGAGCGAATTCCTACGGTATACGCAGATAACTATGCAGGGAGTCAAGAAGCGACAAAGTTACTGTTAGAAAAAGGCTGCAAACATATTGCGCATATTCGTGGACCGCGTGATGTCAGTACAGCAAATGAACGCTTTGAAGGTTTTGTGGATATTATTACGCAACGTGGTCTTTCATATATGATTGCTGAGAGTACATTTGATCCATCAAATAGCGAACAGGTAGCGATGGAACTGCTAGAAGAGTATCCGCATATTGATGGTATTGTAGCTGGAAATGATTTGATTGCAATCGGTGTCGTAAAAGCTGCCTTGCAGAAAGGGGTTGCGATTCCTAATGATTTACAAATTATTGGATTTGATGGTATTTCTTTAACAGAAATGATGTATCCATCTATTACAACTGTTGCACAACCTATTTATGAAATGGGGAAAATTGCAACAGAATTATTGCTAGAGCGAATGGAAGGAAATCCATTAGAAACAGAACATTATCGTTTACCGATTAAAATTATAGAGAGAAATACAACGAAGTAAGGGGATGAGATAATTGCCAAATATTGCAGTAGTAGGAAGCATTTCAATGGATTTAGTAGCTGTTTCAAGCAAAAGGCCAAAAGCAGGAGAAACAGTAATTGGTGAAGCATTTCATACAGCTCCTGGCGGAAAAGGAGCGAACCAAGCTGTTGCCGCAGCTAGATTAGGCGCGAATGTAGCGATGGTTGGAGCTGTAGGAAATGATGACTATGGTAAGTTAGTTAGAAACAATTTAGAGAATGAACATATTTTTATCGATTATGTGGTACCGGTTACAGACGAGACGACAGGAATTGCTCATATTGTTTTAGCAGAAGAAGATAACAGTATTATTGTTGTCCAAGGTGCAAATCGCCTTGTGAATGAGCAACTTGTAGATCGTGCGAAAGCTCTTCTTGTAAAAGCGGATATGGTTGTTCTTCAGCTTGAAATTCCACTTGAAACAGTGAAATACGTTCTTGCTATTTGTGAAGAGCATAACATTCCGGTTATGTTAAACCCAGCTCCAGCACAAGTGTTATCAACAGATATTTTGGAAAAAGCGACGTATATTACACCGAATGAACATGAGTGCCGCATTGTATTAGATGATTTTGAATCACCAATTGAAGAGTTACTTGCGAAATATCCAAATAAGTTACTTATGACAGAAGGTGGACAAGGTGTTCGTTTCCATAATGGTACAGAAATTGTTCATGTGCCAAGTATTTCTGTTGAAGTAGTAGATACGACAGGAGCTGGTGATACGTTTAACGGTGCGTTAGCGGTGGCTCTTTCTGAAGGAGAGACATTGCAAAAAGCAATTCGTTTTGCAAACATTGCCGGTGGCCTTTCTGTAACGAGGCTTGGAGCTCAAGGTGGTATGCCGACGAGAGAAAAGGTGCGAGAAGTGCAGGTGATTGTTGGATGAAAAAGCATGGAGTATTAAATAGTGAAATTGCTGCGGTACTGGCATCCCTTGGACATACGGATACAATTGTGATTGCGGATTGCCAATTCCTGCTGAAGTGAAACGAATTGATTTAGCAGTAGAGCTTGGAAAACCTTCCTTTTTAGATGTATTACAAGTTGTGATAGATGATTTGGTAAGGCGTTAATGACAAATGCGAGCGTTATTATTATGGACGAGCCTACAGCTGCCTTAACGGATCGCGAAATTGAAACGCTCTTTACAGTGATTAATCAATTACGCAAAGAAGGCGTCTCATTTGTTTATATTTCACATCGCGTGGAAGAAATCTTTTCAATTTGTGATGCTATTACGATTTTACGCGATGGAGAATATGTGGGAACAAGGTTAATTCCTGAAACATCATTTGATGAAGTAGTAAGTATGATGGTTGGCCGCAGTATTGGTGAACGTTATCCAGAGCGTGATACAAAAATTGGTGAAGTGATTTTTGAAATGCGAAATGGAACGAAAAAGGGAATGTATTACAACAGCTTGGTTCTTTAATTGGATTAGTGCTTATCATTGTAGTCATTACCGCATTAAATCCAGCGTTCATAGAAATTTCAAATTTATTTAATATTTTGCGCCAAGTATCGATTAATGCACTCATTGCGTTTGGAATGACCTTCGTTATTTTAACAGGGGGTATTGACTTATCGGTAGGTTCTATTTTAGCATTATCAAGTGCACTTGTTGCTGGAATGATGACAAGTGGCATGGATCCGTTCCTTGCGATGGCAGTTGGATTGTTAGCTGGTCTTGCAATGGGGATTGTAAACGGTATCATCATTGCGAAGGGAAAAGTAGCACCATTTATTGCTACATTAGCAATAATGACTATTTTTCGCGGGTTCACGCTTGTTTGCATGGACGGACGTCTGATCACTGACCTTGGTGATCACTTAATGTTTCAAATGTTTGGTCGTGGTTATTTCCTTGGTATTCCAGTACCAGCTGTAACGATGATGATTGCTTTCGTAGTTCTGTACTTTATTTTAAAGAAAACAACATTTGGTTGCCGTACTTTTGCAATTGGTGGGAATGAAGAGGCAGCGGCACTATCAGGTATTAATGTAACGAGAATAAAAATAATGATTTACGGCCTTTCAGGTATTTTGGCAGCGTTTGCAGGTATTGTGTTAACATCACGCTTAGATTCTGCACAGCCAACTGCTGGTTCTTCTTACGAATTAGATGCAATTGTTGCAGTTGTTTTAGGAGGAACAAGTCTTTCGGGCGGAAGAGGATGGATTGTTGGTACATTCATTGGTGTAATTATTATCGGTGTACTAAACAACGGCTTAAATTTATTAGGGGTATCTTCTTTCTTCCAGCAAGTTGTCAAAGGACTTGTTATCTTACTTGCTGTATTAATTGATCGTCGAAAAGAAGCGTAATGGAGGGACAATTCAGGAAAAAATGGTTGCTTATGCTCGTTGCATGTATCATGGTAATTACTGCCGGGTGTTCAATGGAACCACCGGAATGGGCAAAGGATTCTGGCGATAAAGGGAGAAATAAAACTATTAAAGTTGGATTTTCTGTTTCCACTTTAAATAATCTATTTTTCGTCACATTGAAAAAAGGTGCAGAAAAGAAAGCGAAAGAAAGTGGTATCGAATTGATTGCTGTTGATGCACAAAATGATGCAACGAAGCAAACAAATGATGTCGAAGATTTAATTCAAAAAGGCGTTGATGTAGTTGTTATTAATCCAACAGATTCAGACGCTGTTGCCTCAGCTATGAGTGCAGCAAATGCGGTGAATATTCCTGTTATTACAGTAGACCGCGCTGCAAACTCAGGGAAAGTTGTTTCTCATATTGCTTCAGATAATATCGAAGGTGGCAAAATGGCAGGCGAATACATTCATGAACTTGTTGGTGAAGGGGCAAATGTTGCTGAGCTAGAAGGAATTCCTAGATCATCTGCTGCACGTGAGCGCGGGAAAGGATTCCATAAAGTAGCTGATAAGGGGTTAAAAGTTACTGCTAAGCAAGCTGCTGATTTTGACCGTGCCAAAGGATTATCCGTTATGGAGAATATTTTACAAGCCAATGGTGATATTAAAGCAGTATTCGCTCATAATGATGAAATGGCATTAGGTGCACTTGAAGCATTAAAATCTGCTGGGAAAACAGATGTGGTTGTTGTTAGATTTGATGCAACGGACGATGCTGTGAAAGCAGTTAATGATGGATGTATGGCAGCAACTGTTGCACAAAAACCAGAATTAATCGGGAGAAAGCGATGGAAACAGCAAAACAAGTGAACCAAGGTAAAAAAGTGGAAAAATTCATTCCGATTGAATTAGAGCTTATTAAGAAAAAATAAAATATAAACTTACATTTAGGAAGGAAGAATAACAAATGAAATTCTTTATTGATACAGCAAATATTAACGAAATCAAAGAAACAAATGCACTAGGTGTATTAGCAGGCGTAACAACAAACCCATCACTTGTAGCAAAAGAGGGCGTAGATTTCCATGAACGCATTCGTGAAATTTGCAGTGTGGTAGAGGGGCCTGTAAGTGCAGAAGTAATTAGTTTAGAAGCAGATAAAATGATTGAAGAAGGAAAAGAATTAGCAAAAATTGCTCCAAACGTTGTTGTAAAAGTACCAATGACAAAAGAAGGTTTAAAAGCAGTAAAAGCATTCTCTGATTTAGGAATTCGCACAAACGTTACGTTAGTATTCTCAGCGGTACAAGCATTGCTTGCAGCACGCGCTGGTGCAACATATGTATCTCCATTCTTAGGACGCTTAGATGATATTGGTCACAACGGTATGGACTTAATCCGTCAAATTGCTGATATCTTCGCAATTCACGGTATTGAGACAGAAATTATTGCAGCATCTGTCCGTCATAGTGTTCACGTAACAGACGCAGCATTAAATGGTGCACACATTGCAACAATCCCAGCAAATGTAATCGGATCATTAGTAAAACATCCGTTAACAGATCAAGGAATTGAGAAATTCTTAGCAGACTGGGAAAAAACACAAGGGAAATAAGTAAAACAAACCCAAGGTTAACATTTTGTTAATCTTGGGTTTGTTAATTTGCTAAATGATCATTGAAAGAATTTTCATGCAATTATGCATATTATCTTTTCATTTTGTTATCTAAGTTATTTAATATATAACAAACAACTTTTTGTTTTGAGCTTTTTTGACATAGGATAAAAGAGTAAGCGAAGGGTCTGACCAGAGAACTGGAGGATATGATTCTATAAAGGGATACTCATCATTTATAGAATCATGTCTTTTTTCATAACAAGGGAGGATAGAACTCATATACGTTATTAATTATCTGAATTTTTAGATTTAAAAAGAGGGGATAAGGGAGGAACTAGTAATGAAAAGAAAAACACCATTTAAAGTGTTATCGTCTTTAGCAATTACAACAATGCTTGGTTGCACATTTGTATTTGGTGCATCATCAACTTATGCGGAAACACCTTCTCAATCAAAAGGGGAAATCTCAACGCCCCAAATTGATAATAATTTAATTCAAGAAGACCGCTTAGCAGAAGCTTTGAAAGAAAGGGGAACGATTGATCCGTCAGCATCCAAAGAAGAGACAAAAAAAGCTGTGGAACAATATATTGAGAAAAAGAAAGGGGATCAACTAAACAAAGAAATTCTTCCTGGTGATCCTGCTAAAGAAGCATCTGATTTTGTGAAAAAAGTAAAAGAAACAAAAATGGAAGAAAAGGAAAAAGTAAAGAAACCTGTAAAAAACGTTAACGCGGAGCAAACACCAGCACTAAATAAAAAGCAGCTAAATGAGAAAGTCCCAACTTTCCCGGCGAAGCAAGCTCCATATAAAGGAGCTATACGTACAGATAAAGTACTTGTACTACTCGTAGAGTTTAGTGATTATAAACATAATAACATTGAGCAGACACCAGGCTATATGTATTCGAAAGATTTTAGTAGAGAACATTATCAAAACATGTTATTTGGTAATGAACCATTTACGTTATTTGATGGTTCAAAAGTAAAAACATTTAAACAATATTATGAAGAGCAGTCCGGCGGGAGTTACACGACAGATGGATATGTAACAGAATGGCTAACTGTTCCAGGAAAAGCTGCCGATTACGGGGCTGATGGTAGTAGCGGTCATGATAATAAAGGACCAAAAGGGCCACGTGATTTAGTAAAGGAAGCATTAAAAGCAGCCGCTGAGAAAGGAATAGATTTATCTCAATTTGATCAGTTTGATCGCTATGATACAAATGGGAATGGGAATACAAATGAACCAGATGGTGTAATCGATCATTTAATGGTGATTCATGCTGGTGTTGGTCAAGAAGCTGGTGGTGGTAAATTAGGTGATGATGCAATTTGGTCACATCGCTCTAAATTAGCGAAAGATCCTGTCGCAATTGAAGGAACCAAATCAAAGGTTTCCTATTGGGATGGAAAAGTAGCTGCACATGATTACACGATTGAACCTGAAGATGGTGCAGTTGGCGTATTTGCTCATGAATTTGGTCATGATCTTGGATTGCCAGATGAGTATGATACAAACTATACAGGAACTGGATCGCCTGTTGAAGCATGGTCATTAATGAGTGGTGGTAGCTGGACAGGAAAAATCGCGGGAACAGAACCAACAAGTTTTTCACCACAAAATAAAGATTTCTTACAAAAAAACATGGGTGGAAATTGGGCGAAGATTGTAGAAGTAGATTACGATAAAATAAAACGTGGCGTAGGTTTCCCTACATATATTGATCAAAGTGTTACCAAATCAAATCGTCCAGGCCTTGTACGTGTAAATTTACCTGGGAAAAGTATTGAAACAATTAAACCGGAATTTGGAAAGCACGCATATTATAGTACAAGAGGCGATGATATCCATACAACATTAGAAACGCCATTATTTGATTTAACAAAGGCAGCTAATGCAAAATTTGATTACAAAGCAAATTATGAACTTGAAGCAAATTGTGATTTTATTGAAGTGCATGCTGTGACAGAAGATGGGACAAAAACATTGATTGATAAACTAGGAGATAAGGTAGTAAAAGGGGACCAAGATACAACAGAGGGGAAATGGATTGATAAATCATATGATTTAAGCCAATTTAAAGGGAAGAAAGTGAAGTTGCAATTTGATTATATTACAGATCCGGCCTTAACGTATAAAGGTTTTGCAATGGATAATGTGAATGTAACAGTTGATGGGAAAATCGTATTCTCAGATGATGCGGAAGGACAAGAAAAAATGAATTTAAAAGGTTTTGTTGTTTCTGATGGAACAGAAAAGAAACCACATTATTATTACTTAGAATGGAGAAACTACGCTGGTTCAGATATGGGATTAAAAGCAAGTAAAGGCCCAGTGTATAATACAGGTCTTGTTGTTTGGTATGCGGATGATAGTTTTAAAGATAATTGGGTTGGTGAACATCCTGGTGAAGGATTCCTTGGTGTTGTTGATTCCCATCCAGAAGCAGTTGTAGGAAATTTAAGTGGAAAACCAGTATACGGAAACACAGGTTTACAAATTGCAGATGCTGCATTTTCATTTGATCAAACACCAGCTTGGAATGTAAATTCATTAACACGCGGGCAATTTAACTATCCTGGTTTACAAGGTGTGACAACATTCGATGATTCTAAAGTATACAGCAATAGTCAAATTCCTGATGCGGGACGCAAAGTTCCACAATTAGGACTTAAATTCCAAGTTGTTGGACAAGCAGATGATAAATCGGCAGGAGCTGTTTGGATTCATCGTTAATAGATTAGTAAAATAGAAAAAGCACGCACTTGATATCAAGTGCGTGCTTTTTCTATGTGTAATTTATCAAACTATGCAAGGAAAAGAAATATTTCCGAGGAAATTGTCGAAGTCTCGTCGGTATTCTAATAAAAAAACAACGATGGAATTTAACCCATCATTGTCTTTTTTACTTTTCCTCTAACATAAATCATTCCAGCGAAGGTTAGTAAGAATGCTGTTCCGATTACAAAACTTGCGCTAGGTGATGCACCGATTGCTCCAATTGTAAATGAGCCAGCGACTACTCCTAATGAGAAGAATGCATAAAATAATCCAAATGCTTTCCCGCGGTTATTTTCTGTTGTATTTTCAACAAGTAAAGCGTTAATAGAAGGGAAGAGGATAGCGAACCCAATTCCGTAAATCATCATGACGATAAAAATCATACCTTTTGTTGTAAATAGACCGAGTAGTGATAGTGCAAATGCCATGATCGCGATACCAATTAGCATCATTTTCGAACGGTTAAAGCGATCGAAAATACGATTTGTCGGCAATAAGAAGAAGAGGATTGCTGTAAGCCCGAAGACACTCATCATCATGCCTGTTGTAGATGATTTGAGTGCAAGTGCTTCCACTTTCATTGGTAGCATATATGTGACAATTCCTTGTGAAAACATTAATGTAAATGCGCCAAGGTACGCTTGTAATAATGGTTCGGATTTTAATAGACCCATCATATCTTCTGTATTCATCATTTGTGTACGTGATGTATCTGTTCTTGTTATATGATTTGGTAATAAGAACAAGGATACGACTGTACCAATTACCATTAAAACTGAGATTGTAATAAATACCCATTGTATCCCTGCGGTTGCTTTCATAATGCCGCTGAAAGCGGGACCGACGATTGCAGCTGTTCCGACAGCTGCACCAGATAGTGCCATTGCCTTTCCTTGTTTTGCTGACTTTGTCTGTTTAGATAGGAATGTAAAGGCAGCGGGAATTAAGAAACCATCACTAAATCCGTGAAGAAAACGAACGATAAGTAATTGTTCGCCACTTTGGACAACGGTATATAGTAAGACTATGAAACTTGTAATTCCCATACTTATATAAAGTACTCTTTTTGCCCCAAATTTATCAACAGATATACCGGCAATAATATTACCAATCATATTAGCAAATGAGTACATGCCCACAACAAGTCCAATAATAAGAGGCGTTCCTCCAAGGCTTTGTGCGTAAGTACTCATAATAGGCAATTGTGAAAATGTATCTAAAAACGCTACGATAACAATAAAATAAATAAAATATTTCAAGCGACATTCACCTCTCCTATGCTATTATGGCATAATGCGAATTTCACCTGCAATGAAATTGAATTAACAGATGTGGAAAAAAGTATAAAGTGACAAAATAACGAACAATAATTGTTAAAAAATGGTGAAATATGGATTTATTTTTTGAAATATATGGATAAAGGTACTATAATAGATTTGTAAACTTCACCAGGTTAAGTATATACGTAGAGAGGGATGTATAAAATGAAAGCATTACTTTGGCATAATCAACGTGATGTACGAGTAGAGGAAATTCCAGAACCAACTGTACGACCAGGGGCAGTGAAAATCAAAATTAAATGGTGTGGTATCTGTGGAACAGATTTACATGAATATTTAGCAGGACCTATTTTTATTCCAACAGAAGAACATCCACTAACACATGTGAAAGCACCTGTTATTTTAGGTCATGAGTTTAGTGGTGAAGTGGTTGAAATTGGTGAAGGAGTTACATCTCATAAAGTAGGGGACCGCGTTGTTGTAGAACCTATTTATTCTTGTGGTAAATGTGAAGCTTGTAAACATGGCCATTATAATGTTTGTGAACAACTTGTTTTCCACGGTCTTGGTGGAGACGGCGGTGGTTTCTCTGAATATACTGTAGTACCAGAAAATATGGTTCACCATATTCCAGATGAAATGACTTATGAACAAGGCGCACTTGTAGAACCAGCAGCAGTTGCAGTTCATGCAGTACGCCAAAGTAAATTAAAAGAAGGTGAAGCTGTAGCTGTATTTGGCTGTGGACCAATTGGACTTCTTGTAATCCAAGCGGCAAAAGCAGCAGGAGCAAATCCTATTATTGCAGTTGAACTTTCTAAAGAACGTCAAGAGTTAGCGAAATTAGCAGGTGCTGATTACGTATTAAATCCAGCAACACAAGATGTACTAGCAGAAATTCGTAATGTAACAAATGGTTTAGGTGTAAACGTTAGCTTTGAAGTAACAGGGGTTGAAGTTGTACTTCGTCAAGCAATTGAAAGTACAAGTTTTGAAGGACAAACTGTTATTGTCAGCGTATGGGAAAAAGACGCGACAATTACTCCAAATAACTTAGTATTAAAAGAAAAAGAAGTGATTGGTATCCTTGGATATCGCCACATCTTCCCAGCTGTTATTAAATTAATTAGCTCTGGTCAAATTCAAGCAGAGAAATTAATTACGAAAAAGATTACAGTAGATCAAGTTGTAGAAGAAGGATTTGAAGCACTTGTAAAAGATAAAACACAAGTGAAAATTCTTGTTTCACCTAAATAATATATAGAGAAAAAAGTAGCCTTTTTCTAGAAAAAGTGTAAAAAGCAATCAGAGTAAGCGTCTGATTGCTTTTATTTTTTTACAATATTTTAGAGATTCATTTGCATGATATTAACAATCGTTTATTACAATGGAAGAGTATTTTATTATTCATTATATATAGTTATAATGATATGAAGATTCGCATATTTCAATTTATTAATAGAATTTTCTTGAAAGGTGGGATATTCTAATCATAGGTTAACCAAATGACATTATAGGATCCTAACTACATATTTTCATAACTTAACTTAGAAAGGGAGGATTTCACATGAAAAAGAAAGTACTTGCTTTAGCAGCCGCAATTACATTAGTAGCACCGTTACAAAATGTAGCATTTGCTCATGAAAATGACGGAGGGCATGGAGTTGGAGTTATTCCGCGCTGGTCTGCTGAGGATAGACATAAAGAGGGAGTAAACTCTCATTTATGGATTGTAAATCGTGGAATTGACATTATGTCTCATAATACAACAGTCGTTAAACAAGATGAAGTTGCATTATTAAATGAATGGCGCACAGATTTAGAGAATGGTATTTATTCTGCTGATTATGAAAATCCTTATTATGATAATAGTACATTTGCTTCTCATTTCTATGATCCTGATAATGGAACAACATATATTCCGTTTGCAAAACAAGCGAAGGAAACTGGAGCAAAATATTTTAAACTTGCTGGTGAGTCTTATCAAAATAAAGATATGAAACAAGCATTCTTCTATTTAGGATTATCTCTTCATTATTTAGGAGATGTGAATCAACCAATGCATGCAGCAAACTTTACAAATCTTTCTTATCCACAAGGTTTCCATTCCAAATATGAAAATTTCGTGGATACAATAAAAGATAATTACAAAGTGAATGATGGAAATGGATATTGGAATTGGAAAGGTGCAAATCCTGAAGATTGGATCCATGCATCAGCAGTAGCTGCAAAGCAAGATTTCCCTAGCATTGTAAATGATAATACGAAAGATTGGTTCGTAAGAGCAGCCGTATCGCAAGACTATGCAGATAAATGGCGCGCTGAGGTTACGCCAATGACAGGTAAGCGTTTAATGGAAGCGCAGCGTGTAACTGCTGGATATATTCAGCTTTGGTTTGACACGTATGTAAATCGTTAAATATCACGATAAAGGAGCTGTCTCATAAGTCGATTTTTTGACTATGTGACGCTCTTTTTTTGTCGCGCATTGTCGAAACGTCGATATATTCAGAGTTGTGTTCGATATATTTCATTTTCCATCGATATATTTTGAAGAAAATTCGTTTTCCGTTATAACTTTAAAAATACTTGTTAACAAATATTAAATTATATTGAATTAATTTCATATTAAATTTAATATAAAGATAATAGGATAACACGAGTAGAGAGAAGGTACAAGGGATGCAATATGAATTGTTTTCTGTAAGCGGGAATCATATTATGACTTTTGAAAGCACCTGGCGTTTTCAAGAAGGAGAACAAATTTTTCTTCACGATGATACAACAAAAAGAAATTTTATTATTATTCGTGTAACACATGATGTATTTCGAACAAACACACATGTTATTCGCTTATATTGTCAAGAAAAGAAAGTATATGAATGAGAAGAGAGCTTCCTGCTGTATATGAACAGTAAGAGGCTTTTCTTTTTATCACGTAAAAGCCCGATTGGTGAGAGCTAATAATCAATCAGTGGGGGATGAAGAAAATCCCCTACCAAAAAGTAGGGGATTTTATCATTGCTTTGTTGCAGCAATTTCTTGTATGCTTTCTGATAATTGTACATCGACTTTTTCAGCATCATCAATATGTTTCATGATAGTAGTATTTAATTTTTGGAACATTTGTTGTGTATGTGTAAATTCACGTAATATATCGTCATTGCAAAGTTTTTGAGTTTCAATCGCTTTAATGACATTTGTAGCACCAGTCTGCAATGTTTGAACCATGATTAATATATTTTCAATTCTAGAGTTAGTATCAGCACTCATTTCTACACCTTCGTCAACTAAGTGTAAATTATCTTTTGTATTGTCATATGCCTTTTCAATTTCTTCTTGAATTTTTTTCGTTAAATTCCCTATGTTTTTAGTACTTTCCGCTGTGCTTTCGGCCAATTTACGTACTTCATTTGCAACAACGGCAAACCCTTTCCCATGTTCACCAGCACGAGCAGCTTCAATACTTGCATTTAGTGCTAATAAGTTTGTTTGGGCAGCGATGTTCTGAATAACTTCAACGATTTGTTCAATTTCTTTAGAGCGTTCACTTAAATGATTCATACTATTAGAAGTACGTTGTGACTGTTCACCTAATTTGTTAATTACGATTAATAAACGATGGACAGATTCTTTTCCTTCATTGGAACATGCTACGATCTCTTCGATAGATTGAATAAGGTCTTGTTCTTTTTGCAGCATTTCATTATTTAATTCATTCGAGTTCGTTGTACTTGTAGAAACATTTTGAAAGCATGCGCTTAATTGTTGGATTAAGTTTTGAAGTGTGTGATGTTGGCTATTTACATGCTCATGTTCTTGAACAACATTTTGTACACGATTATGTATGGAAGAAATGGTTTCTTGTTGTTCAATGTCTTTTTGCTTTAATTGTGTTTCTAACTCGTGTATTCGGTCTTCCAATTGGCTAATTTTATTTTGCAATGATTTTGTTTGTGTAAACATGTTATCCGCTCCAACCGCCTTTGAATTTTTATTTTCTCTATATTTGGATTTTAGCATCTTTTATAAATTATAAATATAGGAATTGTTAAATATTTAAGAATCTATTACGTTTTTTTTTATAATTTTCTTTTATTTCCATGAAAAATAAACAGTATTTAATGAGTTTGTAAACAAACTGTAAAATAAATCATGTATAACTGTATAAGAAGGGAGTCGGATTATGAACTATTTTAAGCGAATCAGTAGCCTAGTATTAGCAGGAATTATCGTTCTTTCTAGTACAGTCGCTGTAAAAGCTGAGTCAAACGACGAGAAACTGAACAACATGCAACAGCAATTGCAGCAGAATAACAATGATATTCAAAAGAAAGAACAAGAGAAGCAAGCTGTTAATAAAGAAATTCAAGGAATTGAAAGTGAATTACATAATTTAAATGATACAATTACAAAAAATAAAGAAGATCAAACTGCTCTTCAGAAGAAAATTGATGAAACACATAAGCAGATTGAGCAAAAAAAGCAAGAGATTATCGTTTTAGAAGATAAAGTGCTTGCTCGTAAAGATATTATGAAAAAACGTATGGTTTCTGTTCAAAATACTTCAAATACAAGTTTAGTAATGGAAGTTGTTGTAGATTCAAAGAACTTTGCTGATTTCCTACAACGTATGACTGCAGTATCTACAATCCTAGATGCAGATAAAGAAATCTTACGATTGCAAGAACAAGACCTTCGTCAAATTGAAGAAGATAAGAAAGCAATTGACGAAAAAGAAGCGTCTTTAGTAGGAGATAAACAAAAATTAGCGAAAGCACAAGCTGATTTACAAGAAAACCTGAAAAAACGCCAAGAAAATTTACAATTGGTTCAAGCGAAGTACAATGAAATTGCAAGTCAAATCAATTTAGCTGCACAAGAAAAGGCAAAAATTGAATCAGATATGAAAGCAGTACAAGACACGATTGCTCGTGAGCAAGAAGCTGCAAGATTAGCAGCGGAAGCACGTGCAAAAGCAGAAGCAGACGCAAAAGCTGAGAGAGAGGCTCTAGCAAAAGCACAAGCTGCTAAACCAGCAGCACCAGCTCCTAAGCAAGCTGATGATAAGCCAGCACCGAATCCACAACCAGCTAAAGGTGGTCGTGAAATTTATGTAACGGCAACTGCTTATACAGCTGATCCGTCTGAAAATGGTGGTAAAGCTGGAGATCGAGTTTATTCTAGACAGGGGCATGATTTAACTGCAAACCCTGGTATGAAGTTAATTGCCGTTGATCCAAGTGTTATCCCGCTAGGATCCCGTGTATATGTTGACGGATACGGTGAAGCAATTGCAGGAGATACTGGTGGAGCTATTAAAGGTCATAAAATCGATGTGTTAATGCCAAATGCAGCTGCATCTAGTATTTGGGGTGTAAGAAGCGTTAAAGTTACAATTTTAAATTAAACCAAAACCAACTTTACATGCAGTAAAGTTGGTTTTTTTATACGTATAATGTTAAGTTGAGTATACATTTTGTAAAGTTTAGCATACAATGAAAAGTAAGAGGTGGTAAAATTGACCATTTGCAATAGAGTGAAGGAGCTAAGAGCTCGCTTTAACTTTACGCAAAGCGTATTGGCTGAAAAGGTTGGTGTCACACGGCAGACCATTGCGGCGATTGAAAAGGGCGATTACGTTCCATCATTGTTGTTGGCATTAACGATTTGTGATGTGTTTGAGTTAAAGATGGAGGATGTATTTGTTTTAAATAAGGAGGGGAAAGAAAATGAATAGAATTGCTTTTTCTTATGTAGTGAATGTATTGTATGTTGGATTAGCTTGTTGGATGTTTATTGAACTTTATTATGCTGTTATGGAACTTGCAAATATTATTCAAAATAAGAGAGTGCCATTTGAAGTATCAATAAACATAATACCGTTCTTATTAATGGTGACTGTAGCTGTTGTATCAACTGTTTTCTATAAAATTCAAAAGAAAAAATATAAGTCTCTATCCTTTTGGATGTATCCTTTATTATTCCCGCAAGAAGATGAGCGTGAGAAAGTAATTACTGAGAAGGCATGTCGTACAACATTTATTTCATTGTTGTATGTATTACCTTGTGCGATTGGATTCTTGACCTTTTCTCCTATAGTGAACCTATATATCCCAGAATATCCACTATATATCTTATTTTTTATTCTCTTTATTCAAATGACAGTGTTTCATGTGTCTTTGTATCGAAATAAAATTGCTTAAAGGTGTGTTATGCACATCTTTTTTATCCTGCTATTTGCGGGCAGTAATACGCCTATTCTCACCTCAAAGTTCAGTGAAAGTAAAGAAAGTTAGGTGGGAGGGAAATTGCCAGTAGAAGCCTGATTAGTGAGGGCTAATAATCAGTGGAGATGAAGACCTACCACTGATTAAAGTTTCACTTCATCTAAAATCGGCAAGGATACCCCTACTTCAATCGTGTGCAGGGCGTAGCCCAACGATAAGTGGGGGAGGAATTGCCGTCAGATACGGTATGGTACGTTAAAAATCGTAAGATTTTGTACCATATTAAGTATCTGAAACTTCCACCTTTCCTCCTCCTATTCAGATTATTTATTTTCACTAAAATTTTGTTATAATATATTTAGTGAAAGGCGGTGAGGATAATGTCTACAATTACTGCGAAAATACAAATCTACGTTTCTGGCAATCAAGCTGAAAGCCTAAAGATAACAACTAACGCTTATCGTAAGGCTTGTAATTGGTTATCAAAACATATCTTTGAAACAAAAAATCTAAATCAAGTAAACTTGAATAACTTGTATTATTCTAATTTGCGAAATCAGTTTGGACTAAAAAGTCAAATGGCTCAATCTGTTATGAAAACAGTGATTGCTCGATACAAGTCAGCTAAATCAAATGGACATGAATGGTCTTTAATTGAATTTAAACTTCCAGAATATGACCTTGTTTGGAATCGTGACTACTCACTAACTCAAAGCCAATTTAGTGTAAATACACTTGATGGTCGTCTTAGGTTGAATTATGAACGCAAAGCTATGAAAAAATACTTTAACAATACTTGGAAGTTTGGTACTGCTAAACTTGTGCACAAACATAAAAAATGGTTCTTACACATTCCAATGACAAAAGAATTTACTGAATTAGATTATGTAGATGTAAAAAATATTGTCGGTATTGATTTAGGAATCAACTTTCTTGCTACCACTTATGATAGTCAGGGTAAAACTACTTTCTACAACGGAAATGTTGTTAAGCATAAGCGTGGTAAGTTTAAAGCTACTCGTAAACAGTTGCAAATGAGGCAAACACCGTCTGCACGTAAAAAACTAAAACAAATTGGTTCAAGAGAAAACCGTTATGTAACTGATGTAAACCATCAAATTACAAAGGCACTCGTTGATAAATACCCTAGAGGTACTATGTTTGTTTTAGAGGACTTAACAGGTGTTCGTTCCGCAACTGAAAAAGTACGAGTGAAAGACCGCTATGTTTCTGTCTCTTGGACTTTCTACCAGTTCCGTCAGATGCTGGAATATAAAGCGGAAATGAACGGACAGAAGGTAATTGTCGTAGACCCAAAATATACTTCTCAAACCTGCCCTAAATGTGGGCATATCGAGAAAGCAAATCGTAATAAGAAATTACACACATTCTGTTGTAAAAACTGCCAATACAAGTCAAACGATGACCGTATTGGTGCTATGAATCTACACCGTAAAGGAATTGAACGTATTGGTGTAGTTACTACAGGAGTATAGCTCTTGTAGTAAGGGCGAAGTCAACCGTCCTTATGTTCCACCACACTAAGGTAGGAGAGCGTTGCTCGTTCGCACTACTGGGTAGGAATAAGCGTAGTTGCTCTCTATGAGGGTAGAAGCACTGTCGAACTCTGACAGACGCAAGCCCCCACTTCAAACGACCCGTAAGGGTGTTAAGTGGCGGGTTGTTGACGATAGTATTTACTAGTGTGAGAATGATGTACTGGAAAACTTTCTGTGTTTATATAAATCCATTTTAATTTTTCGACATCTAAATCCCTGCTATGCAGAATAAAAAGTGACCTACACTCATTTGCTCTTTCTGTTTTCACTTCGCATGTGGCAGAAAAAGGCCCTGACCGCTTCTATGCATGGCCAGATGCTCTCTCCCACCTAAAAAGAGGGGGTTTATGTCGTTTTTTTAATTGATGTATATATAGTGGGAGGTTTTATTTTTGTCTTATGCTTGTACATATGCCAATCTTAATTTATGATTTTATATAGGAGTAAGACTATGTAAGGGAAAGGGATTAAGTATGAACAAGCAAAGAATTTATACGATACTAGCAATCCTTCTATTTATTGTAGGTGGAGTATTAATTGGTAAGCCATTTTACGATGGGTATAAGGCAGAGAAGAAGCAAACAGCGAATGTACAGGATGTTCAGAAAATGAAATATGAAAAGCATGAAACAAAATTTGTAGATGCTTCTAAAATCGATCAACCCAATTTATCAGAAGTAGCGAATGCATCATTAGATAAAAACCAAGTAATTGGACGTATTGAGATTCCGAGTCTTTCATTGAAGCTTCCTGTTTTAAAAGCTTCCACTGAGAAGAATTTATTGTCAGGAGCAACAACTGTAAAAGAGAAGCAAGAAATGGGAAAAGGGAACTATGCGCTAGCAGGCCATAACATGTCAAAAAAAGGTGTTTTGTTTAGTGATCTATCATCATTAAAAAAGAACGATAAAATTTATTTATATGATAATGAAAATGAATACGAGTATGCTGTTACAAGTGTATCAGAAGTTACACCTGATAAGTGGGACGTGGTAGAAGATCACGGGAAAACAGAAGTGACACTTATTACATGTGTATCTGTATCAGATAATTCAAAGCGCTTTGTTGTTTCTGGTGATCTTGTACAGACGAAAAAATTAAATAAATAAAAGGCGGTAACAATCCGCAAATACAAAAACGATGAGGGGAGACCCCCTCATCGTTTTTTAATCCATCCATTTTACTAATTTTTTAGAGATCAATAATAACACGCATCCTAGAACAATGGCTACAGCTCCAATGACAGTAAATACTTCTGAATATCCAAGTGAAGTTGTAAAGCTTGCAAGTTGACCACCTAAAATATTAGCAATTCCAGAACTTGCTAACCAAACCCCCATAAGTAAAGAAGCGAATTTTACTGGTGCTAGGGAACTAACCATAGATAGTCCAACGGGTGATAAGAATAGTTCACCTAACGTATGGAAAAGGTACGTAAAGACAATAAAGAGCAGGTTTGCTTTTTCTGTAATATTGTGCTCGTCACTACCTGTTTTTAATGTAGCGATAACAAGAACCATATAACCAATTCCAAGTAAAATCATACCGAGTCCCATTTTGGTTGGGATTTTTAAATCGCCGCGCTTTCTAGTCGCGAGTTTTGCCCATAATGCTGAAATAACTGGGGCAAGTAAAATAATGAATAATGGATTGACTGACTGGAACCAAGATGTCGGAATTTCCCATCCAAATACTGAACGATCGACAAATTTGTTTGTATATAATGTTAATGAACTACCAGCTTGTTCAAAACCAGCCCAGAAGAAGACAACGAAGCAAGTTAGAATCACGATAACTGCTGTATGTTGTTTTTCTTTTTTTGTCAGTGGTGTATTTCCAGCTGTTTGTTTACCAGAAGATGTTTGTAAATCTCTAGTTGGTTTTTTACCGATATCACCAAGGAAACGGTTAGATAATGTTGTAAATAAGATTTGTCCCACGATCATACCGATGGAAGCCGCTAAGAAACCATAACGGAAACCGTAATGAACAACACCATCTATCGTTGTTTTAAATAAATTTTCTGATAAAAATCCGCAAACGAGTGGAGCTAAAAATGAACCTACGTTAATGCCCATATAGAAAATTGTAAATGCACTATCACGTTTTGGATCATGTTCTTCATATAATTCTCCGACAAGTGTAGAAATATTTGGCTTGAAGAACCCATTACCGATAATAATAAGCGCTAATCCGAGGTATAGGCCGACTTGGTTTTGCCAAGCAAACAGTGTAAGGTTACCGATTGCCATTGTTACACCACCCATAGTGATGGCTAGGCGTTTACCTAGAAAACGGTCTGTTAAGAATCCCCCAATCAATGGAGTGAAATAGCATGCTCCAGTATAAAATCCGTAGATGGAAAGTGCCCATCCTGGACTAAACCCAAGACCACCGCTTACTAAAGCTGTTGTTAAGTATAGTGTTAATAATCCTCGTAATCCATAGTAACTAAATCGTTCCCACATTTCTGTAAAGAAGAGTAAATATAAACCTGGAGGATGTTTCTTGCCCTTTTGTTGTTTTTTCTCAAGTTGTATCGCTGATTCCATATAAGTTTCCTCCTGACACAAACGAAAACAAAGTTAATAGTTTTGTATGTTTAATAGTTTACTTTATTAACTATTAGAAGTCAATAAAGGCCGATTTTTCGGAATAAATTGGAAAACAGGCGAGATATAGAATGGGAGTTTCTTTTGTGGTAGACTATGGACTATGTTTGCTCTATAAATCCGTTTTAATTGTTCGACATCTAAATCCTTGTTATGCAGAAGAAAAAGTAACCTACACTCGTTTGCTCTTTCTGTTTTTACTTCGCATGTGACAGGAACAGGACCTGACCGCTTTTATGCATGGCCAGATGCTCTCTCCCACCTAAAAAGAGGGGATTTTATGTCGGTTTTTTAATTGGTGTATATATAGATCACAATTCATGACGTATTTTTTAAGTTGGAAAGGATTCTACTTTATTTGAAAGTAGAGAAGGAGAAAGAAATGAAATTGTTACAGAAAAAAGAAATTTTGCTTATTAGTCTAATGTTATTCTCCATGTTCTTTGGTGCTGGAAATCTTATATTTCCACCTTTTCTTGGATATGAAGCAGGAGAACATGTATGGATTGCATTGCTAGGCTTTATCATATCAGCAACAGGTCTTCCGATATTGGGTGTCATGGCAATTGCTAAAGCGGGGAGCTTTCAAGTTCTAGCAAGCCGGGTTCATCCCTCTTTTGCGATCATTTTTCCCTGTTTCGTGTATGTGTTTATCGGTCCTGGCCTTGGGATACCGCGTGCAGGGAGCTTAGCTTTTGAAATGGGGCCAGGTCAGTTGTTTCCAGCAGCAGGTAGTATAACCCTGCTGCTTTACACTGTGGTCTTCTTTAGTATTGTATATTGGTTAAGCCTATCGCCATCGAAATTGATGGGACTGTTTGGAAAGGTGTTAACGCCTTTATTATTATGTATGATTGCTCTTATTTTTATAAAAAGTATGTTTACAACGGTCGGAGATGTGAAAGCACCAGTAGGAAATTATGGACAAGCTCCTATGTTTCAAGGGTTCCTAGATGGCTATTTAACGATGGATGCGTTAGCAGCCTTAATTTTCGGGATTGTTATTTCGAATGCCTTACGTGCAAAAGGTGTGCAAGATGAAAAGGGCGTAGCGAAATATATGAGTATGGCTGGTATTGGCGCTGGTCTCTTGTTGTCTATTATTTATATCATTCTTGGGTATGTCGGATCAGTAAGTGGCTCGCTTGGAGAATTTGATAATGGGGCAAAAGTATTAGCACAAGTTATGACTACATTATTTGGACAAGGCGGTGTGGCATTATTAGGAATTATTTTTACAGTTGCCTGTTTATGTGTCTCCATTGGGCTTGTTATATCTTGTAGTCAGTTTTTTGCAGATGTATTTCCGAAAGTTTCTTATAAGGTCTGGGCTCTCATAGTAAGTGTTGTTAGTATGGTTTTAGCTAACTTAGGATTAACACAAATTTTAAAAGTATCAGTTCCGATTCTTGGATTTATATATCCAATTGCTTTAACGCTTATTATTTTAGGATTGTGTCATAAACATATCAGCCGGTATGTATATATATATCCGATAACGATTGGGATAGTAGCGGTATTTAGTGGGATAGATATTTTAAATCGTAACGTATTAATGGGAAAGTGGACACCTTTATTAGAACATATTCCTTTTTATACAGAAGGAGTAGGATGGTTAGTTCCGGCGATTGTAAGTGGATGTCTTGGAGTGGTTGTAAGTATTTGTGTAAAGAAAAAAAATTAGACGAAAAAGGTGTTTTCTATAAATGGAAAACACCTTTTTCGTCTAATTCACCAATAAACCATATTTCTTTGTCATTGTCATTAGAATCAGTAAACAGTTCTCTATATCCTTTTACTTGTAATTCTTTAGGGATATGCAAGCTGAATTCTTTTTCAATATCGCGTTCTTGTGGTAATGAAACCCACTGTGACCCTTCCTGGTATCTGCCTAGAAAGCCTTCAAAAAATCGTTCTATCCCTTGTTTACTAAATACAATTAAGATATTAGAAGCGTGTAAATTAGGAAAAGAGACAACAAAATAAATACGATATTCTTTTTCGGTTATAGTTTTTATATGGATTAAATGCTCTACTCGATTGATTGCTGTCTGTAAATAAAATCGCCTAATCGAGTTTGATTTACGTTTTGCATCTATATAAGAAGGATTGAAGGGAAGATGAGTAGACCAGCAACCTAAAGCAGATTGTTCGTTAGCATTTGGTAAAGAGCTTGTATGCATAGTAGTATATTTCAGGAAATTTCGGAATGCGCGCCTTAGACCACGGGTTTTCTTTTTTGAGACATTATTCCAAATCGATTGTTTCAAAGCAACACCTCATAAACAATATTTTTAATTCCATTTTGCAGTTTTGATGAAAAATAGAAAGAGAAATGCTATTTGTTACTATAATAGCAAAAACTAGGGAATGTCAGGAAAAAATTCTTAAAAAATGAATAGACTAAGAGTATGATATAAGTAATTGGTAATATATAGTTGTTATAAAAAGGTTGGTTAGGGGGGAAGCGAATGAAGCAAGATTTGAATAAAAAAATAGAAGCGCTTGAAACCGCAATTGAAACGATGCAAGAGGCGCTTTATGAATTGAAGGAACAGCAAAGGGCAGTAGAGGAAGAAAAAGTTGAGCGAGCAAGAGAGCTGAACAAACCAGAGCCTATTGAAAAGAAAGCAGAAGGCAGTATCCCTAAAACAAATGTACGACAAGAAGATGTAGTCGTTCGTCAAGAAAGTATAGGGGAACCAGAAGTAAAACAGGTAGATATATCTGCATTTAAGCCGGAGCCATTTGATCTTATAAAGTTTTGCCAAATATGGTTGCCGCGTATTTTCGTAGGTATTATGTTATTTGGAGTAATTTGGTTATTTAAAGCAGGAGTAGATGCCGGATTGTTGACTCCAGCAATTCGTATTGTATTTGGCGTAGTATTATCAGTAGGATTATATTATATAGGTGATATACAAATAAAGCAGGAACGACAAGCGCTAGGGTTAGTATTAGCCGGGGGAAGCATTACAGGAATTGTCTTAACGACGTTTGCTGCACATTATTTATATCAATTTCTTCCTGCAAGCATCGCGTTCATACTCAATATTATATGGGTTATTCTTGGTATTTATCTTGCTAGAAGATATAAATCAGAGTATCTTGCTATATTTGTAGCAGTAGGAGCTTTCTTTGTTCCATTTTTATTAAATAGCACAACACCTAATTCTTACATTTTCTTTGGATATGAAACGATATTAACGATTAGTCTGTTATGGTATGCACTGAAGAATCGTTACAAGTATTTATATATGGTATCTTATAGTGTTTCTGTACTTGTAACGCTTATTTTCTTTGCGATTATGTCGATGTTATTAGGACATTTGCAAGTACAATTAACAATGGTTTATGGACTGATTCATATGACACTTTTTTGGCATATGTTTATGGATAGGGAATTTATATATCAGCCTCGAATTGCGATATTTAGTGCGAGTGCAGTTCTCTTTATCATCGCAATTTCTAAAATTCCAGACTTTACAACATGGGGGCTGCTAATTAGTGCAATGATACATGGTGGTATGTTTGTAGCGGAATATAGGAAGAGCAAGAAATCTCTATTTACAGATCTTCTATTTGGTGTCGCAATGGGATCGTTTAGTTTAGCGATTCTATATGAATGCAGTTTAGTAAATGCTGCAATTGTATTAATGTTGCAAGGATTCCTTGGTATTGTTACTTCTGTTAAAGGAAAGCAAGAAATCAAATTATATACAAGTGCTGTAGTTTATGCGATTGGTATGATACAGACAGTTGTAAGTCCATTTACGACATTTATTTCAGCGGCTTTTGTTGCACATCTTATTTTAATTGGAACATTTTATTATGGAATGCTGAAAACAAAGCACATGCTGAAGCATTGCGGGAAGCATATTAATTCTATTACGCTATATGGATTTATGATACTCGTATTTATTACGATTACTAGAGTTGGTGAAATTCTTTTTGCGAATGGAAGTATAATTAGTGTGTCTGTATCATTATTGTGGATGGTATATGCGTTGTTTGCAGTTTGGTTTGGACGAAATAGGAAAATGGATGAAGTATTATATGCCGGTTTAGTTGTGTTAGTCGTAACGGTAGGGAAATTATTTTTCCTTGATTTACCAGAAGTATCAATGATGATTCGAGCGGTACTGTTTTTAATTGTTGGCGGATTAGGAATTGTTATCTCGAGAATGTTCTTTTCAAAGGAAAAAGAGAAGTAGAAAAGAGCAATCCAATGTGGATTGCTCTTTTTTTTACTTTTTATTAATCGTAACAGTTTCGTTATATTTTGCTGTTGTATTTTGACGAAGGCGCAGTGTTGCTTGCCCACTTGTGTTTGGTACCAATTGTACATTTACGATTTTTTCAGCAAAACCTAGGCTATTTGTTGTGAATGAAAAGGCATTGCTATATCCGAAAGTGGATGGCCAAGTACCGTTTTCATTTTGAACTTTCGCAACTTGCGTTCCACCAGTTGTGAAAATTCCTAAAGAATAATTGTTATATGTTGTATTAGGTAATAAATTATTTACTTGAATTTTCATTTGAAATATTTCGTTATTTGGTAGGATACTAGGATGCATAATAGTATAATCCTGGGCAGGTATCGTACCATTACCATTATATCCGTATGAACCAGGTTTAAATGTATTTGTATTAAACCATTGGTAGCCTTGATTTGGAGCGCTCCAAGGTTCTGGTTGTGGTTCAGTTGATAAATTGGGTTGCTCAAATGTTTGTAAAGGTGTTGGTGCATCAAGCTGTAAGCCGCTTACTTGATCTAAACTTGTATACGTTTCTTGCTTAGACAGCCAATTTACGATGTTTTCTAACAGAACAGCATCATTTTCTTCTTTATATCCATCATATGTTTTCTTGGACTGCCCTGTATCTTCACGAACATATTTTGGAGATGCATCTTCAACAGGAGAAGAATCACCAATGAAGGCTGCCTTTCCAAGTCCGACTTTGGCAATTGCAGCATAAGGGCCTTCTGCAATACCACCACCATTATAAACACCACTATCAACAGCATTATTCCACTTTGGTGGATTTTCTGGAAGGTACACGATTCCTTTCGCTAATTTAGGATTCGTAATAGAAAGGGTAGAACCAGCATGCATCGCTACGGATGAAACGCCTGTTGTAATGCCAAATGATTGTTCAGGCGATACAATGTTTTGTGCAGAAATATCACCTAGTGCATTATAGCGGAAGTGAATACCAAAGTTTTGTGATAACCAATCAGAACTCTCTACTCCTTGCATTGCTGGAGAGTTTGCTTCTTCATTAGACATCCCTTTTGCAGGATTGTCCCATGCCCCGCGTCTATATCCATTAAAAACTTCTGAAGAATCCCAGCGGTTTTTATTACGGTCTGCATTATAATGATCTGCAATAAAGAAGATGCTGCCACCATTTTTAACATATTGTAGCATAGCGTCTTGCTCAGATTTTTTATAAGGAATATTTGCTTCAGGAACGATAAATACATTATAATCTTTTAAATTTTCATATGTAATCGGTGTAGATTGGCGAAGCTCTTTTACAAAATAGCCGTTTTGGGCAATTCCGTTTCCAAAATCAGAAAAACCACCATCAATGACCCAATCAGCTGTTCCTGCTGTTTGACCATGTGTGTTATCAAATAATACTTTCTTTCCACTGTTTTGATTAACAACTTTTGCAGCAATTTCAGGAGCTGGATCTACCGAGCTTTCAGCGAAAGCGGATGGAATATAAGCGCTTCCTATACTGAGTGTAATCGCGGTTGCCAAAGAAAACGTAAGCCATTTTTTGTTCTTCATAGAAGAATCCCCCTAATAATAAATATATTTGCTTTAATAATGTAATTGATTTTTCTGTAAAAAGAAAGGCGGAAAATATAAAATATATTAAAATATTGTAAAAATAACGTAGATTTTGTTGAGAAATATTTGTGTGAAAAATAAAAACTCCCTTCCTTGTAATAAGGAAGGGAGCACGTACTTAACTAATTTTTGCATTAGGTACTTTATCTATCTTATGGAACCCTTTCATATAATACACGACGACTAATGCAATTAACCAAATTGGACCAACAATTAATGCAATTCGTGTATCTTCTGAATATGCCATTATACCTAACACAAGCGCAAGGAAACCAAGTGAAAAATAAGAACTTAATGGATATAAAGGCATTTTATATGATAATTTTTGTTTGGTTTGTGATGATAAGCCTTTGCGGAAACGAATTTGAGTAACTAATATAATGCCCCATGTCCAAATTGCCCCGAATGTTGAAATACTTGTAAGCCATGTAAATACTTTTGCTGGAACAAGATAGTTTAAAATAACACCAACGAGCAGAACGAAAGCGGTTGCTAAAATACCGTTACTTGGAATGCCATTTTTATTTAAACGCCCGAATCTTTCGGGTGCCTGCTTTTGTTCTGCTAGCGTAAACAGCATGCGTCCTGTACTAAATAATCCGCCATTACAAGAAGAAAGAGCTGCTGTTAAGACAACAAAGTTAATAATACCAGCTGCCTTTGCGATACCAATTTGTTGAAATGTTAATACAAACGGGCTTCCTTTATCACCAAGTTCATTCCATGGGTAAATTGCCATCATAACGAATAAAGCTCCAACGTAGAACAGTAAAATACGCCAAAATACGTTATCAATTGCTTTTGCAAGTGTCTTTTTTGGATTTTGTGCTTCACCAGCTGTAACACCGATGAGTTCTACACCTAAATAAGCAAATAAAACCATTTGTAAGGAAAGAAGTAAACCAGAAAAACCATTTGGGAACCATCCGCCATGTGACCAAAGGTTTGAAATTCCAGTAGCGATGCCATCATTTCCAAATCCGAATAGAATAATGCCTGTCCCAATTAATATCATACAGATTATTGTGACAATTTTGATTAAAGCAAACCAAAACTCAAGTTCCCCAAACACTTTTACAGATAAAAAGTTAAAGGCACTCATTAATAGAAGAGCCAGTAATGCCCAAATCCAGCGCGGGATATCTGGAAACCAAAATTCCATATAGATTCCAGCCGCAGTAATTTCGGCCATACAAGTAACGACCCATAAAAACCAGTAATTCCAGCCAGTGATATAACCAGCCAGTGGTCCTAAATAATCATGTGCATATTTACTAAAAGAACCAGCAACAGGCTGTTCAATTGCCATTTCTCCGAGAGCACGCATAATGAAGAAAATAACAAGTCCAGCAATCATGTAACCTAGCAAAATGGAAGGTCCAGCTAGTTTAATAGCAGAAGCCGATCCTAAAAACAATCCAACTCCAATAGCTGATCCAAGAGACATCAAGGTAATGTGCCGCTGTTTTAAACCTCGATTTAAATTTTCAGATTTGTTTGTGTGCTGCATAAGAAGCCCCCTTGTAGAATGAGAAAATTAAATGTATTTTTATGATGTTTAACTATTTTAAATTATAAAACATTTTACTCTGTTATGCTACAAAAACAATTGAATCTACCTGTACTATATCTATATTTGTCAGATTTAAACTTAAAATTCGAACTATTATTGAATATATTGACTCTTCTTTTTATTGATTGGTAAGATTAAGTATTACATTTTCTCGCATAATAGTAAGAAAAAGAATGTGTGAGAATAATTTATTGTGTAGGAAGGGTACCTAAGTATGTTTCAATTGCAAAAGTATAATACTTCTGTGAAGCAAGAGATTTTAGCTGGCATCACAACATTTTTTACATTTGCGTACATTCTTGTCATCAATCCGAAAATATTATCTGATGCAGGTGTACCATTTGATCAAGCGTTTACGGCAACCATTATTGCGACAGTTGTCGGGACATTATGTATGGCATTTTTAGCGAATTATCCAATTGTAATTGCTCCAGCTATGGGGATGAATGCGTATTTTGCTTATTCTGTTGTACAACAAGCAGAAGGTATTACATATGTTATTGCTTTTTCTGCAGTATTTGTAACAGGTATTATTTTTCTTTTATTATCTTTTACCTCATTTCGTCAAAAGCTTATTGTAGCAATTCCTGACAGTTTAAAGCATGCAATTGCAGGTGGAATTGGATTGTTTATTGCTTTTATTGGACTGCGTTTGTCTGGAATTATTGTCGATCATCCATCTAACTTAGTGACAATTGGAGATTTTCATTCACCAGCTGTTATTTTAACGTTAATTGGTTTAGTTTTAGCAGCAGTGTTAATGACTTTACGGGTGAGCGGGGCGCTGTTTATTAGCATGATTGTGACAGGGATTATTGCCTTTTTTACTGGACAATTGAAGTTCGGAAATCAATTGGTAGCGATTCCTCATTTACCAGAAGGTATTATTGTTTCAAGTCCTATTACTGCATTTTCCGATGTAATAGAATATGGGTTATACGGTGTTGTTTTTTCCTTTTTACTTGTACTTTTATTTGATACAACAGGAGCCTTGCTTGGTTTAATCAAACAGGCTGGTTTAAATACAGATAACACCGAAAATCGTTTCGGTAAAGCATTTATTGCGGATGCGATTGGTGGCACAACAGGTGCTGTCTTTGGAACAAGCCCTACAGCAGCGACAATCGAATCATCTGCTGGGATTGCAGCAGGTGGAAAAACAGGATTAACAGGCGTTGTGGTAATTTGTTTAACGATCGTAACGGCATTTTTTAGCCCTGTTATTGCTTCGCTATCAAGTGTAGCAGCTATTACGGCTCCATCATTAATTATAGTGGGAAGTCTAATGGCACAAAGTATTCGCGATATTAACTGGAGTGAATTTGAAGATGCATTACCGGCATTTTTAGTTTTTGTAGGTATTCCGTTAACATCTAGCATTGCAAATGGAATTGCACTTGGATTTTTAATCTATCCAATCTTAAAGATTGTGAAAGGGAAATGGATGGAAGTTCATCCACTTCTGTATTTCTTTGCGGTTTTATTTGGATGTCATTTGTTTTTATAAAGAGATAGACAAGGGTACTTCTCATAGGAAGTACCTTTTTTCGTGTATAATAAAGTGAGACTCCTTTTATGGGATATAAAACTTATTATAGAAAAAAAGAAGTTCAAGGATTAAATAATTTATAAAGTGAAACTTCCATCAGTGGAGGTTTTCTTCATCCTCCACTGATGGTTAGTTGAACCAATCGGGCTTTTACGGGCAGTTTATCCCCACCTAACTTCCACGCTTTTCTCCGAATCTTGAGGTGGGGTATTACTGCCCGTTAATGCGGGATAAAGTAAATCATGTAATATATACGTTACGATTGATGGTGAAGGAGGTTGTAGATTGGCTGTAAGTAGAATCAAGATTGCACGTGTCCAATTGGATTTAACACAACAGCAATTAGCAGAAAAGGTAGGGGTTACAAGGCAAACAATTAGCTTAATTGAGAAAGGAAAATATAATCCTTCCTTAGAATTATGCTTGAACATTTGTTATGCGTTAAATCAAACGTTAAATGATTTATTTTGGGAGGAGCAGAAGTAACAAATAGGAATGGGAATAGTGAAAGTCGAGGAGGGAAGGATTGAAATAAAGTGAAACTTCCATCAGTGTGGCTACTTACTTTCCGTTAATACAAGATAAAGACAACACAGGAAAAGAATGACGAGAGTGCTAAAAATCCTTCCATACATGTGGAAGGATTTTTAGTGTTTTTTGAGAAAGTCTGAAATACAAAAGCTTTTCTTTCATAATGCTTTGTACATGAGTCTATGAGGCCCAATCGGATAAATATCAAATATTTCACCATGCTTATGGAAGCCTAATCGTTTGTAGTAATCTGCAACGGTAATGCGAGCATTACACCATAATATCTCTGCTTGGCGTTCTTTTAGGATTACTTCGGCATATTTGATTAATGAGCTACCAGCATGCTGCCTTCGGAAGACAGGTACTGTAGCCATGCCTCGTAGACGATAGTGATTGTTACCTTGTAAAGAAGGTTCTGTTTCATATGAGAAAGAAGCGATGCTAATAAGTTCATCATTTTGAAACGCACCTAGATGAAAGATGTGTAATTCACAATCGGAAGGATATTTACAATCTATCAGTGCTTGATTAGGTCTTAATATCTTTTGACGTAGCGCGTATGTTTCGGAGGCATCAATACGTTTAACCGTAATCATACACAACCACCCTTTCTTATGACGCGTTCTCCATGAGTTGTAGAAAGAAATATGCAGGTGCTACACAAAGACCTAGTATGCTACATGTACCGAGGGTTAGAGAAAGAAAGATACAAAAGTACTTCGTTCCATTTGATTTTTTCCATCCGTAGCTGCAAATTTCAATACTAATACCGATGAGAATAATGGCAACGAGTACTTCTGCTAATAATAAAAGAGCTAAAGTTGAAATAGACATATTGTGATTCATCCCCATAATATATGATATATATACATCAATTAAAAAACTGACATAAATCCCCTCTTTTTAGGCGGGAGAGAGCATCTGGCCATGCATAGAAGCGGTCAGAGCCTTTTTCTGCCACATGCGAAGTAAAAACAGAAAGAGCAAATGGGTGTAGGTTACTTTTTATTTTACATAGCAGGGATTTAGATGCCGAAAAATTAAAATGGATTTATATAGTAATATTTTACCATGGTAAAATAAGAATCTTAAGAAAAATTTCTGAGGTATTAAGATTTAGAAAAAGAAGATGTGATGGTTACTCAGTTTCTTCTTAACATATGTATGACAAAAATCTCCTCCTAAAATCGAGAGGGGATTTCCTTTTACTTTAATATGCTTTTCCATGTATCAATGCTTTATTATCACGGGAAATTTAGATGATAAGAGAGGGGAAGAGAAAATAGTACGATAAATAAAAAAAGACTGCTGAGATTACCTCAGCAGTCTTTTTCATGTCTATTACATAGAGAAGAAAATCCAAACTGTACCAACAACCGTTACTGCAGCGATGAAAAAGTGGAATACGATAGCCATTGTTTGTATTACACCTTCGCCTTCTGTCATGTGCATAAACATAACAAATTGCAATGCTGCTTGTGCCACTGCCATTACAAGAATGGCTGTTAAGATTGTTGAAAGTGACATGCTTGTATATAACGCTACATATACAGCGAGGAACGTTAATGCAAGCGATAAAATAAATCCGAAAACGTGCGACCATGGAAAGCCGCTATGTGCGTTTGCTTGTGTATTGTTTTGTCCCATTATTACGCCACCATCCCATTCAAGTAAACTAGTGTGTAAATGAAGATCCAAACAACATCAAGGAAATGCCAGTATAAGCTGATAATAAATACTTTACGAGCTGTAACTGGTGTTAAACCTCGTTTTAGAATTTGGATAATAACACAAGTTGCCCAAATGATACCAGCTGTTACGTGGGCACCGTGCGTTCCAAGAAGAACGAAGAATCCAGATAAGAAACCACTTGTTTGGATTGTTGCGCCTTCTGCAACATAAGCCATAAACTCTTCAACTTCAAAGAAAAGGAAGCCTGCACCTAAAATTAATGTGAAGATGAACCATCCTAACGTCGCTTTTTGGTTGTGCTTGCGCATTTCATGAATTGCGATACCGCATGTAAAACTACTTGTTAAAAGTAGGAGCGTTTGAATTAAAAGGGTTTTAAGTTCAAACAGGTCAGCTGGTGTAGGGCCATCAGCCGTACGACCAGCAAGTACTAGATAAGAGGCGAAAAGTGTTGCGAACAGCACGATTTCAGCCCCAAGAAAAATCCAAAACCCTAAAATATTCAATCTGCTTTGTTCAGATTGATATTCTAAAGGTAAGCTTTTATCTAAAGCCGCCATTTCGTTTCACCTCTCATGCAACATGTTCTGTCTTTTTAATTTCATCTACGCTAACGTAGTATCCGTTGTCGTAATCAAACGAGCGCCAGATCATACAACCTAACATACCAATACCACCGACAATTGCTAACCAGAACCAGCTAAATACTAATGCAAAACCTGCAAGACCAATCAAACAAGACATAATGATTGGAACGCCTGTATTACTTGGCATATGAATTGGTTTTAATTCTTCAGGTTTTGGTGTAATAGATTCGCCGTTTTTCTTCATTTCCCAGAATACATCGCTAGACTTAATTTCTGGTAATTTTGCGAAGTTGTAATGTTGTACTGGAGATTGTGTTGCCCACTCAAGTGTACGAGCATCCCAAGGATCTCCAGTTACATCGCGCTCACCATGACGAATGCTATAAACTACGTTGTAGCATAATAAGGCGAAGCCAACTGCCATCATTACTGCACCGACAGATGCGATTAAGTTTAATCCGCCCCATCCAAGGTCTGCAGAGTAAGTGTACATACGACGAGTCATACCATCTAAACCTAGGAAGTACATTGGGAAGAAACAGATGTTAAATCCGATCATAAAGATCCAGAACGTCCATTTACCAAGGCGTTCATTTAGCATATGACCAGTCATCTTTGGATACCAGAATGTAAATCCAGCAAGCATCGCGAATACTGTACCAGCGATTAATACGTAGTGGAAGTGAGCGA
Organism: Bacillus sp. NPDC094106; assembly: GCF_044764345.1. Lineage (NCBI taxonomy): Bacteria > Bacillati > Bacillota > Bacilli > Caryophanales > Bacillaceae > Bacillus > Bacillus sp. NPDC094106. Next base: position 17,315 of record NZ_JBIWHY010000019.1, on the reverse strand, counting down.
TTAGGAAGTAGCTGTTATGGTATTGATAGTCAGCTGCTGCCATCGCAAGCATAACCCCCGTAACTCCACCAATTACGAAGTTTGGAATAAATGCCAATGACCAAAGCATTGGAACTGTAAAACGGATACGACCTTTATAAAGCGTAAACAACCAGTTAAAGATTTTAACACCGGTTGGGATAGAAATTGCCATTGTTGAAATCGAGAAGAACGAGTTAACTGCTGGTCCTGCACCCATTGTAAAGAAGTGATGCAGCCATACAAGACCACTTAAAGTTGCGATTGCAACCATTGAATAAACCATTGCAGTATATCCAAATAAGCGTTTACGTGAGAATGTACTTACGATTTCAGAGAAAATACCGAATGCCGGTAAAATAACGATATATACTTCAGGGTGACCCCATACCCAGAACAAGTTCGCCCAAAGCATTGGCATACCGCCGCTCGCCATTGTAAAGAAGTGAGCATCAAATAGACGGTCGAAAGTCATTAATGCAAGAGCAACTGTTAATACTGGGAATGCAAAGATAATGATAAGACATGTAATTAAAATAGACCAAGTAAACATTGGCATTTGCATTAATTTCATGCCTGGTGCACGCATCTTTAAGATTGTTACAAGGAAGTTAATCCCTGTCATCAGCGTCCCGAGACCTGAAATCTGCAAGGCAATTGCATAGAAGTTATTTCCTACTCCAGGTGAGAATTCTGTACCAGCCATTGGGAAGTATGATGTCCACCCAGCGTCTGGAGAACCACCGATAACGAAGGCGATGTTAAATAACATAGCACCTACGAAGAATAACCAAAAACTTAATGCATTTAAGAAAGGAAATGCAACGTCACGTGCTCCAATTTGAAGAGGAACAACAACGTTCATAATTCCCATAACAAACGGCATTGCCATGAAGAGGATCATAACTGTACCGTGTGTTGTAAAGATTCCGTTATAGTGTTCAGCGTTTAAATATGTTGTGTCAGGGAATGTTAACTGGGCACGAATCATTAATCCGTCCATACCACCACGGAACATCATTACAATTGCTGAAATGATATACATAACCCCAATTTTCTTATGGTCAACAGAAGTTAACCACTCATCCCAAAGCCATCTCCATTTTTTGTACTTTGTTAGCACAAAAAGGATTGCTAACGTCACAAGAACAATAGATACGTCCGCTCCGTAAATAATCGGATCGCCTGTGACAAAAAATTCATCAAGCTTCACTATATTCACTCCAATCTGTTGGAATATTCGTTATTACTTTTTCTTTTTGTAGTAGTTGTAATCACAATATTCAAGTGATTTTTGATCTACATATTTTAAGTGTGTATTAGAGAATGTCATACGACCTACTACACCAGGTTTAATGATTTCGTTGTATTTTTCTTCTGTAAGTGGTTTAGCTGTTTCTTTTACTTCTTTTACCCACTTGTCATACTTATCTTTTGTTTTTGCTTCAAGCTCAAATTCCATGTCAGTGAATCCTTCACCAGAGAAGTTTGCACTACGACCAATGTAAGAACCTGGCTTATCAGCTTGTAGATATAAGTCCATGATCATGCCATCCATTGTGTATTTCATACCACCAAGCTCTGGAATCCAGAAGGCATTCATTGGACCAACCGATGTTAATTTAAATTGAATTGGTGTACCAGCTGGTACATTTAAATAGTTAACGGTTTCAATATTTTCCTCTGGATAACTGAATAACCATTTCCAGTTGGCAGATGTAACGTAAATTTCAACTGGTTTCATATCTTTTGTTTGCTCTGGCGGCTTTTCCGATGCAAAGGTTGCTTTTACTGTTGGGATTGACAATGCAATCACGATGATAACAGGGAAAATAGTCCAGATAACCTCTAAAAGCGTATTACCGTGTATATCAGGTGGCTCATAGTCCATATTTTCTGGTTTTTCACGGTAACGAATCAAGATGACTGTAAACAAGATGAATACAATTGCAATAATCAACGACATGAGTATGAATGACCAAATGATCAAATCATACTGTGCTTTTGCAACAGGCCCCTGCGGATTTAATACTGCAAGTTTTTTATCACAGCCACCGAGGAACAAGAGTAATGACAGTGGAAGAAGTGAAGCCAACTTCCAAAATTTTTTTTTCAGTTGCACGATTGAAAATCTCCTTTCTCCTTGGATTGAAACTATGCCAATAAAACAATATAAACCTATTAATTTATAGAAGGCAATAGTTTTTGTCATATTGTTAAAAAATAGACACAAATGCATTGTTTTTACGGTGAAAAACATTTGTAACTTACTAACATTGTAAACTATTTTTTGAGTGAAAATACGATTGTAAAAATTTTAAGATAAATAAAGTTATACCAAAATATCCAATAAATAGAAAAAAACTATCTTATCATAAGGTAAGATAGTTGAACATTTTATATATTTAGTTTATTTCTTGTGTAACATTTCGTTGCTGTTCAAATGTGACAACTTTTTTATATTTAATTTGGTACAAGAGGTAGCAAATAATCATAAATGGAATCCCGCAATAAAGTGCAATGCGTTGATCCGGTATAAAAGCTAAACTGACGAATGTAATGAAATTTAAAGAAAAAGCAACAATTGGAACGATTGGATAGAGCGGTGTACGATACTTTAAATCCTTTATATCTCCACCATTCTTTATAAATTCCTTGCGAAAGAAAAATTGTGAAGCAGCAATTGACATCCAAACGACAACAGCTGCCATTGCTGCAATTGATGTTAGTACTAAAAAGACAGTATCTGCTGCAAATACGCTTGTTAATAGCGAAAGGCTTGCAAAGAGTAAGCTGAAAATTAAAGCATTCAGTGGTATTCCCTTTTTTGTTAATTTCGCAAATGAAGGACTCGCCATACCTTGTTTCGACATAGCCCAAAGCATACGTGAATTTGCGTATAGTCCTGAGTTTGCTACTGATAGTACAGCAGTAATAATAACAAAGTTCATAATGTCTGCTGCATATGGAATGCCCACTGTATCAAAGACAAGTACGAATGGACTTTCTACAAGATTAGCCTCCTGCCATGGGAGTAGGCCTACAACAACAGTAATTGCTAATACGAAAAAGAATAAAGTGCGCCAAATTGTATTTTTGATTGCTTTTGGAATTGTTTTTTCAGGATTTTCACTTTCGCCTGAAGCAATTCCGATTAATTCGGTTCCTTGGAATGAATAATTTACAGTAATCATTGTGAGAAGGACAGCTAGGACACCATTTGGAAATAATCCACCATTTTCAGTGAAGTTATGAAGCATTGGTGCTGGTTTTCCGTTGAAATCTAAGAAACCAAACATAACAGCGCCTCCAAGTATAATAAAGACAATAATAGTCGTGACTTTTACACTAGAAAACCAAAATTCCGTCTCCGCAAATGCTCTTGTCGATAAAGCGTTTACAAGAAAAAGGATTGCTGCAAATGTAACACACCAAATCCATGAAGCAACATCTGGAAACCAACGCTTCATCAAAATACTAACAGTTGTCAGTTCTACACCAACTGTAACAGCCCAGTTTAGCCAATACATCCAACCGACGACGAACCCAAAACCTGGTGAAATAAATTTGCTTGCATAACTTTGAAATGAACCCGCTTCCGGCATGGCAACAGATAGTTCACCAAGACAGAGCATTGTTAAATACATGACGAAACCGCCAACTAAAAATGCAAGGATGGCTCCGCCCGGTCCGGCATTGTGGACAATTTGTCCTGATCCCATAAACAATCCAGTCCCAATGACGCCACCCAGTGCAATCATAAATAGGTGTCTGCTTTTCATTGTACGCTTTAAGCCAGTTTGCTCTGTAGTTGTTTGATTCATATTCTCTTCACCCCGTATTTTCCCTTGTTTGTTCTGCTCATTACATATTGAGTTTCATTGGTGAATTAATCATCGGTGGGGGATGAAAACATACAGATTGTAAGTCTGTTCTTTTATCACGATACGAATTGAGAGCATATCGTATCGTGATAAAAGAACAACGATGATTAATTTCCCTTAAGTTTGTACTATGTGACGAAAAGAAATATTCGTTGTTCATCAAATAGACATTCTCGATTATAACAAAATATTCTGAAAATGTATATTTATTTTTCTTTTTATTACAAAAAATCAGAATTTTAAAACGATATAACTAAATAATAATTCATATAATCTTCCTAGCAAACTAGTAAGAAGAAAGGTACAATGATAAGAGGCATGTTTTGTAAAGATAAACAAATAATGGTGTAATGGAGCTTGATTTATGATGAAGAAACTTAAATATATGTTTATTTTCAGTATTATAATTATTGGGGCAATAGTAATAGGGAAGAATAAAATGGTCCAAAAAGCAGCGCATGAATTCCGTTTGGATTTTTTATCTGATATGAAAGAAACAGCTATGATTGAAAATGTTCCATTTATAAAGCAACTTCCTGAATTGCCAAGAGGTTGTGAAGTGACAAGTTTAGCGATGCTACTGCAATATAAAGGGGTCGAAGTAGACAAGATGACACTTGCCAGTGAAATTCATCGTGTTCCATTTGAAGAAAATGGTGTACGTGGAAACCCTAATGACGGATTTGTAGGGAATATTTATACAAAGGATGAGCAGGGATATGGTGTATACAATCAACCAATTTTTAAACTTGCGGAAAAATATGTTCCTGAAAAAGTAATTAATTTAACAGGAAGAAATATAGAGGATATATATAAAGTAATTAGTTCAGGCTCGCCAGTATGGGTAATTGCTAATACAACATTTCAGCCGTTAGCTGAAGACAGTTTTGAAACATGGAATACAAGTGCGGGCGATATAAAAATTACATATTATGAGCATAGTGCGGTAGTAGTAGGATATGATCAAAATTTTGTATATATAAATGATCCGCTTGCAAATAACCCACGTAAAGGAGTGCCACGTGCTCAGTTTGAAAAGGCATGGGAACAAATGGGGAAACAAGCAATTACTATTCTATAAAAATAAAAAGTCATCTTTATAGATGGCTTTTTATTTTTATACATTAATTAAAAAATTGACATAAAACCCCTCTTTTTAGGTGGGAGAGAGCATCTATTCATGCATAGATGCGGTCAGGGCCTTGTTCTGCCACATGCGAAGTAAAAACAGAAAGAGCAAACGAGTGTAGGTTACTTTATATTCTGTATAGCAGGGGTTTAGATGTCGAAAAATGAAAATGGATTTATATATTAAGTAAAAATCTCAATTTAAATAATTAATTATTCAGAATATTATTTATTTAATTTTTGATTCGAGCTATAATAACATTTAACTTAGTGAAGAAAGGAAGAGGATAAATGGGCAAAGTCAAAGATATCATTCTTTATAAAGAACAATTGGTGAAATGGAGAAGGCATTTTCACAGATATCCAGAGTTATCTTTTCAAGAAGAAAAAACATCTCAGTTTATATATGACATACTTCAAACAATTCCTCACCTAGAGGTCTCACGACCAACAAAGTATAGCATTATGGCAAGGTTAATTGGTGAAAAGCCAGGAAAAGTTATTGCCATTCGTGCAGATATGGATGCACTTCCGATTCAAGAAGAAAATCAATTTGAATTTGTTTCGGAAAATCCAGGAGTGATGCATGCTTGTGGGCACGACGGTCATATTGCAATGCTTCTTGGTACTGTATATGCGCTCGTAGAACAAAGAGAAAAAATTCGTGGTGAAATTCGTTTTCTATTTCAACATGCTGAAGAAAATTTTCCAGGTGGTGCTGGGGAGATGATTGCAGCAGGAGTGATGGAAAATGTTGATTATATTATTGGAGCACACCTTTGGGCATCACTAGAAGTCGGGAAAATTGGTGTAATCTATGGTCCTGCGATGGCGGCGCCTGACGTGTTTAAAATCTCAATAGAAGGAAGAGGGGGACATGCAGGTATACCTCATGAAACGGTTGATAGCATTGCAATTGGTACGCAAGTAGTTATGCAACTTCAACAAATCGTATCACGCCTTACGAATCCATTAGATTCTCTTGTTTTATCAGTTACACAATTTCATGCTGGCACAGCACACAATGTAATTCCAGAACAAGCAGAGATTGAAGGGACTGTCAGAAGTTTAAAGCATGAATTACGAGGGGATACAGCACAGAAGATTGAAAGGATTGTTAAACATATTACAGAATCTTATGGTGCGAATTATACATTTTCATATGAGTATGGATATCGGCCAGTTGTAAATGATGAGAAGGTTACAAGGCTTGTTGAAAATACGGCATTGCAACTTTATGGAAGGGAAAGAGTGGTTCGTTTGCAGCCAACGATGGCTGGGGAAGATTTTTCGGCTTTTTTACAAGAAGCACCGGGTACATTTTTCTTTATTGGTGCTGGAAATAGTGCGAAGGGAATCGTATATCCGCATCATCATCCACGTTTTACAATTGATGAAGATGCATTGCCAATTGGAGTAGAGGTATTTGTTGCATCTGTTTTGAACTTTATGAATGAAGGAGAATGAGATGAAACAAATATAAATGCTAGCGCTTTTTCCTGTACTTGTCTATATATAAATCCAAGTTGAAAAAACGACCTAAAATCCCTTTCTTTTTAGGTGGACGAGAGCATCTGGCCATGCATAGAAGCGGTCAGGGCCTTTTCCTACCATATGTAAGGGTGAAAACAAAGGGAGGAGGCAACTGTGGCAAAAGAATATACAAAAAAGGAAATCTGAATAACTCCAGCTTTCCTTTTTGTATTAACAAAGCATGAATGAAGGGGGATTATCTTCTATTTATGCCTTGTTTCACTTTATACAAGCCCTAACCAATGTACCAATTGCGATGTGAGGAATGTAACAACAATGGCGATAACAGTAGGGATTGCAAACGATAGAAATGTCCATTTCGCGCTTTTTGTTTCTTTATATATGTTAACCAATGTTGTGCCGCACGGGAAATGAAGAAGGGAGAACAACATTGTGTTTAACGCAGTTAACCAAGTCCAACCATTCTCTAAGAATAAGTTTTTAATTTGATTAAAATCATCTATTTCAGTTAAAGCACCAGTTGATAAATAGGACATTAATAAAATTGGGATAACAATCTCGTTGGCTGGCAAACCAAGAATAAATGCGGCTAGAATAAATCCGTCAAGACCTAGTAGTTTAGCGAATGGATCTAAGAAATTTACAAAATACATAAGTAGGCTTGTGTCGCCAACAAAAATATTTGCTAACACCCAAGTGAATACAGCGGCAGGTGCTGCTACAATTACTGCGCGCTTTAAAACATATAATGATTTATCAAGTGTTGAACGTATAATTGTGTTCAAAATTTTAGGTTTACGGTATGGTGGTAGTTCTAACGTATAGTGAGTTGGAACACCTTTTAGAGCAGTTTTTGATAATACCCAAGATACGCTTAATGTAACAATAATGCCAATTATAACCATGCCGACTACAACACCTGCTGTAGCAAGAGTTTGTATACTACCTGTATATCCAGCAGCCATAAATAATGATGCCATTAAGATTAAAGTAGGCCAGCGCCCGTTACATGGAACAAAGTTATTTGTTAAAATCGCTAGCATACGTTCGCGTGGCGATTCGATAATACGTGTTGACATAATGGCAGCAGCGTTACACCCAAATCCCATTGCCATTGTTAATGATTGTTTTCCGTGTGCGCCAGCACGTTTGAATAGACGATCCATGTTAAATGCCACACGTGGTAAGTATCCGTAGTTTTCTAATAAAGCAAACATCGGGAAGAAAATAGCCATAGGTGGTAACATAACGCTAATAACAGCTGCGGTACCACGGAATAAGCCAAGAATTAAGATGCCGTGTAACCATTCTGGTGCATGCATTGCTTGGAACCAAGATGTTAAATAACCCTCTGCCCAGCCGAAAAATTCAGCAATCATATCAGATGGTACGTTAGCTCCTGCAATTGTTACATAAAAAATAATAGATAAAATTCCGAGCATAATTGGAAATCCAAAAATAGGAGAAGTGAAAATTTTATCTAGCTTCTCTGAGCGATATAATTTATTGGTGTTTGTGTATTGAACCGCTTCTTTACAAATACTTGCGGAAGTTCGATAAATATCACCTACAATATCATCTCGTATATCCTCTTTAGTAAGTCTTTGTGCGTGTTGAACGATATAATCTAATGGAAGAGCCTTACTGGCTGAGTGAGATTCCATTTATTATGACCTCCCTTACAAGCGGTTCTTTATGATGTTTTTGAAGTGTAGCTAGAAAGTTTTTATCCCCATCTAGTATTCGTAGTGCAATCCAGCGTGCAGGATATGTATCGCCGAATACTTTATGAATTTGAGGTTCTAATTCTTGAATCATATTTTCAATTTTTTCATTGTAAGTAATTTGAACTGGTGTAGGAATTAATTTTTTGTTAGCTACTTTAGCAATTACATTTAGTAAAGGTCCAATTCCGACACGGTTTCGAGCTGAAATTTTGACCACAGGTACACCAAGTGATTTTGCTAATTTCTTTTCATCGATGACAATTCCTTTTTTTTCTGCTTCATCTATTAAGTTAATGCAGACTATAACGTCGCTAGTCATTTCCATTACTTGTAATGCTAAATTTAAATTCCTTTCCATTGCAGTTGCATCTACAACTACTACGGTTACCTCGGGTTTTTCAAAAATAATATAATCCCGTGCTACTTCTTCATCTACAGAGTTTGAATATAGAGAGTATGTTCCAGGTAAATCAATTACCGTATATATACTTCCGTTATGCTCATATTCCCCTTCCGCTTTTAATACAGTTTTTCCGGTCCAGTTCCCTGTATGTTGTTTTAATCCTGTTAATGTGTTAAATAATGTGCTTTTCCCAGTGTTCGGATTTCCGGCTAGCGCAATGCGATGGTTGTTCATTCTGAATCATCTCCTATTAATACTCCAAAAATAAGGGAACTTTCTTCACTACGCAGTGCAATAGTCGTATTGCTTACTTGATATGCAATTGGATCTCCAAGTGGGCTTCTTTGCAATACTTTAATGGTAGCCCCTGGAATAAAGCCTAAATCTAATAAACGTCTTTTCATAGTTCCTTCTAATTGTATCTTCTCGATTTGTACAAACTCCCCTGTTCGAAATGTAGAAAGGGATTTGGTATTAGCCGATACCATAAAAGTTACCTCTCCTCTATATTTTTAGTTTTAGTTCAAAAAGTTTACCTAGGGAAACTTTTTTCTACTAACATAGTAGACTACATTGGATGATGTTGTCAATTAGTACTTTAAAAATATTCAATTATTTTTAGAATTGTTCCAACTTATTTTGTTGAGGTGAAAAATATTACTGAAATTATGTGGGATAAATGTGGAGCGAAAGCTATAAACTTCAAAAAAATGAAGAGATTTGTAAATGTATTTTTAACATAAGTAGCGAAAACAAGAATTTTATTTACAATACATTTACATTATTAAAAGTAAATTTACAATACGAGCAATTTTGTGTGGATTCTTTTGGTCTTTCTTATAAAAAGGGTTGGGATATATGGGTTTTTAGGCCTATGTCCTCTATTTACTTAAAATTAAAAATTGCTTAACACTAACACAATATTATTGTCCTACAATGAATTTGTGTTCGAAAGAAGTAGGCAAATAAGAAAAAGTGATAATCCAAATGGGGGTACAAGACATGGTCATGAAAAAGGGTATTAAATTTTCTTTAGCAGCATTAGTTGTTGCGGGTGCTTTAGTTGGGTGCGGAAAATCAGAAAGTACAGATAGCAAAGACACTGCTAAAGGTAGTAACGATGCAAAACAAGAATTATCCGGTACAATTGCGGCGGCTGGTTCTACAGCTCTTCAACCGCTTGCAGAAGAAGCTGGTAAAAAATTCATGGAAAATAATTCTAAAGTTTCTATTCAAGTACAAGGTGGCGGTAGTGGAACAGGGATTAACCAAGTAGCTTCTGGTGCGGTTCAAATTGGTAACTCTGATGTTCCAGCTGCAGATAAAATAAAAGATCCTGAGAAAGCGAAAGAATTAGTAGATAATAAAGTGGCGGGTATCGCATTTGCACTTGTTGTAAATAAAGATGTGAAGGTTGACAATTTAACTGTGAAACAAGTACAAGATATCTTCAGTGGAAAAGTTACAAACTGGAAAGAGCTAGGCGGTAAAGATGAGAAAATTAATGTAGTAAACCGTCCAGCATCTTCTGGTACACGCGCTACATTTGAAAAAACAGTCATGAAAGATGTAAAGATTAATGATGGAACAGGTACAACACAAGATTCTAATGGTGCAGTAGAACAAGCGATTAACTCTACTCCAGGTTCAGTTAGTTATCTTGCGATGTCTTATATGGTTGGCGATAAAAAAGATGCATTACAAACTGTAAAAATTGATGGTGCAGAGCCAAAAGTTGAAAATATCTCTTCTGGTAAATACCCATTCTGGTCTTATGAGTACATGGTAACAAAAGGGGAAGCGAAAGAAGCTACAAAAGCTTACATTGATTATGTAAAAGGTAAAGATTTTGAAAAACAAGTGGAAGATATGGGTTACATCCCAATGTCTAAACTAAATAAGTAAAATATTTAATGGGGCTGGCTGAGAGGCCAGTCTTGTTCATTTCAATATATGAAGTGGGGTTATGACCTGTGATGAAGGGGAAGAAACAAATTAATTACGTAAAGAGTGAATATATCGGAAGAGCACTTGTTACATTTTGCGGTATATTTATTGTTCTTGTTACATTAGCAATTATTGCATTTATTTGCGGAAAAGGAATTCAATCTTTTACGCAAAGTGGTATTTCACTTTCTGAAATGCTGACATCAACGAAGTGGAATCCAAATGCTGATCAAGGTTCATTTGGTGCTGTAATATTTATTGTAGGTTCGACACTTGTTTCGTTAGGTGCGGTTATTATTAGTGCACCAATTGCGCTAGCTCTTGCAATCTTTATGAATTTAATTTCACCGAAATTCGGTAATAGAGTGTTGAAGCCTGTTTTAGAATTACTAGTTGGAATTCCTTCAGTTGTATATGGATTGCTGGGGGTTACTATTTTAGTTCCTCTGTTACGTGATTCGTTTGGTGGAGTTGGTTTTAGTTTAATAGCAGGTATTATTGTGCTAAGTATTATGATTTTGCCTACTATTGCTAGTATTGCTTCTGACGCAATTCGTTCTGTTCCATTCGATTATTTGGAAGCCTCATATGGTTTAGGTTCGACGAAATGGCAAGCGATTAGTCGTGTTATTGTTCCAGCTGCAAAAAAAGGGATTTTAACAGGGTTAGTTCTAGGGTTAGCGCGAGCTTTTGGTGAAGCGTTAGCTGTTCAAATGGTAATTGGGAATACTGTTAAATTACCTGAAGGAATCTATAGTCCAACGGCGACATTGACGGGTATTTTAACGATGGATATGACGAATACATTAAATGGGACTGCCTGGAACAATGCTTTATGGACATTGGCGATGATATTACTTGTTATTTCATTCCTATTTATTTTAGTAATTCGAGCGATTGGTCAAAGAGGTGAACGATAACGATGAATGCAAGGACAGTAAATAAGATTTGGACGGGTGTTTTATATACAGTTGCAGTGCTTGTAGTAAGTTTACTTGTTTTCTTAGTGTTTGAAATTTTACAAAAGGGTTGGGGTTTTTGGGACCCTAGCTTCCTGTTCGGAGAACCAAGTAATACAAGAGCAGGAGGAGGAATTGGTCCTCAATTATTCAATTCTTTTTATATGCTTGTTATAACGCTTGTTATATCTATTCCTCTTGGATTAGGAGCTGGAATCTATCTAGCAGAGTATGCAAAGCAAGGTCGCTTTTTAAGTTTTGTTCGTTTATGTATTGAAACGATGGCGTCATTACCTTCTATTGTTGTTGGGCTATTTGGTTTATTAGTATTTGTGACAATGACAGGTTGGGGGTACACAGTAATAGGTGGTGCTCTTGCTTTAACAATCTTAAATTTACCTGGTTTAACTCGCGTTTGTGAAAGTGCAATCACAGAAGTTCCGCATAATGTGAAAGAGGCGAGTCTTGGGCTGGGGGCGACAAAGTGGCAAACAATTGTGCGGATTATTCTTCCGTCATCATTGCCTCAAATTATTACGGGGATTATTTTAGCTGCGGGACGTATATTTGGTGAAGCAGCGGCTTTAATTTATACAGCGGGTTTAACATCACCAATTTTAAATTCTGCGGCAGATTTTTCAAGTCCTGCACATCCGTTAAATCCATTTAGACCAGCTGAAACGTTAGCTGTTCATATTTGGAAATTAAATTCTGAAGGAATTATTCCAGATGCAAAATTAATTGCAACGAAATCAGCAGCGGTATTAATTATTATGGTATTACTGTTCAATATTATTGCTCGTTTTATTGCATCTGTACTTCATAAACGTTTTACAGGAGCGAAGAAATCTCGTAAAACAACAAAAGCAAAAGCAGCTTAAAGATGTAAAGTTGGAATAAGGGGCCTCCTGTTAAAAAACAGGAGGCCTCTTTGTATGGTGATCCGGAGGAGAAGAAAAGGAATGTGCTGATGAAATGTTGTATATGTAAATATGTATATAAATACTGAAGTGAAAAGTAGGAAGGGTGTTTTTTATGTTTTTTCTTCAAATGGCTGGTTTTCCGGGTTCGGGAAAATCAACACTTTCTAGATGTATAGCAAAAAATACAGGGGCAATTGTTATTGATCATGATATTGTAAAAACGGCCTTGTTGGAATCGTTCGAAACCAATCAGATTGAAACGAATCGTACTGGTGGGATTTCCTACGATGTTGAATGGGCGTTAATAGATTTTCATTTATCCCTAGGGCATAGTGTAATACTGGATAGTCCGTGCCTTTATACAGAAATGGTGGAAAAGGGGGAAATGTTGTCTAAGAAACATCGAGCAACATATAAATATGTTGAATGCTATCTTGATAATATGGAAGAAATTAATAATAGGTTGAAAATTCGAGAACGAATGATAAGTCAAATTGAAAAAGTGGAATCTGAAGAAGGATTTAAAAAATGGTTAGATGGCAGTAAAAGGCCATCTGATTTTACATATCTTATTGTAGATTCTGGACAACCGCTAGAAGATTATATAGATGAAGTGATGAACTATATGAATGAGTAAGCAAGATACTGTGGCATTATGTATAATAGTAGAAAGAAAAAACGTTATCTTCTGTTCTGAAGATAACGTTTTTTTCGTGTTAAGTTCGTGGTGTATCTATAGAAGAGTCAACTTTTCTGCGTGACCGTCTTTTTTTACCGATTTTATCTAACAATTCATACATAACTGGAACAACTACCAGTGTCAGTACAGTTGAAACTGCTAAACCGCCAATTACGACAACGGCTAAACTTTTAGACACCATACTGCCGGCTTGTGATTGACTGAATAAAAGTGGTAACATCGCTACTATCGTTGTAATAGCTGTCATAATAATTGGTCGTAGCCTTGTAGAACCTGCTTCTAGTAAAGCTTCCCGCGTCGTCATGCCACTCTCTCTATTTTGTTGAACACGTTCTATTAATACGATGGCATTTGTAACTACGATACCAATTAGCATTAATCCACCGATTAGTGCGTTTAAATCGACTGGTGTTCTTGAAATGATTAATCCTAAAATACCGCCAACAGCAGCTAGTGGTAAAGAGAATAAAATCGCAAATGGAGCGCGTGCTTGCCCGAAAGTAATGACCATAATTAAATAAACAATCCCGATTGCGATACCCATGATTTTGAATAAATTTGTAAAGTCTTCTTGCATGGATTCAGTTGCACCAGCAATTTTAACTTTCGCGCCGTTTGGTAGGTCTAATTCTGAAATAGCTTTGTTCACTTCAGTGTTTACTTTACTTAAATCTTCATTTGTTGTTTCGGCAGTTATTTGAATGGTTTCTTTCCCGTCTTTATGGAAGATCTCTGTTTGTAATTGTTTCTCCGAAATAGTTGCAATGTCTTTTAAAGGAATCGGTCCAGCTATAGGTGACAAGATATTTGCGTTAAGAATGTCTTCTTTGTTGCTTATCTTTTCTTTCTTATTTTCTAACATGATAGTTGTTTTCTCATCGTTGATTGTCAGTTGACCAATCGGTGATGTCTTCATTAGGAATGAAACTTGTTGCCCTGCTGTTTCTGGTGTTAATCCAACTTGTTCTGCTTTCGTTTGATCAATATGAATTTGCCATTCTTTTTTTGATTCTTCAATATTGGTTTTTACTTTAGAAAGACTGTCTATACTTTTTAGTTTTGTTTCAACGATATCAGCAGCTTTTTTTAAATTTGCCTCGTTGTTTGCTGTCACGTTAAATTGCAAGCTGTTTCCGCCGCCAAAATTAGAATAGCTTGTTTTAATATAATCGAATTCGGCTGGTTTAAAGTCTGTATGCTCTTTTTTTAGTTTTTCGATATATTGATCGATATCAGTTCCTTTTTTGAAGAGTACAAACAGAGATGCAAGGTTATTTTTAGTTGTTTGTCCCCACTGTGCATCCTCAGCGCTTGAACCCATTTTTAAGATAACGTCTGTTACATCATCATTAGAAAGTAATTTTTTTTCAAAATCAAAGGCTTTTTGCTTTCTGGATTCAAGGTCGTAATTCGTTGGGAATGTCATATTGATTGAAAGCATCGTATCGTCTTCTGATTTTATATTTGCTTTTGGTAGTAATATATAAGCGGCAATTGATCCGGCAAATAATAAGAAAGAAGAGAATAAAATAATAAACTTATGCGAAAGCGCCCATTTTAAAGTAGCTGTATACTTTCTTGAAGGTTGTGTACTTCGTTGTCTTGTTTTTTTGAGTAATAAAAATGCCATAAGTGGAACAACCGTTAGTGCGACAACTAATGAAGAAAGTATAGAGTATACAACTGCTAATACCATAGGTAACATAAGTTTACCAATTGAGCCTGATACAAGACCAATAGGTAAAAAGACAGCGACTGTTGTTAATGTAGAAGAGGTAATAGCGACAGCCACCTCTTTTGTGGCATCTAGAATGATGTCTTTTGAAAAGTTGTCTTTTTGTAAACGACGGAAAATATTTTCAATGACAACAATACTATCATCAACAAGGCGTCCAACAGCAACCGCTAACCCTCCAAGAGTTAAAATGTTTAACGTCACATTAGATTGATCAAGTAAAAAAAGTGTTAGTAAAATTGATAACGGAATACTAACAACAGCAATCAGTGTTGTTCGAATACTACGTAAAAAGACTAAAATGATAAATGTTGCAGCGATTGCTCCTAAGATTACTTCTTTTCCCATACTTGTAACAGCGTTTTCGACTTGTTCGTGAGTAGAGGATAGTAACTTAATTGTGTAAGTATCCTTATATTCTTTACTTATATTTTTAATTTTTTTATCGATTTCTTTCCCGATTTCAACGGCATTTTTGCTAGGTTCTTTCATAATAACTAATGCAGTTCCCTCTTCGCCATTTATATGTGAAACAGCGTCATGATGTCGTTTTGCTTCTACTTGAGCTATATCTTGTAATTTTACTTGAGGTGCGAGTGTAATGTTCTTTATTTCATCTGCATCTTTTACATTTCCAATGATGCGAAGAGTGTGGTCTTCGTTGTTTACAGTTACCTGTCCAGCTGGAGTGGAAGTTTCTTTTCCTTGTAAAGCAGTCAATACTTGCTGAGATGTTACGTTTTTATCTTTCATTCGATCTGGGTCTAATACGATAGATAGCTCAGATGTTGAT
This sequence comes from Bacillus sp. NPDC094106, assembly GCF_044764345.1. Lineage (NCBI taxonomy): Bacteria > Bacillati > Bacillota > Bacilli > Caryophanales > Bacillaceae > Bacillus > Bacillus sp. NPDC094106. Next base: position 1,604 of record NZ_JBIWHY010000019.1, on the reverse strand, counting down.
TTACCGTAATACATGACGTTAGCGACGCCGTCGATACTTTCAAGTTGTGGGATGATTTCTTTTTCAATCTGTTTTTCATCAGCTTTTGTAAAACCATTCTGTTTTTGAATGGTAATCTGTGCAAGTGGAATCATAGAGGTGTTAAGTTGGCTGACGACGGGTTTTGTAATTTCTTTTGGAAAGTTCATGTTGCCGGTAATCTTTTCGACTTCGCGTGCTGCATCTTTCATGTTGGCTTTAGATGTGTATGCGATATCGATACGCGATAAACCTTCGTAAGTAGAAGAGGTAATCGTATCAACATGTTCTAGATTTCGAAATTGTTTTTCAAGAGGTTCAGTTACCTCTTTTGTCATTGTCTCAGCGTCTAAGCCTTGAGATAGTGTAGTAACAGTTATTGCGGGGTTATCGACACTAGGTAGAAATTCCATTGGTAATTTAGAGCCAGAATAAATGCCGAGTACAGAAATGAGAAAAACCATGATAATAATAGCGGCTCGGTTTTTTAATGAGAACTTTGTTAACCTATCCATAAATTAATTCCTCCGTTTAAGTTGTTTTTGTAGTCCACTCTGTTACTATATAACAAAATCTGGATATTTTTCATTAAATAAATGTAAAAAAATTCTAAAAATATTCTTAAGCATGAGGAGTGTCTTGTGATTTTTTTGGGGGATTTTAATCACTGAGAGAAACCTCAATATTGAAGAAGTGCTAATTTAGGAAAAGAATGTTTTAAAAATGGGGGTGTAATAGATAGTGGATAAGAAAGTAAGAAGTGGAAATGTTATTTATCCCGCTATTCGCGGTCAGTAATACTCCCACCTCAAAATTGGATGGAAGCATTGTCCAGCTCTAGCGGCTAGAATCTCCGGTCGTTTCGCCCCCTCGGACGAGGCAAAAAGCGCCTCTCTGTCGGGGACTCCAATGTCCTGCGATTCTGAGCGAGCCGCTTCCGCTTTTCTAAAGAAGTTAGGTGGGAGATAAACTGCCCGTAAAAGCCCGATTGGTGAGGGCTAATAATGAGTGGGGGATGAAGAAAACCCCCACTCATTAAAGTTTCACTTTATCGCATATTAATGAAAGAAAATACTTTTGTTTCAAAATTCAGTAGAAGTAAAGAGGGTAAATAGGAGATAAGGTGTTCTTAAAAATCCAATGGTTAGTGAGGATGAAGAAAGTTTCTACTGATTTAATGTTTCAATTAGAGTTGGTTTTGTTCACCGATTAGGAAGCAAATAGAGGAATGGATGTATGATGAAACAAAGTTTGTTAAGTAGGATATGATCCTAATGAATAAGGAATAATGGCGTCATTAATTAGGGGATAAAATAATTTTATATTTTTTTATAAAATCACTTGCTATTTAAATGACAGGGTGATATATTAATAAGCGTCGCTGATGCGGAACGGCAGAAAGCGAAAAAGAAATTTTAAAAAACTTGGTTGACATCGAAAAACGAAGATGCTAACATAAGGAAGTCGCAAATGAGCGACGAACGAGTTCTCTGAAAACTGAACGAAACAAACAACGTGAAACGTCAATTTTTATTTTATGATGCTAGACAAACTAACTTTATTGGAGAGTTTGATCCTGGCTCAGG
>NZ_JBIWHY010000018.1:82560-115712 GCF_044764345.1 Bacillus sp. NPDC094106 | reverse complement strand
TTTTGTTTCCGCTGTTCTTGAGATTGTAAAGAGAAATAATTATAGTATCCAGAACGTGAAACGCCAGCTATTTTACACAAGTGACTCACCATGTTCCTTAGGTTATATTTTACGATGACAGAATGAATCAATAGGTATTTTTGACTAGGTGGTAACGTTATTTTCTTTTCATCCTCCCTTCCATAAGTTTGATCTTTTTTAATAGTTCGTTTTCCGCTTTTAGTAAGTTCCGTTCAGCTTCTAAACGTACATATTTTTCTTCTAACGTAAGTTCTCTCTCAGTAGACCTTCCAGAGTTTTCTTTACGTGTATCACGTAAACCAAATACACCATTCTCTCTATAAGCACCACGCCATCTACTTCCTGATGATATAACACGTTGTATTCCAATCACATCTATGTCAAAACCACATTCTTCAAAAATGTCTCGAGGCAACTTTCCTTTTTCATTTTCTTCAATAAAAATACGTTTAAATTCGTCTGTATAAGTAATGACTTTTTCACTCACAGATTTTACGTATGGATTCCTTGATAGAGTTTGAATTTCTTTTTCTGTAAACAGTTTTTTCGTCATTTTGAAATTTCTCCGATCCTAATTTTTCTCCTATTATACAAGAAATACCCTATAGAACAGACTTTTTTTTAAGTGTCTATTCTATAGGGTACATTTTAGAGTGTAGATTACTTTTTATTCTGCATAGCAGGGATTTAGATGTCGAAAAATTAAAATGGATTCATATATATGAAATAGAAAAGAAAATGAATACAAGCTTGCAAGCGAAATGTACAAGGGGTGCGTACATTTTTTTTGTAGAAAAACATTATTGTTATAGAAGCATATATTAGTATAGGAGGAGGTAATGCATGAAGCATAAGGGGAAAATTAGTGGTTTGTTACTTGGAAATACAGTTGCAGTTACAGAATGGATCGCAATGCAGGATGTAATTGCAAAATTAGATGCTCGGTCATTTTTTGCTGTACTCATTATTTATATTATACAAATCATACTGAGTTACTATTTTGGGCATCGTTATGATAAAAGGCAGTATGAAAATAGTGAATTACAAGGGATAAAAAGTAATGATTTCATGATTGATTTTTTTGGGAAAATGGTTGCTTTGTCAGAAAGAGACACGTATAAAATTACTATATATATGATTTCTATTAATGAATGGAATGAATTAATAAACACCATACAAGATAGAAAATTAAACCAGATAGTCAAAAAAGTAGAGAATACAATTGTAAATACCGTTCGTAAAAGTGATGTTGTTACGAGATGGGAAGAAAATAAATATGTGATTGTAGCGGTAGATAAAGGATATGAGAAATCGACAATAACAGATCGGCTAGTAACGAATATTACAAAAGAATTAGCAAATAATGTGGTAAATATTTCGTTTTTATTTGGAGCTGCTAGTTATCCTTTGGAAGGAAAAACGTTAGAAGAGCTATTAGATAAAGCGCAAACTCAATTGTATAAGAATAGAGATTTACGGAAGAATGAATGATAAAAGTATTTTTCGTAACAATTGCTTCTCTTTTGTTACAAAAAAACGGTGTTTTGTAACAAAAGCCTTTAAAAATATATTTAATCATCATATAATTGTGATAGATGTGTCAGGACATTTTGCACAATGGTTTTTTGGGGGGAAAGTGTAGAGGGAAGCAATCTCTACACTTTTCCTTTTTAGGAAAGCCAAAGAATATTTGTAAGTTGTTGCAAGTAAACCTTTATACTGTGTAAAATGGACAAGTAGATTGATAGAAAGAGAGAAAGGGAATGGTAGAATGATAGACGTTAGGAGCCGACGATCGCCCTTGGGCAGGCGGCTGGTTGTAATTGCTATTGCAATTAGTGCTATCGTGGCAGGGTTTTTCATATTTCAATCCTTTACATCGCCTGCAAAGGCTGTAGCAAATCAAGTGAACTCAGTCCAGCTTGCTAGTGAGCAGTTTAAAGTTGGATTGGATAAAAAAGCACCGACGAAATTTAATGGACAAGTACGCAAAGTAGCATACTTAACCTTCGATGATGGACCGAGTGAATTTCAAAAAGAGATTTTAGACATTTTAAAGAAAAATGAAATAAAAGGAACATTTTTCATGATTGGTGGCAATATTCCATCTCATACAGATAGTGTGAAACGTTTAGTAAAGGAAGGACATTATCCAGGTGTTCACAGCATGACACATGACTATGCGAAACTTTATAAACAAGGCCGATTTGTAGAAGAGATGATACAGGCGCAAAATATGGTGAAAGATGTTACAGGATTTCAGCCTAAGCTTGTTCGTTGCCCATATGGAAGTATGCCTGGATTGAATCAAGGATTACGTGATCAAATGGTACCAGTTGGTATGAAAGAGTGGGATTGGACGATTGATTCTTTAGACTGGAAACTACCTGGGAATCCAAATGGTGTAGTACAAAATGTAATTTCAGGAGCTAGACAAGACCGTGAAGTTATTTTAATGCATGAGAAGCAACAAACTGTACAAGCCTTACAAACAATTATTGATGATCTTCGTAAAAAAGGATATGAGTTTGAAGTATATGAAGAATCAACTCATTTCCCTTTAAATTTTTGGCATGATGATCGTATATAAGTAGGAGGAAAAGAAAGTGAAATATAATAAAATAGCAATTGTAACTGCATTATCTATGACTTTATTAGCTGGTTGTTTTGGTCCAAAACCAGAAGAAGAATTATATGTGGCATTTGAAAATGCTGCAAAGCAAGAAAAACCTATGTTTGAAGATGCGAAAAAATTAGAGGCGTTAGAAAAAGAGGGACAAACGTTATACAATCAAATTGTACAAGAGGGAAAAGATAATAATCAAGCTGTGAAGGAGAAGTTAGATCAAGCAGCGAAAAACACAGCGGAGCGTGGAAAAATAATCGATAAAGAAAAAGATGCATTGAATAAAGCGCAAGAAGAAATGAAATCAGTTGATAAGTACGTAGAGAAAATTAAGGATAATAAGTTAAAAGAGCAAGCAGACAAAGTAAAGAGTACGTATGAAAAACGATATGAATCGTTTAAAAAGATGTATGATAACTACACTAAATCATTAAAATTAGAAAAAGAGTTATATACAATGTTACAAGATAAAGATGCAAAATTAAAAGCAATTAGTGATAAAGTAAAAACAGTAAATCAATCTTACAAAGATATTGATACTGAAAAAGATAAGTTCAATGAGTATACTAAGTCATACAATACAGAAAAAGTAGCTTTCTATAAACAAGCGGACATTAAAATAAAAGAAGAGAAAAAATAAAGCAGGTTGGTCTGAGGGCCAAACCTGCTTTATTTTTTTGTATACGTACGTCGATACCAAGGAATCGGTTCGCTTAATTTTTTTTCTTGCTTCAGGGCCTCAGGGCCAATATAATCTTGAAGCGTTTTTTTTGCTACTGTTAAAGAAAGGGTTGTTTTCGGATTTCGATAGGAAGATTCAAGATTACCGAGATGCGGGAGGGTACGAAAATCATCTTTTGTAGGGGGAATATGAAAAAAATAGTCACCTAAACGAATGAGAACATCAGATTGTTGCTGACTAAGACGTGGATTTCTAGAAAAATGTAATCCTTCTTTTAGTGCTTTTTTTTCAATAATTAAACGTTCTAAAGCAACTTTTTTTAGCCAGTATAAGTATTTCGGATTTGTAGCTGCTTTTGCATGCCGATTCACAACGAAAATAGATTGAGCTAATCGATTGATAGAATGTTTTTTTTGCGACTGAGACTGTGGTTGTGAAGGTTTCATAGTGGGTCTCCTTTCTGGTTTTTATTATTATAACATAAATAAAAAGAGTTTTTATTATATGCAAAAAGTGATTGTATATATTTTCAATATTAAAGCAATATTGTTACCAAAAACAACTATTTTGTATAATAGTGATAGGAATGGTTTTTAGAAATTTGATAATGAAAGAGTGAAAAGTATGAAAGATATATTGAAACAGCAATATGCCATTATTGATATTGGCTCAAATACAATGCGATTAGTTATTTATGAAAAACAAAATGGAGGTTTTTATAAAGAGATTGAAAATACAAAAGTTGTAGCTCGTTTAAGAAATTACTTAATTGATGGTATACTAATAGAAGATGGAATGAATATACTCCTGCAAACATTACTTCAATTTCAAGAAAGTACAAGGTTTCATGGATTGCATAATGTGCGTTGTGTTGCGACAGCAACGATTCGACAAGCAGAGAACCAAGCAGAAATTAAAAAGCTTGTAGAAGGAAAAACAGATTTTATACTTAGAATTTTATCTGAATATGAGGAAGCTCGTTACGGTTATTTAGCAGTAATGAATTCAACTTCTTTTACAGAAGGAATTACTGTTGACATTGGCGGTGGTAGTACAGAGGTCACATATTTTCAGGATAGAGAAATTGTAGAATATTATAGTTTTCCATTTGGGGCACTTTCTTTAAAGCAACAATTCATTCGTCATGAGACACCAACTTCAGAAGAATTAGATGAATTAAGAAGATATTTATGGTATCAATTCCGAACTTTGCCGTGGCTAAATGAAAAAAAATTACCGCTTATTGCGATAGGTGGAAGCGCACGTAATATGGTGAAAATTCATCAAAATTTGATTTCTTATCCAATAGCAGGTTTACATTTATATAAAATGAAAGAAGCGGACATAAAAGAGGTAAAGGCAGAGTTAATTAATCTTTCTTTCACAGATTTGCAAAAATTAGATGGTTTAGCAAAAGATCGAGCTGATACGATTATTCCAGCGGTAGAAGTGTTTCATATGCTAACTAATATTGTGCAGGCTCCAGCTTTTGTATTAAGTCAAAAAGGATTGCGAGAAGGTGTTTTCTACGAAGAACTAACAAAAAATTTAGGCATTTCTTATTACCCAAATGTGTTAGAAGAAAGTTTAAACTTATTATCTTATGAGTATGGAATGGATATGGGATATGTAATTCAGCTTATTAAACAAGGGGCTTTAATCTGTAAGGAACTTGAGGAAGCAGAGGTTATTTGCTTGTCAGAAAAGGATTGGGAGACATTTCATCAAGCTGCCAAAGTATTTAATATTGGGAAATACATAGATGTAGAAGCAAGTCGTTTACATACATTTTATTTATTGGCAAATAAAACGATTGACGGTATGATGCATAAAGATCGAGTTAGACTTGCGCTCATCGCCTCTTATAAATCAAAAATGTTATTTAAACAGTATTTAGTACCATTTGAAGGTTGGTTTGATAAAAGTGAACAGAAAACAATTTGCTTGTTAGGAGCAGTTTTACAATTTTCAGCTGCTTTAAATGTGAGACAACGAGCGCTTGTTGAAAAGGTTCAGGTGGAAAAAGAGAAAGAGGGGCTTGCATTTCGTATTGTTTGTAAACAATCAGCTTTAGCAGAAAAGGTACAGGCAGAAAAGCAGAAAAAACAGTTGGAAAAAGCATTAAAGATGAACATTCATTTAATATTTGAAGAGAAATATTAATTTGTACGGACGTCTTTACAAAAGTTTTACACTTTAATAAATTGGAATTTGATACAATAAATGTAACTAAATTATATTGAAAAAGTTTCAAGGGAAGTGTGGAGAAAATGGAATTAGTGAAGGGGAATTCGGTAAATTTAAATGATACGGCTTATTATAATAACCGTGAATTAAGCTGGCTAGCTTTTAATGAACGTGTATTACAAGAAGCACAGGATGAAAGTAATCCGCTTTTAGAAAGATTAAAGTTTATTAGTATCTTTAGCTCGAACTTGGATGAGTTTTTTATGGTACGTGTTGCAGGATTAAAGGATCAGGTAAGAGCGGGGTTTAATCAGCCGGAAAACAAGGCTGGTTTAACACCGAAACAACAGCTTAATAAAATCTCTACGAAGGCTCATGAATTAATGACAGTTCAGTATAATACATTTAAAAATACTGTATTGCCAGCACTTGAAGAAGAAGGGATTGAGCCTTTAGCATTTCACGATTTAACGAAAGAACAACGTGAATTTATTGAAGAATATTTTGATGAGCAAATTTTTCCGGTTTTAACACCTGTAGCAATCGATGCATACCGTCCGTTTCCAATGCTTTTAAATAAAAGTTTAAACTTAGCTACGATTCTCTATGATGAAAAACAGATAGAGGAAGAAAACCGCACAAAGCTTGGGATTGTTCAAGTGCCCTCATTGCTCGAGCGTTTTATTTTTTTACCAAGTGAAGATCAAAAGCATAAATTTATTTTATTAGAAGACGTCATTAGTAGTTTTACTCATAAATTATTTACAGGATACAAAGTATCCTCTGTCACTCGTTTTCGTATTACGCGTAATGCGGATTTAACAATACACGAAGAGGGTGCGCGTGATTTATTGAAAGTGATTGAAAAAGAGTTAAAAAAACGTAAGTGGGGAGCCGCTGTTCGCTTAGAAGTTGGAAAAGAGCATGTAGATGAAAGAGTGTTAGCCTTATTATATGAGGTGTTAGAGGTAAAAGATGAAGATGTATATATGATGGATGGACCGTTAGATCTAACATGTTTATTTTCCCTATATAAAAAATTAGCTCCTTTATATGAACATCTTGTTTATCCAGCTCTGATTCCGCAGCCACCTCAAGATTTAGACGATGAAGAAGATGTATTTGAGAAAGCAATCGAGCACGATATTTTATTACATCATCCATTTGAATCTTTTCAGCCTGTTGTTGATTTTGTACGTGATGCAGCAGATGATCCAAATGTGCTGGCAATCAAGCAAACGTTATATCGTGTCAGTGGAGATTCCCCGATTATTCAGGCTTTAAAGACGGCAGCTGAAAAGGGAAAACAAGTAACGGTGCTTGTTGAATTAAAAGCTCGATTTGATGAAGAAAATAATGTCCATTGGGCAAAGGAACTGGAACAAGCTGGTTGCCATGTTATTTATGGTGTGAGCCATTTGAAAACCCATAGTAAAATTACACTTGTTGTGCGAAGAAAATACGGAAAAATCGAAAGGTTCGTACATTTGGGGACAGGAAATTATAACGATGCTACAGCAAAACTATATACAGACTTTGGGTATATTACATCTCGAAAAGATTTTGGGGTAGATGCAACAAATTTCTTTAATTATTTGAGCGGCTATACAACGAAACCTCATTTTCATCATTTGTCAGTGGCCCCTTTTGACATACGTCAGCAATTTATGGAGCTAATAGATGAAGAGATTCGCTATCATAAGCAATATGGTAATGGACACATTATTGCTAAGATGAATTCATTAACGGATAAACCGTTGATTCAAAAGTTGTATGAGGCATCACAGGCTGGGGTAAAGGTGGAACTTATCGTTAGGGGAACATGCTGCTTGCGTCCCGGTATTCAAAATGTAAGTGAAAACATTCGGGTGATTAGTCTCGTTGGACGGTATTTAGAGCATAGCCGTATTTATTATTTTCATCATAATGGAGATGAAAAAATTTATTTATCTTCAGCTGACTGGATGACAAGGAATATGGAAAAGCGGGTAGAAATATCTTTCCCAATTCTAGGTTTTGAAATGAAAGCGAGAATAAAAGCAATTTTACAGCTTGTTTTGGCGGATAATGTAAAAACACGCGAACAAAATAAAGATGGTGAATACTACTATGTAATAAATAATGGCTCCGAAGAGATTGATAGCCAAGTAAAATTATTTAAGATGGCTTATCAAGAGATGGATGCAGAGTAATGGAATAACAGATTAGTATGACCATAAAAACCTCTTATTTATATAAGAGGTTTTTATGCTTTTTTCCTAAAAATATCTATTGAAAAATTCAGAGGAAATAAAGCAGTAAGGAATGAGAGAATAGTTTTTTAGATTTACCTAATGCAATTTGTAAATAGCTAGAATTATGCTGAAGGAAGTCCTGAATTAATAATAATACGGCTGACATGAATTTCCGTAACAAGGAAACGGTGCCGGTGGATAAGGCGCTGGTGGTGGATAAGGTGGATAGAAAGGTCTAGGACCAAATGCTAATGCCCCACCAAGTAATCCGCCAGCAATTCCAGCTAAAAATGGAACGCCGAAAAATGGTAAGAAGCGCGAGTCGTCTATTGGGCCAATAGGTGCTGAGCGAACTAGGATGGGTTGAAAATATGGATACATGTAACAACCTCCTTTAATGGACTCATTGTTATCATATGGAGAAAAAGCGTGGATGAGCGAGTACAAGAAAGGGTAGATAAGAAAATAGGCAAGTGTACGTTACAAATGGTGCAATGTAAAAAGTGTAATTTCAGGTCTGGCCATAAATCGAAATGGAACGCGTGTTCTCCCGAGGCCCCGATTTACATAGAGAAGTAAGTTGTGAATGTGATAAAAGCCTTCAATATAGTGTTTTGCAAGTGCTGGAGTAATAATTGCACCCAAAAAGGGGATTTGAACTTGTCCGCCATGGCTGTGTCCAGAAAGCTGAAGGTTTACTGGGAATTGAGCGGTTTTTGGTGCTATATCAGGTTCATGAACAAGTACAATTGTATAAATATCCTTCTGTGCATATTGTAATGTCGAATCGATTTCAGGTTTGCCAAGTAGTAGATCATCTATTCCAAAAATAGAGATTTCACTATTATCTAATAATCGAATGCGTTTTTCAGTATTTTTTAACAGTTCAAAACCTGAGTCACTCATGATTAGATCATAGTATTCTGTTCCATATCCACCATGATCGTGATTTCCATAGATTGCAAATTTACCAAATGGTGCATGGATATTACGCAAAATGGAGGAGACAAAAGGAGCATCACTATATGTCTGATAATTATCAATTAAATCACCTGTAAAAAGAACGATATCTGGTGCTGTTTCATTTATTTTGGAGACAATGTAAGATAAGCGCTGAAGAGAAAAGTAGTATCCGAGATGTAAATCACTAAACTGAATAATCTTCATGCCATGAAAACTTTTTGGAATAAGCGGAGACCGAAGTGTATGATGCGTCAAAGAAAGGGAATTTGGTTCTATATATTTAGCATAGTAATAGCCGAAGCTAGCTGTAATACAAGTATAGAGACAAGTGCGAATTCCTGTTTTTATAAAGTTTCTTCTTGTTATTTGTTTCATGGGAATATGAGCGAACCTATAGTTTATAAGGTGTATGAACAATTCATTATAGGTCACTTGGCTCTCCTTTTCGTTTATTTCTTGTTATAGAATTTTATTTTGAAGAATAGAAAAATAGCATATGTGATAAGAAATATGATAATGAAAGAGATTTCTTGTATTTAAAAGATATCAGAAAACTTTAAAAATATAAAGATTTCTTTCAAATAAAGTGGTAAAATGAATGTGTATTCATTTTTTTGAGGGAGGGGATATATTTGAAAGAAAAAGTAGTTATCATAACAGGTGGCTCAAGTGGAATGGGAAAAGGAATGGCAGCTCGGTTTGCAAAGGAAGGGGCACGTGTTGTTATTACAGGACGTACAAAAGAAAAGCTTGAGGAAACCCAGAAAGAGATTGAACAATTTCCAGAGCAAGTATTGACTGTGCAAATGGATGTGCGAAGTACAGATGATATTCAACGTATGGTTGAACATATTGATGAGAAATTTGGACGTATTGATATTTTAATTAACAATGCAGCAGGTAATTTTATTTGTCCTGCAGAAGATTTATCTGTTAACGGTTGGAATGCAGTAATTAATATTGTATTGAATGGAACATTTTATTGTAGTCAAGCAGTAGGGAAATATTGGATCGAAAAAGGGATAAAAGGAAATATCATTAATATGGTAGCAACGTATGCCTGGGATGCGGGACCAGGTGTGATTCATTCTGCTGCAGCGAAAGCTGGTGTATTAGCGATGACGAAAACGCTTGCTGTTGAATGGGGACGTAAATATGGGATACGAGTCAATGCCATTGCACCTGGCCCGATTGAACGTACAGGCGGTGCGGACAAATTGTGGATTTCGGAGGAGATGGCTAAGCGTACATTACAAAGCGTTCCATTAGGTAGATTAGGGACACCAGAAGAAATTGCAGGCTTAGCTTTTTATCTAAGTTCTGATGCAGCTGCTTACATAAATGGAACGTGTATGACAATGGATGGTGGGCAACACCTACATCAGTATCCGTTCTAAAGGGATTGTATAAAGTGGGGCATGGATATGACTACTTATCCGTGTATGGTAAAATGTGAAGAATTTGTGACATATGAGAAAAAGTGTTTACAGGAGAAGTTATATAAGGTATGATTAAGACCTCTTTTTTCTTCATAGTAGAATTGCTAATTCCCCTTAGCATTTTACCCCTCTAATCCCTTCAGGAGAACTGAAGGGATTTTTTATTATTTTTCTATACATACCATGTTATAATTTTTGAAAAGTAAAGGGAGGGAAATGTTTTGATAGATGCATTAGATGTAATGAGTAATTTGGATAAAGTCCTTCCTTATTATCAAGCTATTTTTAGTGCTGATGAACATACAGTAATTGGATACGAAGTAGTAGGGCGTATCCAAACAGAAGAGGGTATACAAAGTCTTTCCTCTTTCTTTCATGATGATTCCATTCCAAGTGAGTTTCAACTCGAAGCGGATAATGTCATTGTAGAAAAAGCATTAGATAGGTACTTAGAGACAAAGCAAACATTTTTATTGTTTATACACCGAAATGCGAACGTACTTATGAACGATGAAGATGAGAGTTTACTTCAATTATTGTTAATGTATGAAAAAAAAGGGCTGAACTTACGAAATATTGTTTTAGAAATAACAGAGCATGAGTGTAAGGAAGATATAGAACAATTTAATCATTTACTCATGTATTACCGTACATATGGCATTCAAACTTCAATTAATAAAGTAGGAACAGGTACGAGTAATTTGGAGCGAATTAGTGTGTTAGCTCCTGATATTTTAAAAGTAGATTTAACAAATTTACGACAAACTGCACTTTTACAATCGTATCAAGATATTTTATATTCTTTGTCCTTATTAGCGAGAAGAATTGGTGCGACATTACTATACGAAGAAATTGATGCTTTTTACCAACTGCAATATGCTTGGAAGAATGGTGGAAGATACTATCAAGGTAATTATTTGAAAGAGTGTTTGCCAGATTTTATTGCGGCGGACATTTTAAAAGAACGTCTTGGTAATGAATGTCATCAATTTATTCAACACGAAAAGAAAAAACTACAAAAAATTTATCAATTAACGGAAACATTGCGTGATCAAGTTGGGAATGTGTTATCTAAGCCCAAAAAGAATGAAGATGTTAATGAATGGTTATTACATTTTAGTCAACATGTATCACAGTATAGTTTTCGAATTTTCATTTGCAATGAAGACGGTTTTCAACAATCAGGAAACGTTATGAAAAAAGATGGAGAATGGATTGTTATGCCGGAGTATTATATGAAAAATTGGAGTTGGCGTCCGTATTTTTTAGAAAATATAATGAAAATGCGGTTTGAAAATAAAGCAAGGCTTTCGGATTTATATGCAGACATAGAAACGAGTGAAATGGTACGAACATTCTCTTTCCCAATCGATGATGAACAGTTCTTATTTATTGATTTATCATATGAATTTTTATATGAAGAAGATGTTTTATTTTAATGCACGAAGCAATTCGTGCATTTTTTTGTTTGTTTTTATCATAAATTGGTAATAGTGAAAATGATGGTGAAAATGCTGTCTATCATTGTAAAGATTTTACGAACGAAACCATCACTTTCTTTGCATAATCATTGTTACAATGAATACTACAAAGACAAGCTCTCGTAAAGGAAGGTGAAAGAATGAGAAAATATGGGATATGGTTTGTTCTATTTTTATGTGTTGCCTTTCTGGTTGGGTATAGTGTTACAACAGTTCTTGGTAAAGAAGAAACAAAAGTGGATCGAAAAGAAGTGTTTACAACGATTCAAAAGGGATATGAAGTACAATTTTCAATTCGAGGTAAGCATTTAACGGTAAGTAAAATGTATGATGCGTTATCACCATATTTTACAGATAATTTCCTTCAAGTTTTTACAGATGAAAATAGCAATGATGATAAAAAAAGTGGTGAATACTTATTTCCTACAAAAGAAGCACCTTTTTCATTTAATTCGCAGACAAAACTGGCGTATGATGAAGAGCACGGCCTTTTATATGTATATGAACGGACAAAAAATGAACAATATCAAATTGTGACTTTGCAAAAGGATAAAGGGAAATGGAAATTAGCTGGTTATCATGAAAGTCAGGAACTTTTGACAGAAATGAAAAAATTGCAAGAGCTAAAAGAACAGGAATAGTGCATTTTTGCCTATTCCTATTCTAGATTGAGCAGCTGTTGTAACTTTTCAATTTGAAAACCAGTAACAACTTCCCCATCAACGACGACTGTGGGAGTTGAATAGGAGTTATAGTCATATAAAAGACGGTTGCGAGCAGCTGCATCCTTTTTTACGTCAAATTCTTCGTACGTTACGTTATTATGTTTTAAAAATTCTTTTACAATTGTACATGGCGGACAATCCGGTTGTGTATAAACCTCAATTTTCTTCATTAAAATTCCTCCTCATTTTCTGTTTTTAATTATATTCTCCAGCTAAAAAAACCGCAATAAAGAAAGAGAAAGATATTCTTTCTGCTTTTCACCTCTTATTTCGACAAATTTTAGTTGAGTTTCTGCTCAATAACCTTTATCCTAGATTGTGGAACATTTTTTCTGTTATGACGGATAGAATGAGTATAGCTGTAAAACCTATTGATAGGAAGATTAGAGAAAGGGGAGATTTCATGTCTCTACTCCAAGGAATTTTAACTCGACTTGTTAGTCTACAAGAACAAGCTGAAAGCGGTGAAGTAGCACAACGCTATTTTGAAGTGAACGGTGAGCGCAAATGTAGCGTGAAATTTTTCGATAAAAGTGAAATGTATGAATTAGAAGTGTATCAACAAGGCGAAAAGCCACAAGTATATCAATTTGATAACATTGATATGGTTGCTATCGAAATTTACGATATTATTTCTTGATACATATAAAAAGGTACCGCCAAAGGGCGGTACTTTTTTTAGTACTGCTAGGTTTTATGGGCTGTTGTTTTATTCCATCTGTACAGAAGCAAGGGAGCAAACATCTTATAAAGGATAGGGGGATGGAGTTATATGTATAAGAATTTTTAATTTTTCCAACACTGGTAATAAAAGTTTGAAGGGAGTGCTGAAAGTGGAGAGACTACCAATTGTTGTTTGTCCAAAATGTCATAGTTCATCTGAAATTGTTCATGTATTAACCGCCCAGTCTAATCAAAATGTAATTTATACATGTCCCTCTTGTCAGTATGTGATTCGAAATATTGAAACGAATAAAGGATAGTAAAGTCATATTTTGCGCTTTTGTCCCATACAATGAGAATGCAAAAAGTCTGTCTAATCGAAAGGACGTGACTATGTGGACGGAGAGCATAGATTTTATAATGTATCAGAGAGACATATGGATTTTGAAACGGTTTTTATACGTATTTGTAATTTTATTGAAAAAGATCCACGTAATTTATATCGTTTATCCATTGGTACAGATTCACAAGCACACCAGAAAGTTACACGTTTTATTACGGCAGTGCACATTCATCGTGTGGGAAAAGGAGCATGGGGGTGTTTGCGTCATAAAGCAGTGCATAAAAAGCCAACGACATTGCGTGAAAAAATATATTTAGAAACACAGCTAAGTCAGGAGATTGCTTGTTTGTTTACGCCAGACCATATACAGAGGATATGGGATTTATTGCATCCATACGCTCATGAGGGAGCGGGATTTGTAATGGAAATTCACTTAGATATAGGAAATAATGGATTAACAAAAGAATTTATTTCAGATATGACAACGAAGGTGAGAGCGATGGGATTAACGGCAAAGATTAAACCAGATGCTTATGCGGCCTTTAGTTATGCAAATCGCTATACAAAATAAAAAACTGAATTTTTTATCTATTAAATAAAGCAAATATTTTATATAATAAATAATAAGGAAACAAGCATAAGGAGAGGAGTACATGCAGAAGGAAGTTACTTTAACAAATGAAGAAAAAAACTTGCTATTGGATATCTTATTTCGTCAAAACTACGCTAGTGAAATTTTAGCTGTTGAGCTTACAGATATTGAGAGCGGCCTCAAAAAAACAGATATTTCCCAATATAAAAGAATTACAAGATTATTTTATCGATTAAAAAATGAAGGATACTAAGGGCTACCAGAAAGGTAGTTTTTTTTTGTGTGTTCTATGATAAAATGAAGTGTGTATCATATTTTTGTTGGAATAAACTAAGGACAAAATAATAATATGAAAACGCTATCATAAGATATGAATAGAAATGGAAAATAAAAAGGATTTTTAAATTAAGAAGTTTTTTATCATGTATTAAAAACCATGTTAGCAGGAAAAAGTGGGGGATGTAAGATGATTAGTATTCCGAAAGATGAGTTTCAACAAGTTCTTGTCAAGGATTTAATGATTTCATCAGAAAAGGTTGCACATGTTCAAATTGGAAATAGCTTAGAGCATGCTTTGCTTGTTCTTGTAAAATCTGGATATTCTGCGATTCCTGTTTTGGACCCTATGTACAAATTACATGGGCTAATTAGTACTGCAATGATTTTGGATGGGATTTTAGGGCTAGAACGTATTGAGTTTGAGAAGCTCGAGGATATGAAAGTGGAGCAGGTAATGAAAAAAGATATTCCGACTCTTAGGCTGGAAGATTCTTTTGCGAAAGCATTAGAAATGACAATTGATCATCCTTTTATTTGTGCTGTAAATGATGAAGAGTATTTTGAAGGTATTTTAACGCGACGTGCTATTTTAAAATTGTTGAATAAAAAAGTAAGGCAACATAATCGATAAAGAGGGGTGAGCGACTTCGGTGAAAAGGAGAAGTCGCTTTTTTATCGTGCATCTCTGTTATGTATGTATTATATTTAGAAAGATACAAATAAGCATAAAAGGATAAGGGAAGTGCCAACTCATTCACGGTTCTTAAAGACAGAAAATGAATATTGTATGCTAGGAAACAATATGTATATATATTGACTCACTATTTGCTCCACCTGAAAATTTAGGATAGACAAAGGAGTGAGGTGGAGGAGAACTGTTTGTGAAAGTTCGATTTGTGATGACAAATGATCGGGGATAACATTTCTCACTGACTAAAAAATTCACTTTATTATGTAGGATAAGGAAAGAGGGAGAAAGTTGCAAATTGATGATTTTCAAATGATGGTTGTTTTAGCACAAGAATCCAATATGAGAAGAGCAGCGGAGCGTTTGTTTGTTTCGCAGCCTGCACTCAGTCAACGCTTACAATCAATGGAAAAACAATGGGGAATGAAATTTTTTATTCGTTCACAAAAAGGATTGACAATCACACCAGAAGGGGAAAAGGTGGCTAATTATGCAAAAGATATGTTGCAAAGAGAAGAAGCTATTAAAAGTGAATTGGCAATCTATCGAACGGAGACATATGGGACATTAAAAATAGCTGTTGCATCTGTAATTGGACAATACTGGTTACCTCCTGTTTTGAAGAGATTTGTACAAAAGTATCCTTTTGTGAAAATTTCTCTTTTCACAGGTTGGAGTAGCGAGGTGCAAAAGCATTTTTATGAAGGCGATGTTCATGTCGCTATATTGCGGGGAACACAAGAATATAAAGGTCATAAACAACAATTGTTTGAAGATGAACTGTATTTAGTTGATACGGAGATTAAAGATATTGCTATGTTAAAGGATACAAATAGACCTTTTATACAATTTAAAAGTGATTCGACATACTATGGACAAATACAAAATTGGTGGTACAGTTTATTTTCTAATCCTCCTAAGCGTACAATCGTAGTTGATCAGATTGAAACGTGTAAGCAGCTTGTTTTAAATGGAATTGGTTATGCGCTTTTACCTTCTACTGTCTTGAAAGAAGTAAAGGAAAATACATTCAGAATACCTGTTCGTCTAACGCGAGAAACGTGGTTATTAACAAGTGATTCCGCAAGACAGCTTAAACAAGTACAGGCGTTTTTGGAAATTATAGAAGAAATTCAAATGGAAAAATAAGATTATTATCTTGCTACGAGCTCTCTCGTTTGGTAGAGTAACAATATAAATGGATTTAGGAGGCAATAAGCATGAAAATGATGGATGCAAACGAAATTATTTCGTTTATTCAAAAAAGTGAGAAGAAAACTCCCGTAAAGGTATACATAAAAGGGGATTTAAAAGAAGTAGCGTTCCCTGAGACAGTACAAGCATTTGTAAATAAAAAAGCTGGTGTTTTATTCGGAGAATGGTCTGATATTAAGACAATGCTTGAAGAAAATAAAAAGCATGTTACAGATTATGTTGTTGAAAATGACCGTCGTAATTCTGCAATTCCAATGCTTGATTTAAAAGGTATTAAAGCTCGTATTGAGCCAGGCGCAATCATTCGCGATCATGTTGAAATTGGTGATAATGCTGTTATTATGATGAATGCAACGATTAATATCGGTGCAGTAATCGGTGAAGGTTCAATGATCGATATGAACGCTGTACTTGGCGGACGTGCAACAGTAGGTAAGAACTGTCACGTAGGTGCAGGTGCTGTTCTTGCAGGCGTTATTGAACCACCTTCTGCAAAACCAGTTATCGTTGAAGATGATGTTGTAATTGGTGCAAATGTAGTTGTTTTAGAAGGTGTTACAGTAGGTAAAGGTGCAGTTGTTGCAGCAGGTGCAGTTGTAACTGAAGATGTACCACCATACACAGTTGTTGCAGGAACGCCAGCGCGTGTTATTAAAGAAATTGATGAGAAGACAAAAGCGAAAACAGAAATTAAACAAGAGCTTCGTCAATTAAATCCAGAAAAATAAAGAACGAAAGCGTAAGAGCAACTAAGCTCTTACGCTTTTTATAAATGGCGGTGAGAATATGACAGTTAGTAAATTTGTTCAAATTCGTAGAGATTTACATAAAATTCCGGAATTGGGATTTAAGGAATGGAAAACGCAACAATATATTTTAAATTATATTGATACTCTTCCTAAGGAAAATATTGAAGTTAAAACATGGAAAACGGGTGTAATTGTTAAGGCAAAGGGCAGAAACCCAGAGAAAACGATTGGTTATCGCGCAGATATTGATGGTTTGCCGATTCCTGAGGAAAC
Organism: Bacillus sp. NPDC094106; assembly: GCF_044764345.1. Taxonomy (NCBI): domain Bacteria; kingdom Bacillati; phylum Bacillota; class Bacilli; order Caryophanales; family Bacillaceae; genus Bacillus; species Bacillus sp. NPDC094106. The sequence goes on along the minus strand of NZ_JBIWHY010000018.1, from coordinate 98,552 downwards.
AGGTTATGCATTCGCTTCTACTCATGAAGGGATGATGCATGCATGTGGTCATGATTTGCATACTGCCATCGGTTTAGGGCTTTTAACGGCTACTGTAAATGAAAGAGTAGACGATGATCTTGTCTTTCTATTCCAACCAGCTGAAGAAGGACCAGGTGGGGCTCTCCCTATGTTAGAAAGTGAAGTGCTGAAGGAATGGAAGCCGGATATGATCCTTGGTCTTCATATTGCACCTGAGTATCCGGTAGGGACAATTGCAACAAAAGAAGGGCTGCTATTTGCAAATACATCAGAGCTATATATTGATTTAAAAGGAAAAGGTGGACATGCAGCGTATCCCCATACAGCAAATGATATGATTGTTGCAGCTAGTCATCTTGTTACACAGCTTCAATCAGTGATTAGCCGGAACGTGAATCCACTTGATAGCGCAGTTATTACAATTGGTAAAATTACAGGTGGTACAGTCCAAAATATAATCGCAGAAAAATCTCGCTTAGAAGGGACGATTCGGACATTATCTGTTGAATCAATGAAACGAGTTAAAAATCGAATTGAAGCAATTGTTGCAGGTATTGAAGCGGCATTTCAATGCGAAGCTGTAATTGATTACGGAGCAATGTACCATCAAGTATATAACCATGAAGCGTTAACGAAGGAGTTTATGCAGTTTGCATCGGAGCAAACCAATATGAATGTCGTTACATGTACAGAGGCGATGACAGGAGAAGATTTCGGATACATGATTCGAGATATTCCAGGATTTATGTTCTGGCTTGGAGTAGAGTCAGAATATGGTTTGCATCATGCAAAATTACAACCGAATGAATCTGCGATTGAACAGACAATTATGTTTTTAAATCAATATGTAAAATGGAAAGGGAACAGAAAATAGAGTCTGTTCCTTTTCTGTGTGAAAAATATGATTTATAATGCATTTTTTTGTAATTCTAACACAATACTTTATAATGGTAGGTGGAGGGATAAGTTGTTAGTAAGTTATTTTATAATAATTATTAAATGAAATTGACTGAAAACTAATTTCTCCTATATAATACAAGAGTAGACAATATTTACTAAAAAATCACGGAGGCTGATACATATGGCAGAACGTATGGTAGCAAAACAAGCGCCACGCTTTGAAATGGATGCTGTTATGCCAAACAAAGAATTTGGTAAAGTAAGTCTTGAAGAAGTTATGAAACAGGATAAATGGACAGTACTTTTCTTCTATCCAATGGATTTCACTTTCGTATGTCCAACAGAAATCATCGCACTTTCTGATCGCTACGACGAGTTCGAAGATTTAGACGCAGAAGTAATCGGTGTATCTACTGATACAATTCATACTCATTTAGCTTGGATTAACACTGACCGTACGAAAAACGGTTTAGGTGAATTGAAATACCCTCTAGCAGCTGATACTAACCATGTAGTGTCTCGTGACTACGGCGTATTACTTGAAGAAGAAGGTATTGCACTTCGCGGTTTATTCATCATTAGCCCAGAGGGCGAATTAATGTACCAAGTTGTACATCACAACAACATTGGACGTGAAGTTGATGAAGTACTTCGTGTTCTTCAAGCTCTTCAAACTGGTGGACTTTGCCCGGCAAACTGGAAACCAGGTCAAGAAACTTTAAACGTTTAAATTACCGGAGGTCTAACAAATAGTTTGTTAGACCTCGCTCTACATCCGTAAGGGGGAGAAATCATGAAATTACGTCAACCAATGCCTTCTTTAGACGGTGCAACAGCAGTATTAAATGGAGAAGTAGTGCGTGAATCACTAATTGGTGAAAGGCCAACACTTATTCACTTTTGGTCAGTGAGTTGCCATTTGTGTAAAGAAGCAATGCCGGATATTAACAAATTCCGTGATGAATATAAAGAGCAATTAAATGTTGTTGCAGTTCATATGCCGCGTTCAGAAGAAGATTTAAATCTTGAACAAGTAGAAGCGGTGGCGAAAGAGCATGGAATAACACAATCTATTTTAGTGGATAATCAGCACAAAATTACAGATGCGTTTGAAAATCAATATGTACCAGCGTATTATGTATTTGATAAGAACGGGGTACTTCGTCATTTCCAAGCAGGTGGAAGTGGTATGCAAATGTTAACAAAACGAGTAAATCGTGTGCTAGATGAAGCGAAAAAAGAAGCTGAGTAAGATTAGCACTGTCCTTTCATGCTCATTTAGTTTGAGAGTACAAGCTTCTATTGATAGATGCAAAAGCCTCCTTATAGGAGGTTTTTGTTTTATCCCGCTATTGATAGGCAAGGAACACTTAAGTCTCAAAGCCTTGCAAAGAGAAAATTTAGGTGGGAGATTATTAGTGTAGATAAAGGGATTGCCAGTGGTGAAAGTGTTTAATTTTTGAATAGTGGAGCATTTGTACAGTTGAAAATGGATAAAAAGAAAATCTTACAGTCAGAAATGAAACTATATGTTTTAGTTTACTTTTTATATTAAAAGTGTGTAAAATCAATGTGATACATGGAAAAAGGGTGGGGAATCAGGTGCAAATTAGCAGTGCAATCTTATGTTTCTTTTTATATGCATATGTTATTATTGCGGCGATCTATTTTGGGATAAGCTTTTATGCATATCGCTTAGCCAATAAACATGAATATGAAGACACATATAAGTGGGTGAAGGGATACTTATCGCCTGTATTAGAAATTATGAATGGTTTTGTTCTTTTTTTATTTATTGGATTAATTGCTTTTTCAACGAGTCTAGTTGGAAATAAGACAACGTTATTTGTAATAGGTATTATTATTTTTATGTTATTAGGTATTCGAATTGGTAATGCTGTGTTTTGGAATGAACGGACAATTGATGGCTGGACAGGTATGCTGATTCCAAGTATGTTAGCTGCCATAGTTACAAATATAGAACATGAATATTACCAGCTTCATTTTTGGTTAATTATTATCTTAACGATTCTTTCTGTTCTGTATATAAGTACAGCATTTTTAACATATTGTGCAAATGAAAAAGGGGATGTAAATGGCGTTCGCTTTTTTAGAATTCGATCATTATTTTGGAGTGTTCCGACAATGCTTGTCATAGGAATTATTGCGGTTGTTGTGAATGGATATCATTTTATCGGATGGCAAGTTTTTTTAGAAACTTGGTGGATCTTTATTATTTCTTTTGGTGCTTTTTTAGGGGCAACGCATTACTTATTTCATCAACACCATTATATATGGGCGCTCTTATTTGTTTTTGCACAGCTCTTGTTTGCCTTTTTTGGACAAGAAACATTATTATTTGTTTTTCAAACGTTTAGTTCGTTTGGGAATATTTTTGTGTTTGGAATGCTTATTTGCGGTATTTCATTTTATTTACAACAGTATTTTTACATACAAAAGCAAAAATAAGTACGGTTCGCTAGTCTTTGTAGCAAATATAAAATATGCTACAATGAAAATAGATTGGACTTGATGTTATTGGAGGAATTCATGTGAGTGAAAAAGAGAAAGAATTTGCTGTCATCGGGCTTGGACGTTTTGGGGGCAGCATTTGTCGTGAATTAGCTCAATTAGGCATGGAAGTAATGGCCATTGACCTAGATGAAGATAAAATTAATGAATTTGCGAACATTGCTTCACACGCTGTAATTGCTGACTCAACAGATGAGATGGTGTTAAAAAGTCTCGGTATCCGTAATTTTGACCATGTTGTGGTAGCAATTGGAGATAATCTAAATGCAAGTATTTTAACAACGCTCATTTTAAAAGAATTAGGCGTGAAAAATATTACTGTGAAGGCTCAAAATGATTATCATGAAAAAGTATTAAGTAAAATAGGTGCTGACCACATTGTACATCCAGAGAGAGACATGGGGAAACGTATTGCAAATAATATTGCTTCAAGTAACGTATTAGATTACCTAGAGCTTTCGGATGAACATAGTATTGTAGAAATTATTGCAAATCAAAAGATTGATGGTCATTCATTAATTGAATTAGATATTCGTGCGAAGTTTGGATTAAACATTGTAGCAATTAAACGTGGTAAAGAAGTTATTGTTTCTCCACGAGCTACAGAGAATATCCAAGCAGGAGATATTTTAATTGTAATTGGTCATGATGATGAAGTAAATCGCTTTAAACACTTCTTACGATAAAGTGAAACTTCCATCAGTAGGGAGCTTCATCCCACACTGATGGAAAGCCCTCACCAATCGGGTATTAACGGGCAGTTATCTCCCATCTATCTTTTCGCTTCTCTTGGAATCATGAGGTGCGAGTCTTACTGCCCGTTAATGCGGAATAAAAGTTTTTTCTCGATACAAAGAGTGTGAGGACAATATTTGTAAGCTAAGTAGTTCTGATACTTTGATGAAAAAACAAAGTAAGAGTTGAATATCTTATGAACTCACAACAGAATTAGCATATGAAATAAAAAAGGCTTGGTTTTAAACTAAGCCTTTTTATTCCATATGTTTTAATGAATGAAAGATCAGCATTATAGATGATCAATATTAAAAGTCATTAATCATGATTATATCATTGATTTAAAAAGACCAACTCGCTATGCGAATTGGTCTTTTTATTACTATGCTATTTATAGTGTTTCTTCATAAAAAAGAACTGCATACTCGGTAGCATTGTCTTTCTTATATCTCCATAATGATTGGTAAAATCATTGGACGACGTTTTGTTTTTTCGTATAGGAATGGTGCTAATGTATCTGTAATCTCATTTTTAATTTCAGACCATTGTGTTGTTTTGCGCTCCATCACCTTTTCTAAATGTGTTGTAATTAATGTTTGTGCATCGTTGATTAAATCGCTGCTCTCGCGCATATAAACGAATCCACGAGAGATGATATCAGGTCCTGCTGCAACTTTAAATTCTTTCATATCGATGCTTACAACTACGATAACAAGTCCTTCTTCAGAAAGAATGCGACGGTCACGTAATACAATGTTACCGATATCCCCAATGCCGTTTCCATCGATATAAACAGAGCCGGATGGGATTTTTCCAGCAACGTTCGCTTCATCTGAACGTAGGGCAAGAACATCACCATTATCCATAATGAAGCAATTTTCTTCTGGAATACCACAATCGTTTGCTAAATTCATATGCATACGTTGCATGCGATACTCACCATGGATTGGCATGAAATATTTAGGTTTAATTAGACGTAGCATTAGTTTTTGTTCTTCTTGTCCACCGTGTCCACTCGTATGAATATTTGAAAGTTTCCCATGAATTACATCAGCGCCAGCACGATATAACATATTGATTGTGCGGCTCACACTAACAGTATTTCCTGGAATTGGTGAAGAAGAGAAAACAACTGTATCGCCAGGAATGATTTGAATTTGACGGTGTGTACCATTAGCAATACGAGAAAGTGCTGCCATTGGTTCTCCTTGACTACCTGTACATAAGATAACAACTTGATTAGCTGGTAGTCGATTTAATTGAGATGATTCTACAAACGTATCTTTTGGACAGCGAATATAACCAAGATTTTGACCAATCTCAATTGCTGCTTCCATGCTTCGGCCAAAAACAGCTACTTTACGATTGTTTTCAACAGCAGCTTCGACAACTTGCTGTAAACGATGAATATTTGACGCAAAGGTTGCGAAGATAATACGTCCTTCCACTTTGCGGAAAATATCTTGAATGCTATCACCAACGCGTCTTTCAGACATTGTAAAGTTAGGGACTTCGCTGTTTGTACTATCGGATAAGAGACAAAGTACACCATCTTTACCGATTTCGGCCATTTTTGTTAAATCTGCAGGTTCACCAACTGGTGTGAAATCAAATTTAAAGTCTCCCGTATGAACAATTTGTCCTTGCGGTGTTTTCACAACGACTCCATAGGAATCTGGAATACTGTGCGTCGTACGGAAGAAGGAAACAGATGTCTTTTTGAATTTAATAACATCATCTTCTTGAATTTCGTAAAGTTTTGCTTTACGAAGTAATCCGTGCTCTTCTAATTTGTTTTTAATTAAGGCGATTGCTAATTTCCCACCGTAAATTGGGATGTTCACTTGGCGTAATAAGTAAGGGATCCCACCGATATGATCTTCGTGACCATGTGTGATAAATAGCCCTTTAATTTTATCTTCGTTTCGTACAAAATAAGTGTAATCAGGAATCACGTAATCGATTCCGAGAAGTTCGTCTTCTGGAAACTTAATTCCAGCATCAATTATAATAATTTCATCTTGAAATTGAACAGCATATGTATTTTTGCCGATTTCACCAAGTCCACCAAGAGCAAAAACGGCAACCTGATCATTTTTTAGGAATTTCATAAATTATACGATCTCCGTTAGTGTTAAATCAGCATTTTGCTTTTCGTATTCAAGATGAGCGCCAGTAACAGACTGAACAAACTCAATATTATATGCGAACTTTTTTAACTTTGTACGAACATCTTTTTCAGATTCAGCCTCTAAATATAAAACTTTTGTATTTTCACGTACTGGAACCTCAGTCATTTTTTCTTGATAAAATACTTTAAAAATCATTGGGAAAACCTCTCCTTGTCTATGTTTTGCATTATCTGTTACCTATTATAAAGCAAACAGTGATGATTTTCATGTTTTTTCGAATGGGAATGAAGAAAAAGCCCGAAATGGGCACCATTTAAGCAATTGTCTTTTTACGGACTAAATCATTTAAATAGCGTTTTAGCTTTTTCTTCAGCTTCTTCAGCATGATTACTCCTTCCTTTCCTTATTTTAAACGTGCATAGGCATTTCATGCTTATGAGTCAGAACTCTTTCCTTCTATAATTCTTAACGATGATAGAATGGGAGTGAGTGGATTGCTGTTTTAATGATTGAATGAGTTTCCGTTCTCCGTATAGGTTATCCCGTATTAACGAACAGTAGCCGCTAGTTATGGATATAGTATGGGAAAGATTAGAAAAGAAAATTCATTCGAACAAATATTAGTACCCTTTTGATAGTATATGCACTTTTTGTAAATAAGGTTAGGAAGGGAACGCTTTCTTCACAGATGTTTAATATGTTATACTTTTTTTTAGAATTTGAAAAGTAATAATCAGAGTAGGAACATAGAAGGGGTAGAAAGGGTTTTGGTAAATGAATGATAAAATTGTCTTTTTTGATATTGATGGAACATTGCTAGATCATGATAAAAAAATCCCGCAATCTACAAGGGAAGCCGTACGTACTTTGCAAGAAAAAGGAGTACATGTAGCAATTGCAACAGGACGTGCTCCGTTCATGTTTGAAGACATTCGTAATGAACTTAATATCCATAACTATGTAAGTTTTAATGGACAATATGTAGTATTTGAAGACGAGGTTATATTTAAAAATCCATTGCATCCAGAGACGCTACGTACTTTTACGTCGTTTGCAAAACAGGAAGGATATCCTCTAGTTTATTTGGATCATGAGGATATGAAAGCAACAATAGAATATCATGACTATGTAAAAGAAAGCTTTGGTAGTTTACAATTTGAACATCCAGTATATGAACCGAGTTTTTATGAAAATCGTGATATTTATCAAACACTTCTTTTTTGCCAAGCAGGTGAAGAAGAAAAGTTTCTTCATGATTACCCAGATTTCCACTTTATCCGTTGGCATGCATATTCGATGGACATTATCCCAAATGGCGGTTCAAAAGCAAAAGGAATTGAAAAATTTATTGAGAAATTAGGATTCAAACGTGAACAGGTTTATGCTTTTGGAGATGGGTTAAATGATTTAGAAATGATTGAAGCGGTAGGAACAGGTATTGTGATGGGGAATGGTCATGAGGAATTGAAAAAGCTTGCAAATTATGTGACGAAAGATGTTAGTGAAGATGGTATCCGTCATGGGTTGCAGTGGGCTGGATTACTTTAAGTAAGAGATTATGGAAACCATTCCATAAAGAAGTGAAATAGATAGTAGTCAAAAAAGCAGAAGCTGTGGCTTCTGCTTTTTTATCGTTCTAGAGGTTTTGCATCCTCAGGAGCTGCAAAAGGATTTTCTTGGTTAATGTGATCATAGAACATTACACCGTTTAAATGATCAATTTCATGTTGGAATACAATCGCTGGTAATCCTTTTAAACGTAATTTCACTTTTTCACCATCAATAGTAGTTGCTGTAACTGTAATTCTTGTATAGCGAGGAACATAGCCAGGCACTTCACGATCTACGGATAAGCAACCTTCACCAGCTGGTAAGTATGTACGTTCAACAGAATGGCTAATGATTTTTGGATTGAATAGAGCGTAGCTATATAATGTTTCATTGGTGTCTGTAACATGAACAGCGATCATTCTTTTTGAAACACCAATTTGTGGAGCTGCTAATCCAATTCCGGGACGTAATTTATATTTTTCAACCATTTCAGGGTTTTGACTATTAATCACAAATTCAATCATTTCTCGTAATATACGCGTATCTTCTTCATTCGCTGGCAGTGGTACTTCTTCTGCTACTGCTCTTAGAACGGGGCTTCCTTCGCGAATTACATCATTCATTGTAAGCATATGTAATCTCTCCTTTCTCCTTTAGTCTACCAAAGGAGATGAAAAAAGTCATGGTAAAGTACATGGAGATTCTATATACATATAGTTTACAGAAGAAACTTTAGAAAAGAATATTTTGAATAGCATGCTTTAGTGATAAATGTTCTTGTGATAAAAAGAAAAGACGGCAAAGCCGCCTGTTCCTTTCCATTCCATAGTTGTTTTGTTTTACATTAACGAATGCAAGCTGCACCAACGATAATTAAAAGGATAAACAACACAACGATTAAGGCAAAGCCGCGGCCAGATCCGCATCCGCCGCCACAAGAACCGCCATAGCCATAGGAAGGATATGAGCAAGTTGGATAACAATATGTGTATCCGTACATGAGATGACCTCCTTTATCAGTTCCCGCTAATATTGCGGTTACTATAATGTATGGAGGGGTAGGTAAGAATGTATGGGCATTTATCTAGAAACGGAAGAAGAGCTTGCATATTTTTATTACAAAGAGAGAAAAACTAAGGAGAATTAAATCGTTTACATATTATTCTATGATCAAAAGTAGGTTAAATAGGGAATAATATAACAGTAGGTTATTGCCTACTAATACAGATGTAAAAATAAAAACACGTAGGTATCGTGGAAAACTTAATGTTCTTCATAAAAAAACGTAACCAAAGTAATTGACATCGTGATTAGAATAGTTGTAAACTAAAAAACGTGATCAAGATTGTATTAATATGTTTCATAAAAAACATTAGTACAGATTGTTAGGTACACAAAATTATTCTCAACCGACAGGTGAGCTTGTTGGTTTACATGGTTGCGTTTTCGGACTAGCCAATTGCTAGTGAAAGCGTTTCAGAATATGGTTCAAGAGAGGAAGAGGTGAACGGAATGGGTACTAAAACAAAAAAGACCCTATTTAATGTTGATGAGCAAATGAAAGCTATCGCAGCTCAATTTGAAACATTACAAATTTTAAATGAAAAAGGCGAAGTTGTAAATGAAGCAGCAATGCCTGAATTAACTGATGATCAATTAAAAGAATTAATGCATCGTATGGTGTATACTCGCGTACTAGATCAACGTTCTATTTCTTTAAACCGTCAAGGACGCTTAGGTTTCTACGCACCAACAGCTGGACAAGAGGCTTCTCAATTAGCAAGTCATTTTGCTCTTGAAAAAGAAGACTTCATCTTACCAGGATATCGTGATGTTCCACAATTAGTATGGCATGGTTTACCATTATACCAAGCATTCTTATTCTCTCGTGGACACTTCATGGGTAACCAAATGCCTGCAGATGTAAATGCACTTGCTCCACAAATCATTATCGGTGCACAAATCATCCAAACTGCTGGTGTTGCGTTAGGTATGAAATTACGTGGTAAAAAATCTGTTGCAATTACTTACACTGGTGACGGTGGTGCTTCACAAGGTGACTTCTACGAAGGTATGAACTTTGCAGGTGCATTCAAAGCTCCAGCAATCTTCGTTGTTCAAAACAACCGTTACGCAATCTCTACTCCAGTAGAAAAACAATCTGCAGCAAAAACTGTAGCACAAAAAGCAGTTGCAGCAGGTATTTACGGAATTCAAGTAGACGGTATGGACCCATTAGCTGTATATGCAGCAACTGCTTTTGCTCGTGAGCGCGCAGTAAATGGTGAAGGCCCTACTTTAATTGAGACTTTAACATTCCGTTATGGTCCACATACAATGGCTGGTGATGACCCAACTCGTTACCGTACAAAAGATATCGAAAATGAGTGGGAACAAAAAGATCCAATCGTACGTTTCCGTGCATTCTTAGAGAACAAAGGCATTTGGTCTCAAGAAGAAGAAGAAAAAGTAATCGAACAAGCTAAAGAAGACATTAAAGAAGCAATTGCTAAGGCTGACCAAGCTCCAAAACAAAAAGTAACTGATTTAATGGAAATCATGTACGAAGAAATGCCTTACAACTTAGCTGAACAATATGAAATTTACAAAGAAAAGGAGTCGAAGTAAGCCATGGCTCAAATGACAATGATTCAAGCAATCACTGATGCTTTACGCGTTGAAATGAAAAATGACCCTAACGTACTTGTATTTGGTGAAGACGTTGGTGTAAACGGTGGTGTATTCCGTGCTACTGAAGGCTTGCAAGCTGAATTTGGTGAAGACCGTGTAATGGATACTCCACTTGCAGAGTCTGGTATCGGTGGACTTGCAGTTGGACTTGCACTTGAAGGCTTCCGTCCAGTTCCAGAAATTCAATTCTTCGGTTTCGTTTACGAAGTAATGGATTCAATTTCTGGTCAAATGGCTCGTTTACGTTACCGTTCTGGTGGACGTTGGACTGCTCCAATTACAGTTCGTTCTCCATTTGGTGGTGGCGTTCATACTCCAGAATTACACGCTGATAGCTTAGAAGGATTAGTTGCACAACAACCTGGTCTAAAAGTTGTTATTCCATCTACTCCATACGATGCAAAAGGCCTTTTAATTTCTGCGATTCGTGACAACGATCCAGTTATCTACTTAGAGCATATGAAATTGTACCGTTCATTCCGTCAAGAAGTACCAGAAGGCGAATACACAGTTGACCTAGGAAAAGCTGATGTTAAACGCGAAGGTACAGATGTATCTGTTATCGCATATGGTGCGATGGTACACGCTGCATTAAAAGCTGCTGAAGAACTTGAAAAAGAAGGTATCTCTTTAGAGGTTGTTGACTTACGTACAGTTCAACCATTAGATATCGAAACAATCATCGCTTCTGTTGAAAAAACAGGCCGCGTAGTTGTTGTTCAAGAAGCTCAAAAACAAGCTGGTATTGCAGCAAACGTTGTAGCGGAAATTAACGACCGTGCAATCTTAAACTTAGAAGCTCCAGTTGTACGTGTTGCAGCTGCTGATACAGTATTCCCATTCTCTCAAGCTGAGAGCGTATGGTTACCAAACCATAAAGATATTGTTGAAGCTGTTAACAAAGTAATGAACTTCTAATTTTAGTTTTTCATGTGCAAAAGAAATCAGCACATGCTGATTTCTTTTGCACTTATTCCATAATAATGATATAAATCAGGGGGCTGAATTCCGTGGCATTTGAATTTAAACTACCAGATATCGGTGAAGGTATCCACGAAGGTGAAATCGTAAAATGGTTTATTAAACCAGGCGATGAAGTAAACGAAGACGATGTACTTCTTGAAGTACAAAATGATAAAGCAGTTGTAGAAATTCCTTCTCCAGTTAAAGGAAAAGTACTTGACATTCTTGTAGAAGAAGGTACAGTAGCAGTAGTAGGAGATGTTCTTGTTAAATTTGACGCTCCTGGATATGAAAACCTTAAATTTAAAGGTGACGATCATGACGAAGCTCCAAAAGCTGAGGAAGTAAAAGAAGAAGCTCCAGCAGCGGCAGCTACTCCAGCAGCAACTGAAGAAGTAGTTAATGAGCGCGTAATTGCTATGCCATCTGTTCGTAAATATGCACGTGAAAAAGGTGTAGACATTCGTCTAGTAGCTGGTACTGGTAAAAATGGTCGCATTGCAAAAGCTGACATCGATGCATTTGCAAATGGTGGACAAGCAGCAGTAGCAGCAACTGAAGCTCCAGTAGCGGCAGAAGCTCCAGCAGCAAAAGAAGAAGCACCAAAAGCACAACCAATTCCAGCTGGTGAATACCCAGAAACTCGTGAGAAAATGAGCGGTATCCGTAAAGCAATTGCGAAAGCAATGGTTAACTCTAAACACACAGCTCCTCACGTAACATTAATGGACGAAATAGATGTAACAGAACTTGTTGCTCACCGTAAAAAGTTCAAAGCTGTTGCAGCTGACAAAGGTATTAAATTAACTTACCTTCCATACGTTGTAAAAGCGTTAACATCTGCATTACGTGAATACCCAATGTTGAACACTTCTTTAGATGATGCATCTTCAGAAATCGTTCATAAACATTACTTCAACATCGGTATCGCAGCTGATACAGACAAAGGTCTATTAGTACCAGTTGTTAAAGATACAGATCGCAAATCTATCTTCACAATCTCTAACGAGATCAATGAACTTGCTGGTAAAGCACGTGACGGTCGCTTAGCTCCAGCTGAAATGAAAGGTGCTTCTTGCACAATTACAAACATTGGTTCTGCAGGTGGACAATGGTTCACTCCAGTTATTAACCACCCAGAAGTAGCAATCCTAGGTATCGGCCGTATTGCTGAGAAACCAGTTGTGAAAAACGGTGAAATCGTTGCAGCTCCAGTATTAGCATTATCTTTAAGCTTTGACCATCGCTTAATTGACGGCGCAACTGCTCAGAAAGCATTAAACCAAATTAAACGTCTATTAAACGACCCACAATTATTAGTAATGGAGGCGTAATAAACAATGGTAGTAGGAGATTTCCCAATTGAATTAGATACAGTCGTTGTTGGTGCAGGTCCTGGTGGATATGTTGCAGCAATTCGTGCAGCACAATTAGGACAAAAAGTAGCTATTATTGAAAAAGCTAATCTTGGTGGTGTATGCTTAAACGTTGGATGTATTCCTTCTAAAGCATTAATTAATGCAGGTCATCGTTATGAGAATGCAAAACATTCTGATGACATGGGTATTACTGCAGAAAACGTAACAGTTGACTTCACAAAAGTTCAAGAATGGAAAAACGGCGTAGTTAAGAAATTAACTGGCGGTGTAGAAGGCCTTCTAAAAGGTAACAAAGTTGAAATCATTCGTGGTGAAGCTTACTTCGTTGATGCAAACACATTACGCGTAATGACTGAAGATGCAGCTCAAACGTATACGTTTAAAAATGCTGTTCTTGCAACTGGTTCTACACCAATCGAAATTCCTGGATTCAAATACTCTAAACGTGTTCTTAACTCAACTGGTGCTTTAAGCTTACCTGAAATTCCGAAAAAGCTTGTTGTAATCGGCGGCGGTTACATCGGTATGGAATTAGGTACTGCATATGCAAACTTCGGTACTGAAGTTACTGTATTAGAAGCTGGCGATGAAATCTTAGCTGGTTTTGAAAAAGCAATGAGCCAAGTTGTTAAACGTGCCCTTCAGAAAAAAGGTAACGTAACAATCCATACAAAAGCTATGGCTAAAGGCGTTGAAGAAACTGAAAACGGCGTAAAAGTTAGCTTCGAAGTTAAAGGCGAAGTACAAACTGTAGAAGCAGATTACGTATTAGTAACTGTAGGTCGTCGTCCAAATACTCAAGAAATCGGTCTTGAACAAGTTGGAATTAAAATGACTGACCGCGGTATAATCGAAATCGATGAACAATGTCGTACAAACGTATCAAACATCTATGCAATCGGTGATATCGTTCCTGGACCACCATTAGCTCACAAAGCTTCTTACGAAGGTAAAGTAGCTGTTGAAGCAATTAGTGGACATGCATCAGCAATCGATTACATCGGAATTCCAGCAGTATGCTTCACTGATCCAGAATTAGCATCTGTTGGTTACACTAAGAAACAAGCTGAAGAAGCTGGAATGACAGTAGCAGTTTCTAAATTCCCATTCGCTGCAAACGGTCGTGCATTATCATTAAATAGCACAGACGGTTTCGTACAACTTGTAACACGTAAAGAAGATGGTCTTCTTGTAGGTGCACAAGTTGCAGGTGCAGGCGCTTCTGACATTATCTCTGAGATTGGTTTAGCTATCGAAGCTGGAATGACAGCGGAAGATATCGCTCAAACAATCCATGCTCACCCAACATTAGGTGAAATCACAATGGAAGCAGCAGAAGTTGCTCTTGGAATGCCAATTCACATTGTAAAATAATATGAAATAAAAAAGAACCCGTCTCTTATTTTTAAGAGACGGGTTCTTTTTTATTTCATGAATCATTCTTTTAAAGCCTTAGTATGGTTAGCAAGGTCATTATGTGTGTTTGTCGAATGAATATATAATGAATGTACGTAACTTGAGTAGCAATGCACTAGACTCACCTTTGAAAGAGAAGTACATCTTTTCGTATTATGTCATTGATTGGATTTCAATCCCATATATTATAATAAAATAGGGCATGTCAAAGGAGACGGTTCCATGAAAATCATACATGTTATATTTTATCATTTCCTTTTATGGAGTGGGTTTTCTATTGTGTTATTATTATCGAACGGTGATAAGTTCCATTATAAAGTGATGCTCTTTTTCGTATTCCTTTATTTAGCATATGTAATTGCTTATATTATTCTCAGTGTAAGAAAGCAGGCTCTGTTTCTTACTTGTGCGAATAGTATGCTATTTTTAATGATATCTTTTCTTTTATAAAAGTTAACGTTTATAAAAATACATTGTTCTTCCATTAAATAATTGTAATTCCCCCTCTAATTTTTTCGCTAAAAAACGGCAGAACTCATTTGCTTTTCCTTTATCACCAAACGTTGCAGTAGAAGGTAAAGAAAGTTGAATAAAAGTTTGCTCGTTTTCTGTTCCAATCCCTACATAAATAGAAGAATATCGATCATGACTAGATTTCAGTTCCAGCGTCGTGTCTGATGTATTGAGTATCTCGTAAGGAAAAGCAAAGTTTGCATATGCATAACTAACTTGGATGCCAGTTTGAGAGGTGATTTTTTTGTAATACTGAAAAAGCTGCTTTACATCTTCCACTGAGACAGATTGCTGCTTAGATTTAGGTACAAGTTTAATAAATGCATGTTGCATAAAAGGTTTCCTCCTGACTTCATGTATGTTGTTATTTTAACACTGTTATAAATTTTTTGACAATTAAAGGGATCTATCTTTTTTTGTTTAATATATATGAGTAGAGAGTATTATTTAGAAAGGAGGAAGTAAATGTTTGAAAAATTGTATGATGAACATGAAAGTGTGCAGGTACGTTTTTTAGGGTTTATGACACATGAAAATCGCTATGATTTTGGAGTCATCTATACAAATATGTTTTTTGGGAAGCCTCTTGTGGTTTGTATGCAAACAGGACGAGCGACTCTCCTTGGACCAGATGATGTAGAAAATGTTCAACATTTACAAGAAGTTTTCAAACTAGGATCAGAGGAAGAGGCTGATGATTTAGCACAATTTTTTAAATTTCTTGTTCCACATACTTCCTTACATGCGGAGTATGAAGAATAAATAAGAAGAAACAGTCGTACTTATATGATATGGCTGTTTTTTTGTGTTATTATCTCATACTAATATAAATTTTAAAAAATAAATGTGCTATACTCAAAAACCTATTGACGTAAAAAGTATAACATATTAAAATAAAGATAGAAAGTTAAGCGGTTACAAAAAAGTTTTTGGGATTATAAACTTAGGGGGAAATGAAAAATGGGAACAATCGTATGTCAAGATTGTGAAAGTACAATTGCACACTTCGAGGATGAGAAAGTAACAGTACTTTACGGGAAATGTGGATCTTGCGGATGTGATCACAAGGAGCATACAACGGCCCAGTAATATATAGGAATCTTGCAACTAAAAAAGTTTTTAGGACCATAAACTTAGGAGGAAATAAAAAATGGGAACA
>NZ_JBIWHY010000018.1:0-82466 GCF_044764345.1 Bacillus sp. NPDC094106 | reverse complement strand
GTAACAATCGTATGTCAAGTTTGTGAAGGAACAATTGCACACTTTGAAGATGAAAAAACAACAGTACTTTACGGGAAATGTGGATCTCATTGCGAATGTGATCACAAGGAGCATACAACGGCCCGATAATATATAGAGGCGTATAAAGGTCTAGGAAGTATAAATTTAGGGGGAAATAGAAAATGGGAACAATCGTATGTCAAGTTTGTGAAGGAACAATTGCACACTTTGAAGATGAAAAAACAACAGTACTTTACGGGAAATGTGGATCTCATTGCGAATGTAATCACAAGGAGCATACAAAAGCCCAGTAATAGAGTAAAACGCCTGCAGATGCAGGCGTTTTTTAGTAGATAGTAGTTGTGTGACCAATTGTTGCAACGATTGCATCATCTCTAATAGGGATAAATCCTAGCGTTGTTTGTAGATTGTTAGCAGAAGCATGTTGGCTCATGAGGCGGCTATCTATACGTGTAATAAAATCAGTTAAGTATGCTGAAATAAAGGCATATGGAATTCTTCGGTCATTTAATAGATAAATAATTTGTTCTTTTGTTTTTACGCCCACACCGTGACCATAATAAAAGTAATTCCCTAAATAAATTGTATTTTCTCCTTGCCATTCAATCGAAGCTGGATTCACTTGTGGATTTTTAAAATAAACAAGGTCACCAGGAACGATATCGCCACCTGTTTTTGTTATTAATTTTAGGTCATGATCATAATCCCATGTATAGAGTAAGAGGTTTGCAAATAGATGGCTGAACGTTTCTTCATCATATAATGCTAATAGCGCTTTATAAAAAATAATAATCATTGCTGTTGCACACTCTGTGCCATACATTTTTCCATTTTTAAAAATATCTCGTATCGCGACGGAAGATGGTACGCCAGGGCGTAATTGAAATCCTCCCAGTGATGTCCTTTGCCAAAACTCAGGATTGCAAAAGGATTGCTGAAATGTTCGAAACTGAAATCCACTTTGAAAAAGTTCTAATGCAGCAGTAATAATGTTAATTCGTAAATTTAGATCAAAGCTAAGTTCATCAGCTGTTCGGAAGGAGTATACTTCTTGATTTCCAGTCATAATGGCTAAAATTTGTTGTTTCTCAGTAGCGAACGGTTCGTTTTCATTTGTGATATAAGGATGTACAATAGAGCGACCAATCACAATCATAATGGTATCCCCACCTATACGTTACATTCTCTAGTATCGTATGAATAAACAAAAAAATGGTGAAAAAAAAGCCTATCAACTGATAGGCTTGTATTCTTTAATAACACGTAATGTTTGTAACGTCATATCTTCGGGACCTTGTACTGGTAGACCAGCTTCTAAATTTTTATGAATATAATCTAAGTTTTCTTGTGTAATAATTTCACCCGGAGTAAAGATTGGAATCCCTGGTGGATAAACCATAACAAAATCAGCTATAATGCGGCCAGCAGCATTTTCGAACGAGATAACCTCTGTTTCTGAATAAAAGGCATCTCGAGGAGAGAGAGCAAGTACAGGGATTTCTGGAATTTCAACTTGTACTTGAACACCTTTGTCGGCTCTATGTTTAAATGTCGTTGCCATTTCTTGTAAGGCTCTAATAAGAATGTTTGTTTCATCTTCTGTATCGCCTAATGTAACAAGACATAGAATGTTATATAAGTCTGAGAGCTCAACTTCAATATTGTAATGTTCTCTTAACCATACTTCTGCTTCATGACCTGTAATTCCTAAGTCCTTTACAGACACAATTAGCTTTGTTGGATCATAGCTAAACGTGGCATCTGTACCTAACATTTCTTTTCCGGGACAATCAAGATGTTCAATATCGTTTATGGCGTCACGAACATGCTCAGCTAGCTGTATTGTTTTTGTTATTAATGCCTTTCCTTCAGTTGCAAGTCTTTTTCTCGCAACATCAAGGGAAGCTAGCAAAATGTAAGAAGTCGATGTAGTTGTAAGCATACTAATAATCGATTGGACATGTTTTACATTCACGAGGCCTTCTTTTACATTTAAAATAGAGCTTTGTGTTAATGATCCGCCTAGCTTATGAACACTTGTCGCTGCCATATCTGCACCCGCTTGCATAGCTGACATCGGTAATTCATCATGAAAATGGATGTGGACACCGTGAGCTTCATCAACTAATACAGGTATTTCGTAGGAATGAGCTAATTCTACAATTTGCTGCAGGTCTGCGGCGAATCCAAAATATGTTGGATTAATAACGAGTAATCCTTTTGCATCTGAGTGTTCCTCAAGTGCTTTTTTTACGGACTGAATCGTAATCCCGTGTGAAATACCGAGTTTCGGATCGATTTCAGGATGAATGAAAATTGGTTTTGCACCTGAGAAAATAATGGCTGACATTACAGATTTATGAACGTTTCGCGGTACGAGAATTTTATCTCCTGGGCCACAAACACTCATCACCATTGTCATAATTGCTCCGCTTGTACCTTGAACTGAAAAGAAAGTATGATCTGCACCGAACGCAGTAGCTGCTAAATCCTGTGCTTCTTTAATCATACCTTTTGGATGATGTAAATCATCAAGCGGCGCAATGTTAATTAAATCAATTGCTAATGCATTATGCCCAATAAATTCGCGAAATACAGGATCCATTCCCTGTCCTTTTTTATGACCTGGAATATGGAATTGAATAGGATTTCGCTTACTGTGCTCTACTAAAGCGGTAAACAATGGTGTTTTGTATTGGGACAATCTATACACCCCTTCTTCTTTGAAATATTTATTATGCTTTGTTTTATGACATCTTGTTCAATAAGAAAGTTATCTTCCCTTGTATAGTTATATAACCATCTCTAAGAACTAGATTCGTTTTACTTACCATTCATAAAAAAGTCTTTTGAAATGGAAGTCTCACTTTATTTTCTATAAAACAAAAGCATTATATCACCAATAATTATAGATGTATAGAAAAATATCATTTTTAGCGTATGTATGATTTCTAGTCATTCAATTTTATTTTTCACTTTTCTCATAGAGGAAGACAATTCCATAAAAAAAGAGAAATAGTGTATAATGCAAAGTGGCTATACCAAAGGATGAAATTGTAATCTTTAAGGTAGCATAATAACAAAACAACAAAAGATAGATGAGGTGTAAGAATGGAATATCAATATCCACTTGATCATGATTGGTCGAACGAGGAAATGATTGCGATTGTGAAATTTTATGAGGCGATTGAAAAGGTATATGAAAAAGGAATTGTTAGAGAAGAATTGATGGGATTGTATCGTAGGTTTAAAGAGATTGTTCCATCGAAAGCGGAAGAGAAGAAAATTGATAAAGAGTTTCAAGAGGTAAGTGGATATTCTATATATCGTGCCATGCAAAAAGCGAAAGAAGTAGAAGAACAAAAGATTGTTAAAATATAAAAAAGATTTTGAAAAATAAAAAATGAAGTGCTATAATGTGATAACAACTAAAAACGGACAATATATATTGTCCGTTTTCTACTATCGATTACAAATTTTATATAAAGGAAGGAGTGATTGCATCGTAGATTCAACCTTGGCAAGAAATTGTTCATTGGTCATTTCTGGAAATTCTTCTGGCGAGATATGAATACCGACTAATAGCTCTGCTTTCTTTACAGTGGCTAAGCGTTCGATCATTTTTTGTAAATCTTTCGATTCTAATATGTTATGTGATTTTACACTTGGTTTAGTATGGTCAATGGACCAAACGAAGTCATTTGGTATATTTGTTTTTAAATCATTTAAATGTTCTAAGAAGGCATGAGCCGCTTCCACTTTTTGCGGACACTCATAGATTAAACCAAAGTATATGAAGGCATGGGTACCCCATAAGCCAATTTGAAAATGTGGTAACATCTTATACCCGCGTTTATTTGTTGAAAAAGCAACCCAAGTATCGTTTGGTGGATTGACTTTGCGGCGTGCGTGTTTCGCTACATGGTAGAAAAAAGTTTCCCCAGTTTGCTCGGATAAATAATGGGAAAATTGTTCGCCTAAAGCTTCTAATTTTGGATGAATATTTGTTTTAATAGCATTCATTCGTTCTTCAAGACCATCAACAGAAAAAACAGCAAAGTCAGTTGATTTAAATGTTTGTAATGTCATGACAGTTCCTCCAACTCCTAGTTTGTTTTTTTATTTTAGCATAGCTTGTACGATTCATAAAAAAAACAGCACAAAAAAATTTCAGTAAAAAAATATAATTTTGTTGCATAGATGATTTATCCAACATAGTATAGTATAAAACAAAAAATCAGAAAATTAAGTTAATTCTAGTCCGAGGGCAAACGAATATTGGGAGGAGGCAAATAAAAATGAGACAGGTGATTAATGCGTTAAAGAGAACAGATGCTGAAAAGAGAATTCCGGTATTAAGATTGGAATTAGATTATGAATTAGCGACTTTATATGATGCTATGATGGAGAATGATAATCAGAAAAAAGAAGAGTGCGTACAAAAATTAGAAGTGCTAAGACTTGAAATGATTCGTTTAGAAGCGTAATAATAGTATATGTATAAAAATTTAGTTGGTGCGAACCTTATAAAGGGTTCGTTTTTTCTGTGAACAGTATAGATCGAGGTGTTTAAAATATGCAAGAGGTATGGAAAGAAATCGATATACATGCAAAACAGTGGATTCGAGAAGCTGGGGAACGTTTAATGGCATCGTTGAAAAAATCACTTATTGTAGAAACGAAGTCAAATGTCACTGATCTAGTAACAAATATGGACCGAGAAATAGAACAGTTTTTAATTGGGAAAATTAAAGAAACATTCCCGGATCATTATATTTTAGGAGAAGAAGGATATGGAGACAAAATCACTTCTCCGAATGGGGTTGTTTGGTTAATTGATCCAATTGATGGTACGATGAATTTTGTTCATCAAAAAAGAAATTTCGCAATTTCGATTGGCATTTATGAGAACGGTATCGGAAAAATCGGCCTCATCTATGATCCGGTTCATGATGAACTGTATCATGCTATAAAGGGGGAAGGAGCATTTTGTAACGGTATATCCATTCCTACTTTAGAGAAAGGTATAGTAGAAAACGGGATTATTGCTTTAAATGCTACGTGGCTTACTGATAATCCATTACTTAATATGGAAAAAATGATGAAGCTCGTAAAAAAAGCACGAGGAACACGCTCATATGGTTGCGCAGCACTAGAAATGGTATATGTTGCAACAGGGAGATTAGATGCTTACGTGACGCCGCGATTATCTCCTTGGGATTTTGGCGGAGGGCTAATCATTGTAGAAGAAGTTGATGGCAAAGTGACGACATTTGCTGGTAAAGCACTTTCTATTGTAGAAAAAAGTAGTGTATTAGTTGCGAAGCCGGGAGTATATGAAGAGTTATTACCATTTGTATCACA
Organism: Bacillus sp. NPDC094106; assembly: GCF_044764345.1. Lineage (NCBI taxonomy): Bacteria > Bacillati > Bacillota > Bacilli > Caryophanales > Bacillaceae > Bacillus > Bacillus sp. NPDC094106. The sequence continues at coordinate 77,081 of NZ_JBIWHY010000018.1, read as the reverse complement.
GTAACAAAAAAAGTAAGAGGCTACGAAAAGCTTCTTACTTTTTACTGTTACTGTGATTTACGCATTTTTCGTTTTGTTACAAATCCGTATCCAACTGTAACAAATGTTCCGATAATGCAAATAATAACACCGATGCGACTATTTTCAGCAATCATAATTCCAATGCCAATTAAGAAAATAACACCGATAATAGCTATTAATAAAAAGCGATATTGAATGTGTTCCATATCTTCACCCTCCAATCTCATTTTACTTTCACAAAAGTAAGAATACAACTATATTTTCATTCTTGATTTTATTTTGATTGCCATTGTATCCCCTTCGCTCTTATAATAGAGAAGGATTAAAAAGACACTAGGAGTTGGACATGTTGAAAAAACGACAAGATTTACGAAATATAGCAATTATTGCCCACGTTGACCATGGTAAAACAACACTTGTTGACCAATTATTACGTCAAGCGGGGACGTTCCGTGCGAATGAACACGTTGAAGAACGCGCGATGGATTCAAATGATCTAGAAAGAGAGCGCGGTATTACGATTTTAGCGAAAAATACTGCGATTCACTATGAAGATAAACGAATTAACATTTTAGATACACCTGGTCACGCTGACTTCGGTGGAGAAGTAGAACGTATCATGAAAATGGTAGATGGTGTTTTACTTGTTGTTGATGCATATGAAGGTTGTATGCCACAAACACGATTTGTTTTAAAGAAAGCTCTTGAGCAAAATTTAACTCCAATCGTTGTAGTAAACAAAATTGACCGTGACTTTGCTCGCCCTGATGAAGTAGTTGATGAAGTAATCGATTTATTCATTGAACTTGGTGCAAACGAAGATCAATTAGAGTTCCCAGTTGTATTTGCTTCAGCAATGAACGGAACAGCGAGCTTAGATTCAAATCCAGCAAACCAAGAAGAGAATATGAAATCATTATTTGATACAATTGTTGATCATATTCCAGCACCAATTGATAACAGTGAAGAGCCACTTCAATTCCAAGTAGCACTTCTTGATTATAATGATTATGTAGGTCGTATCGGAGTTGGTCGTGTATTCCGCGGTACAATGAAAGTAGGACAACAAGTTGCACTAATGAAGGTTGATGGAAGTGTAAAGCAATTCCGTGTAACAAAATTATTTGGTTACATGGGATTAAAACGTCAAGAAATTGAAGAAGCAAAAGCTGGAGACCTAGTAGCTGTTTCTGGTATGGAAGACATTAACGTTGGTGAAACGGTATGTCCAGTTGAACATCAAGAGGCATTACCGTTATTACGTATTGATGAGCCGACACTACAAATGACATTCCTTGTAAATAACAGCCCATTTGCAGGTCGTGAAGGTAAATATATTACATCTCGTAAAATTGAAGAGCGTCTTCGTTCACAATTAGAAACAGATGTGAGCTTACGTGTAGATAATACAGAATCTCCTGATGCATGGATTGTATCTGGACGTGGAGAGTTACACTTATCTATCTTAATTGAAAACATGCGTCGTGAAGGTTATGAACTTCAAGTATCTAAGCCTGAAGTAATTATTAAAGAGGTTGATGGCGTAAGATGTGAGCCTGTAGAGCGCGTACAAATCGATGTGCCTGAAGAATACACTGGTTCTATTATGGAATCAATGGGTGCACGTAAAGGTGAAATGTTAGACATGGTGAATAACGGAAACGGTCAAGTTCGCCTTACTTTCATGGTTCCAGCACGTGGTTTAATTGGTTACACGACAGAATTCCTAACATTAACTCGTGGTTATGGTATTTTAAACCATACATTCGATTGCTACCAACCAGTACATGCTGGACAAGTTGGTGGACGTCGCCAAGGTGTTCTTGTTTCACTTGAAACAGGAAAAGCATCACAATACGGTATTATGCAAGTTGAAGATCGCGGTGTAATCTTCGTTGAACCAGGTACAGAAGTATATGCTGGTATGATTGTTGGAGAACATACACGTGAGAATGATTTAACAGTTAACGTTGTAAAAATGAAACAACAAACTAACATTCGTTCTGCGACGAAAGATCAAACTTCAACAATGAAAAAACCACGCTTAATGACTTTAGAAGAGTCATTAGAGTACTTAAACGATGATGAGTTCTGTGAAGTAACTCCAGAATCAATTCGTCTTCGTAAAAAGATTCTTGATAAGAGTGAGCGCGAAAGAGCTGCTAAGAAAAAGAAATCTGTCGAAGCTTAAGTAATGTAGGGCTGCCTTTTGATAAAAGGCAGCTTTTTTATTGTAAATATTTTTTGAAAATTTGCTCTTTTGTGTGGACAGTACTTTTTTTGCAGGGTACTCTTATAGTAAGTACATTGAAAATGAAATAGAAGGAGTTGTTATTCATCTGCGTGAGTAAGGGGGAGAAGTGTAGTGCTTGAAAAAATGTCATTTTTTGCGAAGTTGTACAATGTAGATGTCAATCCAGAAGTGGGGATGTGGTTGCTTTACGGTACAATCATCATATTAAGTGCGCTCGTATATAATTTAGGATTTGCTCGGAAGTTATCTTTACTAAAAAATATTGTAATTTATGTGTCTTTAGCAATCGGGTGTACTGTTTTAACTTTCTTTGCGGTTTTTTTACCAGTTGGGGAGGGGCTTGTTGTGGCTGCAATTGTGCTCGGTATGTATAGATTACGCTTACGTCAAGCGAGGCAACAGAAAGCAAGTTAAAGGGGGAAGTTTTCATGCGTTCCGTACAAGATGCGCTATATAATTGGTTAACAATTAAAACGGTTATGGAAGCACGCCCGCATGATGTGGCTGCCCAAGAAACATATGAATTATTTCATAACATGCTATATGAGGACTATCAATTAAAGAATATAACGGTTGAAAAGGACGAGGAGATGTATGTAATTACATACGAAAAAGATGGAGAAATACGGTCTGCAAGATTTCCATTAGAATTGATTGATTGTTTTTTAGAGCAGATGAACCGAGAACCAGAAAAATATAAATAAGTCCTCATCTAAATGACTAAGGACTTATTTTACAGGTTACCATTCATCTTCTACTGTTTTATCACGATATAAATGAAACTTGCCGCTTGCATGGCGTTCCATTGTACGTTCTGTAATACGCTCTGTACATTCCATGCACATATATGTATGAATTGGACGGTTACGAAGCTTTTTGGCCATAGGGTTTTCGTCATCTAGCTCATCTTTTTTATCACAAATCATGCATTTGACTCTCATTTCGTCACCTCAATACAAATTCTATCGTTATAAGTATATCATGTAAGTTTGATGTTTTTGAACTGTAGAGGAAAAAAATAATATTTTCGCAATTCGAAAAATAAGTTATCATAAAGATAAGAAAAATTTGGAGGTGGAAATATGGCGAATGTGGTAGAACCTACATTGACAGATTCCTTAGTACAATCTTTACGTAAGGAGAATATTGTTACAATAGCAACTACTGATTTTGAAAAAAATATTCCTAGTGTCAGTGCTATTTCATGGGTATATGCAATGAGTGAGACTAGTATTCGATTTGCTGTGGATCAACGTTCACGTATTGTGGAAAATGTAAGACATCATGCAGAACTTGTATTAACTATAATGGCAAATGAATCCGTATTTTCCATTAGCGGTGAAGCAAAGATTTTAACTGATAGAATGGAGGGTGTTTCCCTTAAGTTAACTGTAGTAGAAGTAGCTGTAAAAGAGGTCCGTGATGTTATGTTTTACGGAGCAAGGCTTGTTGCAGAACCAACATATGAAAAGACATACGATATTCGAGCTGCTAAAAAACTTGATCATCAAGTGTTAACAGGGATGAAAGAATTGTAAAAGTGGATGAACAACTGAGGTGGTTCATTCTTTTTCTTCTGTATATATTGAGGAAATTAGCAGTTTCTACTTCCTGGTAAATTATAAATGTTAATAATGAAGTGCTTTTGAATAGGAGAGAACGCAGAAAGATTGAAGAAAAGTTTTAATTTATATGAATTTCGATTCTACCTCGTTTATACGGTACATATAATTATAACAATGGTTCGTCCATATTATGTGATGGATGAAACCCTTGTTCTACAAATTTAAAAGTGGAGTCAGGGGGTAACAGGTTGGATAAAATTTATGTGTTAGATACGAATGTACTTTTGCAGGATCCTTTATCTATTTTTTCTTTTGAAACAAATGAAGTAGTGATTCCAGCAGTTGTATTAGAAGAGGTTGATTCGAAAAAACGTTATATGGATGAAGTTGGACGAAATGCCCGTTATGTATCTAAGCTAATAGATAAATTTCGTGAACTTGGAAAGCTACATGAAAGTATTCCTCTGGAAAATGGAGGGACATTTCGTATTGAATTAAATCATCGCTCGTTTGTTCAACTGCAAGATATTTTTGTAGAAAAAACAAATGATAATCGTATTTTAGCGGTCGCAAAAAATTTATCCTTAGAAGAGCAGGATAAAGAAGATGGGAAGTCTGTTATTTTAGTAAGTAAAGATGTCCTTGTAAGAGTAAAAGCAGATGCATTAGGCTTACAAGCCGAAGATTACTTAAGTGATCGTGTAATTGAAGTGGAAAATATATATTCAGGATTTTTAGAAAGCTACATATCAAAAGAACAGTTGAATTATTTTTATGAAAAAGGAGAGCTTCCTTTATCCGAAATTGCAAATCACCCGTTTTATCCAAATCAGTTTATTGTAATGAAAGATGCGTTAGGGGGATCAAGTTCTGCGCTTGGAATCGTTGATAACTTAGGGAAAAAAGTAAAAAAACTCATTTTTCATAATGAGCAAGTTTGGGGAATACGTCCGCGAAATGTACAGCAAATTATGGGGTTAGAATTATTGCTCCGTGAAGACATTCCGCTTGTAACTTTAACAGGTAAAGCGGGCACTGGTAAAACGTTGCTTGCACTAGCTTCTGGACTTATGCAAACGGAGGACTTAGGTTTGTATAAAAAGCTTCTTGTCGCAAGACCTATCGTCCCTGTTGGAAAAGATATTGGTTATTTACCTGGAGAGAAAGAAGAAAAATTAAGGCCGTGGATGCAACCGATTTTTGACAACCTAGAGTATTTATTTAATACCAAAAAGCCTGGTGAATTAGATGCTATTTTAGCAGGTATGGGTTCGATTGAGGTCGAGGCACTTACGTATATACGAGGAAGGAGTATTCCAGATCAATTTATTATTATTGATGAAGCACAAAATTTAACGAAACATGAAGTGAAGACAATATTAACAAGGGTGGGAGAGAAAAGTAAGATTGTGTTAATGGGGGATCCTCAGCAAATTGATCATCCTTATTTAGATGAATATAATAATGGCCTAACATATGTTGTAGAGAAGTTTAAAGAACAAAGAATTAGTGGGCATGTAAAGTTTGTAAAAGGAGAACGTTCTAATTTAGCACAATTAGCAGCAGATTTATTATAAAAAGGAGTGGGTAAAAGCCCACTCCTTTTTATTCTGTTATTAGATAGGAAGCATCTGCTTAAATAACTGTAAATTTACGGATATTTCGAATCGGATTATTTTTATTAGAACCGTCATCAAAGTAAAGGTGAACAGGTCCGTCCTCTCGTAATGGTTTCCCGTCTTTTGAAAAGCCGAGAATAGCATTTTGGACTTTTTCTAATGGTAATGTGATTGTATCATGCAGCGTTTCAATTTCAACATGTGTTGCACCATCTATAATTTCGGCATTTTTGAAAAAGGGATGAAGTGGTATACCGAATGTTCCGGTAATAAGTTGTTCTTTTTTGAATTTTTTTACGCTCTTTTGAATCGGTGGGAAAGTTGCACCATCACGAATCTCACGGTCCCAATGTTCAGAAGTGTGCTTCAGATAAGTTTCTAATTCAGATGTTTCGTCTCTAGTTTCATTAAAATAAGTTGTTAAATCTACTTTTCGATCATCAAAAATCCAAACGCTTGGATCGATGGTAATTGGAAAGCGTACTTTTCCGTTTATAAACAAAATTTCACTCATTGTTGTTCCCCCATTTGTATTATGCTCCCACTTTTCAGTATAATAGGATTAGACACGGTTGTCACAAAAAATGTTTCTATTGCAATTTATTAAAACTATCGCTAATATTAGTAGATAGGAGAGTAGGACGGAAACGGAGGGAATCAATTTGGCGTCTGAGACAGTAGCAAATCATCAGGAAAAGGCACTTGCCCTTCTACAAGCGGATGCGGAGAAGATTTTAAGACTTATTAAGGTGCAGATGGATCACCTTACGATGCCGCAATGTCCATTATATGAAGAAGTGTTGGATACACAAATGTTTGGACTATCCCGTGAGGTTGACTTTGCGGTTCGTCTTGATCTTATTACAGAAGAGCAAGGGAAAGAGATGTTAGGAGAGCTTGAACGGGAGTTATCAGCACTTCATGAAGCATTTACAAATAAACAACAATAACGGGTTCAAATAAGGGGGCTCAAACTGATTCAGTTTGAGCTTTTTATTTGTATAATAAAGCAGGAAGAATTTCGATACATATGGAATACAACATTTAAAATGAAAACAGAAAGAGGATATTGCATGAAAAAAGTATGGAAGTCAATGGATTATTCATTATTGCTTCCTCTTGTTATTTTATGTGTGCTGGGAGTGATAATGGTATACAGTGCTAGCTCTATTTTGGCTATTACAAAGTATGCTAAACTGAATTTGCCGAGTGATTACTTTTTTCGTAAGCAATTAGTAGCATTAGGTATAGGGACTGTATTGGGATTAGGAGTGATCGCTACGATTCCATATCAGGTTTGGAGAAAACGAATTGTTTTGTTACTAATGATACTAGGAAGCATTGGATTGCTATCTTTAGCACTATTGCTTGGAACGACAGCGAATGGTGCGCAAGCGTGGGTGTTTGGTATACAGCCGGCGGAATTTGTTAAAATAGCTATCATTATCATACTTGCACGTTTCTTTGCAAGAAGACAAGAAACAGATACTTCAGTATGGAAAGGATCAGCAGGCACAATTTTGTTTATAGGGTTAGTGGTATTTTTAATTCTGAAACAAAATGATTTAGGGACGGTATTGTTGATTATAGGCACTGTCGGGATTATGTTTCTTTGTTCAGGAGTTCCGATTAACAAGTGGATAAAGCGTCTGTTGTTAAGCTCAATTGTATGGATTCCGCTTTTATACTTAGTTGCTAACTATGCATTGAAACCCTACCAAAAAGCACGTTTTTCAGCGTTTTTTAATCCATTTGACGATCCACAAGGTACTGGATTTCAGCTAGTGAACTCTTTTATTGGAATTGCTTCAGGAGGACTAAATGGTAGAGGGATTGGAAATAGCATACAAAAGTATGGGTATTTACCTGAACCACATACAGACTTTATTATGACAATCATATCTGAAGAACTTGGTTTTATCGGTGTAGCGATTGTTTTAATTTGTTTGTTACTCATCATTATTCGTTCATTTCGAATTGCTCAAAAGTGTAAAGACCCATTTGGAAGTTTAATAGCAATTGGTATCGCTAGTCTGATTGGAGTACAAACATTGGTTAATGTTGGTGGTATGTCTGGGTTATTACCTCTTACTGGTGTACCTTTACCATTTATCAGTTATGGTGGTAGTTCTTTAATGGCTAATTTATTTGCAATGGGCATATTGTTAAATATAGCTAGTTACGTAAAACAACAAGAGAAGCAGCAAGAAAGAATAAATCAGAAAAAAGAACATGGTGAACGACATCTTGTTGTCGTGAAATAAAGTGAAATTTTAACCAGTGGGGCTGTATCCTCTGCTGATTATTATTGCTAGCAAATAGCGGGATAAAAAGGCTTTGTGTTTTCGAACACAAAGCCTTTTTATTATATTGATTTTTAAATATGTTATACTTTTTTCGGTTAAAAAACAAAAGTGTAACATATTTATTTAAATATGATATACAATAAGTCTGTTAGAAAAGGAAGAGGTATGCTATACTATTTCTGTGAAACAAATTGATTAGAAAACTTATCATTTGATAAAAAATAAGGTATGATGAATAAAAATAAAGTGAAGCTTTCTAGGTGAAATTTTGAAAAGAAAGTGAAGAACTTCACGCTCTTTAGAACATGTGCTTATTTAATCTCTAGAGTGGTAGGAAAATAGAGGGGGAAAATCATGACAAAGCTGCAACGTATTCAAAAAGTATTAGTAGCTAACCGTGGAGAAATTGCAATTCGTGTATTCCGAGCTTGTTCAGAACTTGGGTTAAGCACAGTTGCAATTTATTCAAAAGAGGATAGCGGTTCTTACCATCGTTATAAAGCAGATGAATCTTATTTAGTGGGAGAAGGAAAAAAACCGATCGATGCCTATCTTGATATTGAAGGTATCATTGAGATTGCAAAGAGCAATCATGTAGATGCAATCCACCCTGGATATGGTTTCTTGTCAGAAAATATTCAATTTGCAAGACGTTGTGAAGAAGAAGGGATTATCTTTATTGGACCAAAGAGCAAACATTTAGATATGTTTGGAGATAAAGTAAAAGCAAGAACGCAAGCACAATTAGCAAATATTCCAGTTATCCCTGGTAGTGATGGACCTGTTAATTCACTAAAAGAAGTTGAAGAATTTGCTGAAAAGTATGATTATCCGATAATTATTAAAGCTTCCCTTGGCGGTGGCGGTCGAGGTATGCGTATTGTACGTAATAGTGATGAATTAAAGGAATCCTATACTCGTGCAAAATCAGAAGCGAAAGCGGCTTTTGGTAATGATGAAGTGTATGTTGAGAAATTTGTCGAAAAACCTAAACATATAGAAGTACAAATATTAGCGGATGAAGAAGGAAATGTTGTACATTTATATGAGCGTGATTGCTCTGTACAACGTCGTCATCAAAAAGTAGTTGAAATTGCACCTAGTGTATCGCTTGCAGACGACCTTCGTCATCGCATTTGTGAAGCGGCAGTACACTTAACGAAAAATGTGAATTATTTGAATGCTGGTACAGTAGAATTCCTTGTAAAAGGGGATGACTTTTATTTCATTGAAGTAAACCCACGTGTTCAAGTAGAACATACCATTACAGAGATGATTACAGGAATTGATATTGTTCAGTCACAAATTTTAATTGCAGATGGACATGCTTTACATAGTTCGATAGTGAGTGTGCCACAACAAGAAGACATTATTGTACACGGCTATGCGATTCAATCTCGTGTAACAACAGAAGATCCACTTAATAATTTCATGCCTGATACAGGAAAAATTATGGCGTATCGCTCCGGTGGTGGTTTTGGGGTTCGCCTTGATACAGGTAATAGTTTCCAAGGGGCAGTTATTACACCGTACTATGATTCTTTACTTGTAAAAGTGACAGCTTGGGCACTTACATTTGAACAAGCTGCTGCGAAAATGGAGCGTAATTTAAGAGAATTCCGTATTCGTGGTATTAAAACAAATATTCCATTCTTAGAGAATGTGGTAAAACATAAAAACTTCTTGTCAGGAGAATATGATACATCATTTATTGATGCATCACCTGAACTGTTCGTATTCCCAAAACGTAAAGACCGCGGTACAAAAATGTTAAGTTATATTGGTACGGTAACGGTAAATGGTTTCCCTGGGGTAGGTAAGAAAGAAAAACCAATTTTCCCAGATGCACGTATACCAAATATGCAACATTTTGAACCAATTCAAAACGGAACGAAACAAATTCTAAATGAACGCGGTGCGGATGGTTTAGTTAAATGGGTGCAAGATCAAAAACGTGTACTTTTAACGGATACAACATTCCGTGATGCACATCAATCTTTACTTGCAACACGTATTCGTACAAAAGATTTAAATCAAATCGCTGAGCCAACAGCTAGAATGTTACCCAATTTATTCTCGGCTGAGATGTGGGGCGGTGCTACATTTGATGTTGCGTATCGTTTCTTAAAAGAGGATCCGTGGGAGCGATTACTAGAACTTCGTGAAAGAATGCCGAATGTATTATTCCAAATGCTTCTTCGTTCTTCAAATGCAGTTGGTTATAAAAACTATCCAGATAATTTAATTCAAAAATTTGTGGAATGTTCAGCGCAAGCTGGAATTGATGTATTCCGTATTTTTGATAGCTTAAACTGGGTGGAAGGTATGAGAGTTGCAATTGATGCTGTAAGAGATAGCGGTAAGATTGCAGAAGCAACAATGTGTTATACAGGGGATATTCATGACCCAATGCGCAGTAAATATGACTTACATTATTATAAAAACTTAGCGAAAGAATTAGAGGCATCAGGCGCACATATTTTAGGTATTAAAGATATGGCTGGATTATTAAAACCAAATGCGGCGTACGATCTAGTTTCTGCGCTAAAAGAAACAATATCGATTCCGATTCACCTTCATACGCATGATACAAGTGGAAATGGTGTTTTAATGTACACGAAAGCAATTGAAGCAGGTGTTGATATTGTCGATGTAGCAGTAAGCTCAATGGCAGGTTTAACATCACAGCCAAGTGCGAACACGTTATACTATGCGTTAGGTGGAAATGAAAGACAACCAGATGTTGATGTGAATTCATTAGAACAACTTTCTCATTACTGGGAAGATGTTCGTAAATACTATGCACCATTTGAAAGTGGTATGAATGCTCCTCATACAGAGATATATATGCATGAAATGCCAGGTGGTCAATATAGTAATCTTCAGCAACAAGCGAAGGCGGTTGGATTAGGAGATCGCTTTGACGAAGTAAAAGTGATGTACCGCCGTGTAAATGATATGTTTGGTGATATTGTAAAAGTAACGCCATCGTCAAAAGTTGTTGGGGATATGGCATTGTTTATGGTACAAAATCACCTTACAGAACAAGATATTTTTGAGCGTGGACATTCCTTAGATTTTCCGGGTTCTGTTATTGAAATGTTCTCTGGTGATCTTGGACAACCATATGGTGGCTTCCCGAAAGAATTGCAAAAAATTATTTTAAAAGGGAAAGAACCAATAACAGTAAGACCAGGTGAATTATTAGAACCAGTAGATTTCAGCGCTTTAAAAGAAGAATTATTCCATAAACTTGGACGTGAAGTAACAATTTTTGATGTAGTTGCATATGCATTATATCCAAAAGTGTTTATGGATTATGAAAAAGTTGTTGGGCTTTATGGAAATGTGTCCGTGCTCGATACACCTACATTCTTCTATGGCATGAGCCTTGGTGAAGAAATTGATGTGGAAATTGAGCGTGGTAAAACATTGATGGTTAAATTAGTATCAATTGGAGAATCACAGCCAGATGGAACGCGTGTGCTTTACTTTGAATTTAACGGACAACCTCGTGAAATTGTTGTGAAAGATGAAAGTATTAAAGCGACTGTTGCACAGCGTGTGAAAGGAAATCGTGAGAATCCAAATCATATTAGTGCAACGATGCCAGGAACTGTTATTAAAGTTGTTGTAAATGAAGGCGATGAAGTGAAAAAAGGTGATTCCATGGCCATTACGGAAGCAATGAAAATGGAGACAACTGTTCAAGCTCCGTTCAATGGTAAAGTGAAGAAAGTATATGTAAAAGATGGCGATGCCATTCAAACAGGTGATTTATTAATGGAATTAGATCATTAATAATAAAAAAGAGCTGCTAAAAAGCGGCTCTTTTTTTATCTCGCTATTGGCGGACGATAATACTTAACAGAAGTAAAGAAGTTAGGTGAGAAATAAAGTGAAACCTTAATAAGTGGGAGGCTTCATTCCCAGCTGATTATTAGTCCTCACCAATCGGGATAAAAATAATAACTTGCCATAGTGGCAAGTTATTAAAATGATTGTTTATTTTGCGCTGAGGTTGATTGTTGTGTTTTTTTAGCATTTGCTGTACTTCTTGTGCCTAACATAACCAAATAACATAGTACAGCAAAGAGGCAAGAAATAAATAGTGAGTGTAATAATGACATTGATAGACTAGCACCTGTATATACAACTAAAATCCCCACAACTGCTTGAAGTGTAACGAGAATAAATGAAGTAATCCATCCCCAATATACAACGCGTTGTTGTTTATATTGGCGAATAGCTAGAATCATTGCATATAGTATCCAAACAAAGATTAATGTTGCAGCAAACCTATGCCCCATTTGAATCCATTCGTGTAACTGGGTAGGCCATGGTCTACTGTTACTACAAAGCGGAAAGGATGGACATGCTAAGCTTGCATGTTCATGCCGTACTAAAGCCCCTGTATAGACGACAATATAGCTGTAAATTGTTACACCATAAATATGGAACTTCATTTTTTTGTCCATAATGAGAGATCGTGCATCAAATTTCTTGTCAATTTCAAAAATAAGACACGTTAGTAAAATGACAGAAGCAAATGAAATTAGGGAAATGCCAAAGTGAATAGCTAATACAGCAGGTATTTGTCCCCAAACAACCGCAGCTGCTCCCATTAATGCTTGTGCAACTAAAAATACGAACGATAAAATAGCAAGCGTTTTTGTTTCACGCACATGCTTATAATATTTCCAGGATAAGATGCAAAGAAGTGTAACAAGAATTCCTGCTGATCCTGATGTTAAGCGGTGACTTAGTTCAATAATTGTTTCCATTGATAAATGAGACGGAATCAATTCACCATTACAGAGTGGCCATGATTTACCGCATCCTTGACCTGAGCCGGTTTTTGTAACTAAGGCTCCTCCTAGTAAAACCCCTAATAAGTCGAGGCTTGTAATGACTGCTAACCATTTAATAAAGCGTTGCAATCTCTTTCACCATCTTTCTGCTATGAAGTTATTGCGAAATATTTTCATTCCGTTACGTTTATAGAACAAAATGTGCTACAGTCCTATGATATATAAAAAATAATAAAATAGCAAAGAAATGAAGAGGGGGAATAAAATGTGTACGAAAAGAAAAAAACGGAATGGAAATTACATATTTTAGGGAGGATTGCACCTATTATGAAAAGAAATAGTGAGGAATACATGCTGAATATGACAAAATAGTTTATTATAAAAGGTAACATCATGGTATGATAGGAATGAATAGGAGAAACTTTTTATTGTTCGACACAAAAAGTTCATGTTTTCTTCACAAAATGTTCGGGAAATATGATTTAATATATTGGAGTATGAGCGTAGATTAGTAGTAGAATGAGTTAACATCATTTCTACTGTAATAATATTGCTATATAGAAGCGTACTACTTTTATAAAGTAAAGACGCAGAAGAAGGATGAAAGTTTTAAGAGGGGGTTGAAATGATGAACCATGCAACAAGTGAGCTGCATGATGAGTCAGCTGTAACAAATGTACCGGAAACAACACGTGTACAAGATTTATTAGCGCTCGTTAAGATGGGGATTGTAAACTCAAATACGCTAACTGTATTTACAGGATTTTGGTTGGCTGTACATTTTAATGGATTAAATGTTTTGGACCACTTGGATAAAATGTTCTTTACAATTGTCGGTTCTGCATTAATTATGGCAGGGTCATGTAGTTTAAATAACTATATTGATCGAGATATTGATCACTTAATGGAACGGACAAAAAACCGTCCGACAGTAACTGGAAAATATAAACCTGGGTTTGTGTTAACATTAGGTATTACATTATTACTTCTTGGATTTGTATTCTTGTTACTTACAACACCTATGGCAGCATTTATTGGTTTCATTGGTGCTTTCACATATGTTGTTTTATATTCATTATGGACAAAGCGAACATATACACTAAATACAGTAGTAGGTAGTGTATCTGGAGCAGTTCCACCTTTAATTGGTTGGGCCGCTATTGATCCTAGTTTAGATCATCCAATTGCTTGGATGTTATTTTTGATTATGTTCATTTGGCAAATCCCACATTTCCTCGCACTTGCGATGAAACGTGTTGATGAATATCGAAATGCAGGGATCCCAATGCTTCCTGTTGTTCATGGATTTGATATTACAAAGCGTCAAATCATGATTTGGACAGTATGTTTATTACCATTACCATTTTATATGAGTGGACTTGGTATAACATTTATGGTAATAGCAACATTGCTTAACATCGGATGGATCGTATTAGGATTCTATGGCTTCCGTAAGAAAGATGACATCAAATGGTCCGTACAAATGTTTGTCTACTCCCTGAATTACTTGACAATCTTATTTGTGTCAATGATTGTAGTTACATTCTTCTAAGACAACGACATGAGTGGATTTCTTTATGTTGAGATTTACTTTACTTACTATAAAGTACAATCTAATTCACAAAGAAAGTGGGGGTTGTTTGTATGAAGAAACAGTGGCGACTGCTTTCGTGCGTTTCACTGCTGGCTTTACTGTTAGGGGGATGCGGTAAAGCCTTTCAATCTACTTTAATTCCGCAAGGTGAAGTAGCAAAAATGCAATATGATTTACTCTTGTTAGCAAGTGCAATTATGATAGGTGTCGTACTTGTAGTTACTATTATTTTCTTGTATGTAATTGTGCGCTTCCGGCAAAAGAAAGGCCAGGAGGATTACATTCCAGAGCAAGTTGAAGGAAATCACAAACTAGAAATTATATGGACAGTCATTCCAATTATCCTGTTACTGATATTGGCTGTTCCTACCGTTACATACACGTTTAAACTTGCTGATGTAAGTGCGATGGAGAAAAAGAATATTGATAAAGATACAATCGTTGTTGATGTAACAGCGAATCTTTATTGGTGGGAATTTTCTTATAAATCAGAAAAAATAGTAACTTCGCAAGATTTAGTCATCCCCACAGGTAAGAAAATATACTTGAATTTGAAGGGTGCCGACATTAAACATTCGTTTTGGGTTCCATCTTTAGCTGGAAAAACGGATACGAATACAGATAATGTCAATAAAATGTGGTTAAAAGCAGATAAATCAGGCACTTACAATGGCTTTTGTGCAGAATTTTGTGGCCCATCACATTCTTTAATGCAATTTAAAGTAAAAGCTGTTGATGAAAGCGAGTACAAAACTTGGCTTGCTGATATGAAAAAACTTGATGGTAAGAAGGAAGTAGCTTCTGCAAAAGAACAAGAAGGTAAGGAAATATTCAGCAAAAGTTGTATTGGTTGTCACGCGGTTGGATCAAATGATAGTAGACCACCTTCTGCACGTATCGCACCAAACCTAGCAAACTTCGCTGATCGCGATATGGTTGCCGGGATTGCCGAAAACAATGATGAAAACGTAAAAAAATGGCTAAAGAATCCTGAGAATATGAAGCCAGGAAATAAAATGACTGGTAAGTATGGCAACTTAACGGATGACCAAATAGATGCATTAAATGCATATTTGAAAACGTTGAAAGTTGAGAAGTAAAGAGGGATTATTTGCGAAGGGGAGGTTGAAAACGTGAGTGCTGTAGCAAAAAAACAGGGGATGGGTGCTGTTATCTGGGATTATTTAACGACAGTAGACCATAAAAAGATTGCCATTCTCTATTTAATTGCAGGTGGATTGTTTTTTATCATTGGCGGAATAGAAGCATTATTTATCCGTCTTCAACTAGCGATTCCAAACAACGCTTTTCTTGTTGGGGATGCTTATAATCAAGTATTAACGATGCACGGGACAACAATGATTTTCCTCGCAGCTATGCCGCTTGTTTTTGCGCTTATGAACGCTGCTGTACCACTTCAAATTGGAGCAAGGGATGTAGCGTTTCCATTTTTAAATTCACTTGGATTTTGGTTGTTTTTCTTTGGCGGAGTATTCTTAAACTTAAGTTGGTTTTTAGGAGGAGCACCTGATGCAGGATGGACATCGTATGCATCGCTATCCCTTGCTTCTAAAGGACATGGTATTGATTTTTATGTACTAGGATTACAAATATCGGGTATTGGTACACTGATTGGTGGTATTAATTTCCTTGTTACGATTATTAATATGCGTGCACCAGGGATGACATATATGCGTATGCCGATGTTTACATGGACAACATTTGTAACTTCTTCACTTATTTTATTTGCTTTTCCACCATTAACAGTGGGATTAGCACTATTAATGTTAGATCGATTATTTGGAACAAGTTTCTTTAATCCTGCTTTAGGTGGGAATACAATCATATGGGAGCATTTATTCTGGATTTTCGGTCATCCAGAAGTATACATTCTCATACTCCCAGCTTTTGGGGTATTTTCAGAGATTTTCGCCACATTCTCTAAAAAACGATTATTTGGTTATTCATCTATGGTATTTGCAACAGTATTAATTGGATTTTTAGGCTTCATGGTGTGGGCACATCACATGTTCACAGTTGGTCTCGGTCCTGTTGCGAATGCCATTTTTTCGGTTGCAACAATGGCAATTGCAGTTCCGACGGGTATCAAAATATTTAATTGGCTTTTTACAATGTGGGGCGGGAGTATCAGGTTTACAACGCCAATGATGTGGGCTGTTGGTTTTATACCATCATTCGTAATGGGCGGTGTAACAGGGGTTATGCTCGCTTCAGCTCCAGCTGATTATCAATTCCACGATAACTATTTCGTTGTGGCGCATTTTCACTACGTAATCGTTGGTGGAGTTGTATTTGGATTACTAGCAGGAGCACATTACTATTGGCCGCTTATGTTTAATAAAGTATTAAATGAAACCTTGGGTAAAATAACATTTTGGTTGTTCTTTATCGGTTTCCATTTAACATTCTTTATTCAGCATTTCATTGGTTTAATGGGTATGCCGCGTCGTTACTATACGTATTTACCAGGACAAGGATTAGAAATGGGGAACTTAATTAGTTCGATTGGTGCTGTATTCATGGGACTTGGAACGATTGTTCTTTTATTTAATATTGTGAAAACGACATTATCTAAAGAAAAAGCAGGGCGTGATCCATGGGATGGGCGTACATTAGAATGGACACTGCCAGCACCTACACCAGAATACAATTTCAAACAATTACCATTCGTTCGTGGACTGGATCCATTTTGGATTGAGAAACGTGAAGGAAATAAAGAAATGACAGCTGCAGAACCTGTTAGTGACATCCATATGCCAAATTCTTCGTTCTCACCATTTATCATTTCACTTGGACTGTTTATAGCAGCGTTTGGTGCTATGTATATGCAAGGGGGAAAAGATAAGTTCTGGCTAGTGGTTGCGATTATTGGACTTATTATCACTTTTGGTACAATGTTCCTTCGTTCGGTAATCGATGATCATGGTTATCATATTCATAAGGAAGATTTAGATGATAAGGGGGGCACAGCGTGATGCATGTAGAGGGAAAATTAACGAATGAAACATTTCCAGCAGAGCCTGAAAAAGCAACCCTTGAGGGGAAAAATAAATTTGTTGGATTTTGGCTGTTTCTTGGGGGCGAAACTGTATTATTCGCTTCCTTATTCGGCACATATTTAGCATTAAGAAATTCTACAAACGGTGGCCCCTCGTCGCAAGAAATGTTTCAAATGCCACTTGTGTTTATTATGACAATGCTTCTATTAACAAGTAGTTTAACGAGCGTGTATGCAATGTATCATATGAAGAACTTTAATTTTAAGCAAATGCAGCTTTGGCTCATTGTAACAGTAGTACTTGGCATAGGGTTCTTAGGATTTGAAATATATGAGTTCAATCATTATGCGCATGAATTTAAACATACAATGAGAAGCAGTGCATTTGGTTCTGCGTTTTATGCACTTGTTGGGACACATGGACTACACGTATTATTTGGATTACTGTGGATCTTAACATTGATTTTTCGCAATGCAAAGCGTGGTTTGAATTTATACAACGCTCCAAAGTTTTACGTTGCATCTATTTATTGGCACTTCATCGACGTAGTCTGGGTGTTTATTTTCACTGTAGTATATTTGATGGGAATGGTGGGATAAACAATGGCGACAAAGCAAACGAATACAAGCAATTTAAAGGTAGATCTCGTTTATCGTAGGAGAAAAAGTGCAGAGGAGATGAAACATCAAGTTATCACATTCGGTTTAATGATTTTCTTAACGATTGTTGCTTTTGTAGCAGTAGCTTATCCAAAAACTTTTAGTCCAGTTTTCTCTGTACCATTTATTGTATTGTTAGCAGTTGTTCAAGTTATATTTCAGTTGTATTATTTCATGCATATGAGTCATAAAGGACATGAAGCAGCATCGTTTTTTTTATATTCTGGATTGTTAGTAGGACTGTTAACAATTTTGGCTTTTATGACGATTGTATGGATTTAAATAGGTAGGGGGCTTGGAGGTATCTTGGCCCTCTTTTTCTATTAAGGTAAGGAATTTCTCTTGAAAAGGTGGGTGTAAAAATGAGCAACTTATGGATATTTGGTTTTCAAGCGTTATGGAGCCCGATCTTTTTACTTTTTATGATTTCAATCCTTATCTGTTATTTTCTCGTTATTGGACCATATAGAATGCGGTTCGAAAATGCAGAAAAGGTAAGTAAAAAACAGATATTTTATTTTACGACAGGAATAATCTTTCTATATATTGTGAAGGGAGGACCTATTGATTTAATTGGACATATTATCTTCAGTGCACATATGCTTGAAATGGCAGTGATGTATATAGTGGTGCCACCACTATTACTGTTAGGAATACCAGTTTGGTTATATCGATATATTACATCTTTTAAGGTTATTCAAGTTATTTTAAAGCTATTTACAAAACCACTTATTGCATTGTTTGTATTCAATGGCTTATTTTCTTTTTATCATTTGCCAGTTGTGTTTGATACGGTAAAGCAAAGCCAAGTGGCACATCCTATTTTTCTTGCTGTATTGTTTTTTACATCGATAATGATGTGGTGGCCGATGTTAAATCCGTTACCAGAGTATCAATCATTAAGTGATATAAAGAAACTTGGTTACATGTTTGCCAATGGTATTTTATTAACACCAGCTTGTGCATTAATCATTTTTGCGAGTGAACCATTATTTGCGACATATACAGATCCAAGTTCTTGGATGAAAGCGATGGAACTTTGTGTACCTGCGGGAACGTTGACAGATTTAAATATAGCTGGCCCAGACTTTTTACATTGGATTCCAGTCGTACAGGATCAACAAACAGGTGGTATCATTATGAAAATTGTCCAGGAAATAGTGTATGGTACAATTATTGGCTATGTATTCTTTAAATGGGCTCGTAAAGAGCGCAGAAAAGATGAGGAACAATTACACGCTGTTCCTCCTTATTTACAAACGAAGTAATAAAAAGGTGTACGGCTATTCACTTTTAAGTTATAAATAAAACAGGCGTGTCCATATGGATACGCCTGTTTTGTTTATTCGATAACTTGAAATTCCTTCAGTTCTTTTTCGATATTTTGCAGGAGTTGTTCGCTTTTTTGGAGTACATTTGTAGGGAAGATTTCATTTTCACCATATTCAACACCATGTGGATAATAATGTTTTCCTAACAGTGGTGAAAGTAATTTGATTTGTGCATGTCTTCTGCCGATGTCTCCTTCCACTGCAAGGCCTTGTACTCGTAAATAATATACATCTTTCAATATTTCAAATTTATAGTCGTATGTAACTCGCTCATAGTCCCACTGTCCAGCAAGTACGAAATGATGATTTTGCATGATTTCAGTTAGAAGTGTAAAGTCAACTACTGTTCCGATGAGTTTTGAATTTGTAAATTGCATAGAATCCCTCCTTATAAAATTTCCTAATTGTTAATTTTATAATAGTATGAAAAATTAGAAAACGCAATTCGTATTGGGAGAAAAGAGAGAAACACGGCTTTTTTTACAAAAATATGATATAGTGAAAAGAGTACGGTACACACAAAAGAAAGAGGAAAAAATAATTTGTGTATATCTCAACTTTATGTTTGTCCAGGAGGTATATCGTTTGAAGAAATTATTGCGTATCGTAATGATTACGGTTTTTATTTTGGCCATTGACTTATACGGGAAATTACTCGTTTCGCAATATATACTGACTCCCTCTCATTCTAAGCAAGAACAAAAAGTTGTAAAGAAAAAAAAGCCGACAAATGAAGGTTTTCCAGAAACTATTTCACAACTTATGGGTGGAGATTCGGAAAATCTGTTAGCAAAATGGGGGGAACCAGCTCGAATTGAACCCTCTGCGTACGGTTACGAATGGTGGGTGTATAATCAAGATTTATCGCAATATGTCCAGTTTGGAGTTGCTGAACATAAAATTGTAACGGCTTATGTTGCTGGTGATCAAGTCGATGTAGAGCCTTTCCGCATAAATGAAAAATATGAAGATGCGTATAAAAAAAAGGCATTCTCACATGAAATTTCTTTGAAAAGAGGGCGAAATAGTTATCAATTTGAATTGTCTGATACTGAAACTATGGAACAGCCACTGGTTTCAATAGAAGAAGGAGTTTGGGCACAGCTATATTTTGATCATTTCACACATGAACTTGTTGGAATCAGGTATATGGATGATGATACATTGCTTCGTCAAAGACCATATCAGCTTGTATACTCTGGTGAATTAACGGCAGAACAACAGATGACCCCAGAAAAAATGATACAAGTAGAACATGGAAATATGCAACAAATTTTGGATTTGACAAATATTATTCGAACTCACCATCAATTACCATTATTAACATGGGATCAACAAACAGCGGATGTTGCATTTGGACATAGTAAAGACATGAAAGAGAATAATTATTTTTCACATGATTCACCAAAGTTTGGAACGTTAGGAGATCGATTACAACGAGGTCAAGTTGCTTTCCAACTTGCAGGTGAAAATATAGCGGCGCAACATACTGATGGAATTGCTGCGTTGCAAGGTTGGTTGAACAGTGAAGGACATCGCAACAACCTACTGAATGAACAATTTACTGAATTAGGTGTCGGAGTATATGATAAATTTTATACTCAAAATTTTATTCGAAAATAAGAAAAGGTGCATGAAACGTCTAAAAATAGGCGAACCATGCGCCTTTTTTTTCTTACAATATAGTAGATATTTCTGAAGAGGTGAGGATTATGACAACAACAAAAGGACCGTTACATCCTTCTGTTCAACAATTTAAAGAATTTGTAAACCATCACCCTAAAATGGTTCATGAAGTTCGAAGTGGTGAAAAAACATGGCAACAATTTTACGAGGAATGGTATTTACTTGGAGAGAAAGATGAAGTATGGAAAGTTTACAAAGCGGACAGTGAGGCAATCTCTTCGCCGGTACAAGAAAATAAAGATGAACAAACAGCTGACTTGATGGGGCAAATGCTTTCTTTTTTCAAGAAGTTAGATGTGGAACAAATGCAGCAACATTTAGCAAATGTTACGAGTGCAATTGGGAGTGTGCAGCAAGTGATTCAACAATTTCAAGGAAATCGCGCACAACCAGAGCAACGAACTTCTGAAAATAATCCATTTTTCTTTCAAAAAGATTAGGGGGAAAAGAGGATGAGGGCAGAACTTATGGAATTTATAAAAGCTAATGAAGATTTAGAACGTTATATTCGTGAACAACCATATTGGTACCGAAAATTGTCACGTAATCCAACGGAAAAAGAAGCATTTGAGTTGGCTGCATTACAACATTTCAAAAAGACAATACCAGACAAAGTCGAAAAGTTTCAAAATCAATTGGCCGTTGCTTCTATTATGATTGACATGTTTCAATATATGAAACAGCAAAATACAACGTAATAGGAAGGAAAAACTATGTCCGTCATGCGAAACTTTTGTTACAATAAAAGCGGACTATTGAAAAAAAGGAGCTACAGCATGACGGAAATTTGTTTAGTACGACATGGACAAACTGATTGGAATTTTCAAGAGATTATTCAAGGGCGTGAAGACATTCCACTTAATGACGTTGGGAAAAAGCAAGCGGGTCAAAGTGCGGCTGCTTTGCAGTTAGAAGCATGGGACGTGATGATTAGTAGTCCTTTAATTCGGGCCCAGGAAACAGCTAGGGTAATTAGCGAAGCTGTTGGAATACATTCTATCTTTCTCGATGAGCGTTTTGTTGAACGGAATTTCGGAGAGGCTTCAGGAAAACCTGTTCCTACAGTCCGAGAACGTATTGCAGAAGGAAATGTAGAGGGAATGGAATCAGATGAGGAGATTGTAAACCGGTGTTTTACAGCATTACAAGATGTTGCGCAAATGCACGCGGGTAAGCGTATTATTATTGTGGCGCATTCACATGCCATTAAAGCAATTTTACACGCAATTTCACCGGAAGAAATTACATTTAAAACCCCATTAAAAAATGCATGTATTAATTATGTAAAAGAGGAACATGGAAAATGGGACGTACTAAGATATAATATTGCGGAGCATATTTGTGTATAAGAGATGACGGATGAGTATGTTTAGATGGGACAATCAAATTAGTAGTTCCGTTCTAAATGTGTTATGATGGATACTTGGAGGTGTCTCTCATGATTGTAGCGACGCTTGAAAGCGTAATGATTTTAGATAAGGCAGAGCGGCTGGCAAAAGCGGTTATCTGTTCAGATATAGCAGAAAATTATCGTCAATGTTATAAGGTTTTACAAGAAGATTTGGAAGCACAGACATTAATTGATCAATTTACAGCAATGAAAGAGCGATATGAAGAAGTGCAACGCTTTGGTAAATATCATCCAGATTATACTGTTGTTTCGACAAAAATGCGAGAGTTAAAGCGCTCTATAGACTTGCATGAAAAGGTTGCTGCTTTTAAAAACGCGGAAAATACTTTGCAGAAATTATTAGATGAAGTCAGTGTAGCAATTGGCTCTGAAGTTTCATCTGCGATTAAAGTCCCTACGGGGAATCCATTTTTTGATGCAGGTGGCTCTGGAGGTAGTTGTGGTTGTAAAAAAACGGGGTGATGTGCCCCGTTTTTTAGAGTATGGAAGAAAGCGTATACGGAATTTGTTCTATAATGTCGCAAATTTCTGATTGCTGTTTATAAGATACAAGAATATAAGTATATAGAAGGAGAAGATTATGTTCGGGCAACGACAAAGTATGATTGTTTATTTACATTCATTAAAACATGCCAAAATTTTAAGGAAATATGGTAATATTCATTACATATCAAAACGATTGAAATATGCGGTTGTATATTGTGATATGGAACAAATAGAGCATATGATGCACAAGTTAAATAA
Source organism: Bacillus sp. NPDC094106 (assembly GCF_044764345.1). Taxonomy (NCBI): domain Bacteria; kingdom Bacillati; phylum Bacillota; class Bacilli; order Caryophanales; family Bacillaceae; genus Bacillus; species Bacillus sp. NPDC094106. Next base: position 54,060 of record NZ_JBIWHY010000018.1, on the reverse strand, counting down.
ACTTCCTTTTGTAAAAAAAATTGACCAGTCGTATCGCCCATTCCTAAAAACGGAATTTGAAAATTCACGTCCGGATCGTGCGAAAGAATACGACTATAGTTAAGTTGAATCCCCCACACCAATTTTGGTGTGGGGGATTTTAGTGAGTATAAAGTGAAACTTTTATCGATAAGAATGAAAAAATTGGTGGATGTAATATCCTTACTGCATTGGTGGAATAAAATGATTCATTCGCAAAATACCGATAAGGTGATTAAAATATAATTCCTTTTCTGGAAAAGTTGTAGATGGTTTTACGGTAAAAGAAGTAACTTTTTTTTCAATTTGTGCAGCAGTTTCTTCAAATAAAATAATCCGTTTACTTTTTTTATTTTCAAGTAGAGGGATTCCTTCACGGCATATGTATAGCGGTTGAAAATCACCAACAGTTGTTGGTTTTAGAACCACAACAAGTGAACATACATTTTTCTCGTTTTTTATAGTTTCAAATTGTAGCATATGTGTTACACGGTCTTTATTTGCTTTGGCAATTTCAAGTAATTCATACAAATCAGAGTAGCCTTCTCCGAGCTCAATAAAACGTTGAATCATATCATTTTCCTCCTCTTTCTTTTACTGTATCATTTCATTTTTTAAATGAAAAGCAGGCAAAGAAAAAAACCCTGCAAAGCAGGGCCCTTCTTATACTAGCATATACTAGTAAGAAGGCAAAGGGAGAGGAGAAACCGGAGGAAGAACTTATGGGGAAACGTAAGTCTTCTCCGCGGTTGGCAACAACATCGAAGGTGATGTTGTTATATTTATTTATGTCCAATCTAAATGAAGATATACATAATGAATTTAAAATTTATCGTAGGCTTTTTATTTTTCTTTCTTTTATTTTATGATAGGATAAAAAAGATAAAGTGAACCTTGTGTTAATAAAGAGGATTTTACTTGCGGATCGCGAGATGAATATACATATGAGATATTGGAAAATTATTACATGATGATGGTTTTTCAAAGGAATAAAGTGATTTTTCTTTTTATAGGTAATGGATTCCGTTATTCTTTAATTGAAAAATAACTGAAAGAGTATGGTTTGATAGCGGTTACTCGAACGAGTATATGTTTGTAATAATCGCTCGATAGATTGAAATAAAGGTAGTGACAACAAATGAGAGTAGTTTCTGGAAAATGTAAAGGGCATCCACTTAAAGCTGTGCCAGGTAATACAACGCGTCCAACAACAGATAAAGTAAAAGAATCTATCTTTAATATGATAGGTCCGTATTTTGAAGGAGGCCTTGCCCTCGATTTATTTGGTGGTAGCGGAGGCCTTGGGATTGAAGCGCTTAGCAGGGGGATTGACAAAGCGATTTTTGTTGATCGAGATAATAAAGCTGTGAAGGTGATTCATCAAAATTTAGAAAGTTGCAAAGTACATGATCAAGCTGAAGTGTATAGAAATGATGCAGAACGTGCTGTGAAGGCGCTGATTAAACGCGAAATATCATTTGATCTCATATTGCTTGATCCACCGTATAAAGACCAAAAAATTGTTTCGTTAATTAGTATTATGGATCAGCATGGATTATTGAACAAAGATGGCTTAATTATGGCAGAACATGAGAATGATGTAGTCTTACCTGAGATAATAGGGGGACTTGTAAAGGTAAGAGAAGAAAATTATGGTATTACAGCAATTTCGATTTATAAGTATGAAGGTGAGGGAACCGAATGACAAGTATTGCGATTTCTTCAGGAAGCTTTGATCCGATAACTCTTGGACATTTGGATATTATTAAAAGAGGAGCAAAGGTATTTGATGAAGTATATGTTGTTGTTTTAAATAATTCATCTAAGAAACCATTCTTTTCAGTAGAAGAGCGCTTAGAGCTAATTCGAGAAGCAACAAAAGATATTCCGAATGTAAAAGTTGATTCACACAGTGGATTGTTGGTTGAATATGCAAAAATGCGTAATGCTAATGCGATTTTGCGTGGTTTACGAGCAGTTTCTGACTTTGAATATGAGATGCAAATTACATCCATGAATCGAAAGTTAGATGAAAACATTGAAACCTTTTTTATTATGACAAATAATCAATATTCATTTTTAAGCTCAAGTATTGTGAAGGAAGTAGCTCGCTATGGAGGAAATGTAGCGGGGCTTGTTCCCCCTGTCGTCGAGCACGCTTTAAAAGAAAAGTTTCAAACCCCGTTAAAATGAACGGGGTTTTTCTTTATTTATTGTGCGTAAGAATAATAAAATCACATATAGATATAAACAAAACAATGTGAAAATAGGTCCATAGTGAAGGACTAATCCCCAAATTTTTTCAAGTGTAGGAGAGTGATTTGATAAGAAAACAGGAATATCTTGTTGGGTAGGTGAGAAAGAATGCGATTTTTCATAAAGTGGTTCCCAAAATATAAAGGTATAGATAGGGGCGAGAATACTTTGGATAATTCGTGCGAAAAAGTATGGCTTAAAGCGAATGTCGGTATCTGCTAATATACTCGCTACTTGTGCTTGAATTGAAAGACCACTAAAAGCCAAGATAAAACTTGTTACCATTGCTTGTTCAAGTATCGTAGTTTCAGTGATCTGACTAATCATTTGACTCCCTAGTGTCATTTCGAAAAGACCTGATAAAATGGGAATACTAAAATGGGGTGAAAGTTGGAAACAAGATAAAATATGTTGCATAATAAAAGCGAGCGCTGCTGTTAGTTGGAAGACTGTAATCATTTTATTTAGAACTGAAAATAAAACAATGAATCCGCCAATCATAAGTAAAGTTTGAATAGAGGAAATAATAGCATCGCCAAGTAGTTTTCCAATTGGTCTTTTTTCTTGTAAACGCGTCTCATGAAGAACGGAAAAAGCGTTTTGTAAGGAGCGCTTCCGGATAGAGTGTTTGTCTTTTATGTAAGTTTTGTTATTGCCGTAAAACCGCATAAGTAATCCGACAGTAAAATTGCTAATATAATGTGCAGCAGCTAAGATAAAACCTAATTTCGGATTGTTAAAAAAACCGATAGAAACAGCTCCAAAAATAAATAATGGGTTAGAAGAGTTTGTAAAAGATACAAGGCGTTCAGCCTCAATTTGCGTTAGTTGATTACTTTGGCGTAATCTAGCGCTTAGTTTGGCGCCTGCAGGGAATCCGGAAGCCATCCCCATCGCCCAAACAAATCCACCGATACCAGGAACGCGAAAGAGAGGGCGCATAAGCGGCTCTAAAATGACGCCGATAAACTTTACGACACCTATACTAATTAAAAGTTCTGCAAGGATAAAAAAAGGTAGTAGTGAAGGAAAGACAACTTCCCACCATATATTTAATCCGCGAATAGAAGCTTGTAAAGCGGCTTGGGGGTGAAGTACAAGAGAAAGTGTTAGAAATATCATAATTATGGTGAGAAAAACTGTTTTCCATTTTTCATACATGTTACCAAATCCCCCTTTGTCCCAAAAAACGCTCATTTCAGTATACGTGGATACATGGCGAGTTTAGACCATAAGTATGAAAAAGGGAGTGAAAAAAATTTAAGGGTGAGAGAAATGAACGAACCGAAAATAGGCTTGGCTCTTGGATCTGGAGGTGCAAAAGGCTTTGCGCATGTGGGGATTATTAAAGTATTACGTGAAGCGAATATTCCTATTGATATGATTGCAGGAAGTAGCATAGGAGCATTAATTGGGACATTTTATGCGGCAAGTTGCAACGTTGAGAGGCTCTACCGATTGGCGACTGTATTTAAAAGAAAGTATTATTTGGATTTTACTGTACCGAAAATGGGATTTATTTCTGGGAAACGTGTAAAAGATATGATTAAAATGTTTACATACAATAAAAAATTAGAAGAGTTAGATATCCCAACTGCAGTTGTGGCCACTGACATTTTAAAGGGGGAAAAAGTTGTATTTACAAGCGGTTCTATTGCGGACGCGGTGAGAGCGAGTATCTCTGTGCCAGGAGTGTTTGTACCGGAGAAAATAGATGGTCGTTTATTAGTGGATGGTGGGGTGATTGATCGTATCCCTGTATCCGTTGTCAAAGAGTTAGGCGCTGACATTGTAATCGCTGTAGATGTATCTCCGATTAAGATCAATGGCGAAGTGACCTCTATCTATGATGTGATTATGCAAAGTATTGAAATTATGCAGCATGAGCTCATTGTCAATCGACAAATTGCATCGGATTTAATGATGCGTCCAGCAGTAGAGCGGTTTAGTTCACGTGCTTTTACGAATATTGAAGACATTATTCAAGTAGGAGAAGAAGAAGCGGAAAAACATATTCAAGATATTTATTTACTAATTGAACAGTGGAAGGAGAAAAATAATGTTTAAGCGTTTTCGGTTTATATATGCAATCCTAATAGGGGTTATATTGGCGATGTTACTTGTGTACGTACGCCTTCCGTATTATGTAACAAAACCAGGTATGGCAGCGAAATTAACGCCGTATGTACAAGTTGAAGGAGGAAAGAAAGAGTCTGGAGATTTTATGCTCGTAACCGTTTCGATGGGGCCTGCAAATGTGGTGAATTTAATAGCTGCACAATTTAATAAATATAATCATATTTCGAAAGCGGAAGAAATATTGCAAAAAGGTGAAAGTGATGAAGAATATCAATTTCGCCAAGAATATGCGATGAAAGATTCTCAAAACGCAGCCATTTATAATGCGTATAAGCGAGCGAATCGTTCAGTTTCCTTTCAAAACAAAGGGGTTTTAGTTGCTGGGATTGCGAAAAATATGCCATCAGAAGGAAAGTTAAAGCTAGGTGATGTCATTGTAAGTGTTGATGGACATCCTTTTGAAACAATAGATCAATTTGTGGAATACATGGCAGGTAAAAAAGAAGGCGATGTAGTAAGTGTTGAGTACATTCGAGGTGGAAAACATTCTACGGAAAAATTAACGCTAAAACAAATTCCTGATGGCAAGGGGCGTGTTGGTATTGGCGTTTCCATTGTTACTGAAAGGGAATTAGCAGTAGATCCAAAGGTAAAAATCGATTCACATGAAATTGGGGGACCATCAGCAGGATTAATGTTTACATTAGAAATTTATAATCAATTGACTGAAAAGGATATGACAAAAGGTCATGAGATTGCTGGAACGGGAACCATTAATGAAAAAGGAGAAGTTGGTCCGATTGGTGGGATTCAACAAAAGGTTGTAGCTGCTAGTGATGCAGGAGCCGAAATATTCTTTGCACCAAATGAAAAAGGGGCAAAGAAATCGAATTATAAAGATGCTCTTGAAGCGGCGAAGGATATTAAGACGAAAATGAAAATCGTGCCGGTAGATACATTGGATGATGCATTAGCGTATTTAGAAAAAATGCCTGAAAAAAAATAAACCTCTCGCTTCAGAGAGGTTTACTTTTTTCAGGTGTAATTCCTCTAATTTTAAACACAAGCAACGCAGTTGGATAGAAAAGAGCTACCCGATGTTAGGGGCTTTATAGGAACCTTACAGTTGTTTCATCATATCGGATTGGATGTTGTATGATATCTTGTTGTATACATTTCATACGGAAAGGTTCTTGTAACGCAGAAAGATAAACAGCGTTTGCTTTTCGTTCTATATCTAAAATTGGATGCTGGAATGTCTTTGTATGAGTAAGGATTGGAAGTTCTATTTTCTTTTTATTTTTGGAAATATAAGATTGTCCTTTTTGTGACATACCAAGCAGTCGAATATATGGTGCATGTTGCCCTATGTTTGCTCGTGCCATATCTTCTTTTGTTGTATTGGTTAAAATATGTGTACAAGCTCGTTGTAATCTAGTCCACGTATACCGCTTTGTTTTTAATGCTTCCATGAACGTAAGAAATGATGAAGAATTATGTATTTTTGATAAAATACGATGCTCTAAACCTTCTTCGATTTCATATATATGTTGTAGTTCCTGAGGAGACATTGTCAGGAGCTTGTATTTGAAAAATGAAAAATACTTTTCCCAGTTATGTAACATACCGTATGTTTGCTTGTAGTCTGCTAAAAGTGAGGAAGTTACATTCGGAACGAAAGGCTCAATATCTGTAAATGAACTGCTTTCGCTAAACAGTTGTTTACGAATACTTGTTGCACTTGCAATATGTTGATCTTGAAAGGTTTCGTCGTGATAATGGGATGCGAACCTTTTTATAGTTTGAGCATGTATGGAACTTTTTCGTGAAAGAATTGCCTCGATGTAATGTAAGCCTAAAATGTTATTCGGCTGTGACATATCTACAGTGTTTTCATGCGATGAAATATGTAAAAAGGCTTCAGATGTAGCTTTTGCGTAACTATTACCTGCATTCATAAATTGTTGTATGAGGCGATCAAAAGTATCCTTTTCTTTCTTTCGTAAAGAGATGGTGTTATAGAAATGTTCTGCTTTTCCATCTTCACTGCCGAAGCAAATTTCAGACACGCCAAGAGCATCTAAAATGGAAATCGCTCCATTTGCAAATGTTTCAGCTTTTTGAGTTGCAAACGCATAAGGGAGTTCGACAACAAGATCAACGCCACCTGCTAAAGCCATCTTTGTTCGATACCATTTTGATACGAGAGCTGGCTCGCCGCGTTGTAAAAAAGGGCCACTCATGACGGCAATTGTAACATCAGACTGTGTTAAGTTTTTTGTTTGTTGCACATGATAAGCATGACCGTTATGAAAGGGGTTATATTCAACAACAATACCGCTTGCCTTTATGATAATCTCTCCTTTCGGTGTAGCATCTTTTCTAAAAACATGATACTCTATATATTATTTACTATAATGACTCCATTATAGTGTAAAGAAAAAACATTGACAAATATAAAATGGCTAGCTATAATTTTGTTTGTTGCCTTGAGGTGATATGATATGAAATGGTCCATCCATCAATTAAACAAATTGAGACATAAAGGATTGACATTAGATGAGATGGTAGATGTAAGTGAGCTAAAAGAAGTCGAGAAAGAAATTCGTGAAATTCATCCTGTCCATGTAACAGGTAGAGTTGATTTTGGCTCCGGTAAGTTTACGTTCCATCTACATATAACTGGAAGCATGGTTTTACCATGTTCTCGCTCTTTAGTAGATGTGACATTACCATTTGACATTAAAACAACTGAGGTGTTCCAAACTTCAGAAGAAGAGTATGAAACGGAAGCTGAAATCCATTGTTTAGAAGGAGAAGTACTTGACTTACTCCCTATAATCAAGGAAAATATACTTTTGGAGATTCCAATGCAAATTTTCAGTGATGATGTTTCCGGTGGAGCACCGACGCAAGGTCAAGACTGGCAAGTGATTTCGGAAGAAAGCAAAGAAAAGCCTGTTGATCCACGATTAGCAGGACTTGCGAAGTTTTTTGACAAATAATCGGAAGACTGGTTCAGGCCTTCATATGAAAATAACTATTTCTTTTAAGGAGGTGGGAAGAATGGCTGTACCTTTTAGAAGAACTTCTAAAACAGTAAAAAGAAAGCGTCGCACGCATTTCAAATTATCAGTACCTGGTATGGTAGAGTGCCCAAGCTGTGGTGAAGCGAAATTAGCTCACCGTGTATGTAAAGCATGCGGTACTTACAAAGGTAAAGAAGTAATCAGCAAGTAATTGCAAAAAATAAACGTAGAAGAGTATCTTCTACGTTTATTTTTTTTGTCTTTTTCTATTAAGAAGAATGAAAGGTTTTTTGCCATTTTTCTCAAACATAACTTTGTGAAGGAAAGGGAGAGATGAGGATTGTAAACCTTTTAGTAGAACATAAAGAAGCGGTAATATGGATTACATTAAATCGGCCGAAACATCACGATGCAATTAATGGTGAAATGATGGATGCATTAGAAAAAGTGATACAAGACATTAGGTAAGAAGATGGGCTGAAGTGTGTAGTTATTTTGTGCAGAATGTGCACGGTTATGGGAATTGGAAGAGCATAGGCGAGCGATTGTTACAACTTTAAAGAAATAGAAAAAGATATTCTTTGCATGTTGGCATTCTATCTTTTCTAGTAACTGCATATGTTTAATAAAAAATGCATAAGGAGGACTAGAAAGATGGCGACAACACGACAAGATGCATGGAATGATGATGAAGACTTGCTTCTGGCAGAAGTAGTACTCCGGCATATTCGAGAAGGAGGAACGCAACTTTCCGCCTTTAAAGAGGTAGGTAGGAATTTATCTCGTACACCTGCAGCCTGTGGCTTCAGATGGAATTCTTACGTTAGAAAGCAGTATAAAGAACGTATTGAAGAAGCGAAACAAATTCGCAAGGTAGAGAATTATGAAGTGAAGCAACCGAAAGTGATAGAAAATTCATCTATATCTATTACATTGAATGATGTTATTGATTTCTTACAAAAATATAAAGATGAAAAAGAATCAAAAGTATTGCAACAGAAAATTGAATTACTGCAAAAGGAGAAAGAATGGCTTCTTCAGCGTTTAGCGGTATATGAGGAAGAGTATCGAACTTTGCTTGACTATATTGATCGAAAAAGAAGTGTAATGGTACTAGAGGCAAAAGAAAAAGATGCTGTGCATGAGCATGAAATATTAGAAAAGTTAAAAAAATAAAAACAGCTGTTACTCAGCTGTTTTTATTTTTATCCCGCTATTAACGAGCAGTAGACGATGAACACTGATTAAAGTGTCCCCTTATGCAGATTCTTCGTTTGTAACCGCATTCAAATTAGTTTCTGGGTACCAAATATAAAATTCGCCATCAGTCGTTGTTGTTTTTTGGAAATTTAGTTTATCCCAAAATGCGGCAGATTGAATGCGTGCTGTTGTTTTAATAGGAAATTGCAGTTGTTTCACATAATTAACAAGCATTTGACCGAAACCTTGCTTTTGGAAGTTTGGTAATACTTCAAGTTTGGAAAGCTCTACGTAAGATCCTGTAATTTCAAGGTTTGCCTCACCATGTCTTCTCATGTACAAACTCATACGTGCGATAAGAGATCCACCGTAATAAATGCCGTAAAATGGGGATTCGCTATCGTTTTCAATAATATTTGCTTGTAATTCTTCAAACATAGAGAGTTCTTGAGCACCACAGCCTTTGAATTTTTTGAATTCATCTAATGTTTTATAGTTGATGAGCAAGCGCTCAACTTTTGGGAATGTCATTTCACCACGTCCTTTTCTTGTCTTATAAAATAAAGAAAAGTATAAATATTTTCAATAATATTATAACTCATTTTTTCATTTTTATGAAGAACATAGAAAATTTCTTTCGGTATTTTTTGAAGATTTGCTACACTGGAATATGAAATGTATTGGTAATCAATATATACATGTAAGAGAAGAAGCTATGTTTGGTGAATGATAAATAGGATATAATCAATGTTATAACAATACATATTAGATGGGGGGAGTCAAGGGCTCTGAATGGACTGCAAGATATTTTTATATCTAGTGATTTAGGGGAGGCTCTTGCGTGAAGAGAAATGAAGATTGGAATTGTTGGTCCGGGAGCCATTGGTCTACTTTATGCATTTTATTTTAAAAAAAATGGGCAAGATGTTACATTGTTTACAAGAACATTCGAGCAAGCAGAGAGAATAATGCAGATGGGGATAACTTGCATTCAAAATGGAAAACGAGAAACTGTATTTCCGAATGTTTTGCCATTAGAAAATGTGTTAGGTGAGAGATTGGATTATACATTCATTGCTGTAAAACAGTATCATTTAACTGATATACTGCCTTTTATAACTGAACAACAACAACTAATCTTTTTGCAAAATGGGATGTCTCATCTTCAAGTCATGCAAAAATTACAGTGTGAAAATATGGCTGTAGGTATTGTAGAACATGGAGCAAAAAAGGTGAATGAACATACAGTACATCATACCGGGATAGGTGTTACAAAGTTTGGTCTGGTACGTGGTAATCATGTTCCATTTGAAGCGGTATTCAATTGTTTTTCTTCTCAATTGTTTTCGTTACAAGTAGAGAATGATTGGAAACAGACAATGTACAATAAATTGGTAGTGAATGTATGTATTAATCCTTTAACAGCGCTGTTTGGAGTGCAAAACGGAGAATTATTATCAAATCCATTTTTTTATCAAGCAATGAAGCAAGTATTTAATGAAGTTATATTTCTTATTAGAGAGGAAAAAAAAGAAGAGCTGTGGCGAATGGTTTGTCGTGTGTGTGAAAAAACGTCTAGTAATACATCTTCCATGTTAGCTGATGTGAAGGGAAAGCGAAAAACAGAAATTGACGCTATTGTTGGCTATGTGTTGGGGGAAGCGAAGAAACAGCAAAAACAAGTACCTACACTTCAATTTTTGTATAACGCAATAAGAGGATTAGAGCGGTAAGGTATATTCTTTGCTTTTGCATCAAACATTGACTACAATGTGGATTGGTGAGAGAACAGGATACGAAAGGAAGAATTATATGGAGATAAAAGAAATCTCTGTTCCGCTACAAGGTGTTGCGGCGGACTATAGGAAGGGCAAAAAAGAGATACAGGCATGTTTTGACTATCAGTTAACAGAAGATGGATTTAAACAACGTCTGCATGATTTACGTGATAAAAAGTTTTTCCGTCAAGATTTGGTGGAGCATTTATTAAAATATAATACACAGTTACATGCTGGAGAATATACGCTTCGTAATATAGAAGCGCTTGCAGATGAAAATACATATGTTGTTATCGGAGGACAACAAGCTGGACTATTAACAGGACCACTCTATACAGTGCATAAAATTATTTCGATATTACAGCTTGCGAAAGAGAAAGAAGCAAGTCTAGGGGTTCGAGTTGTTCCTGTTTTTTGGATTGCTGGTGAAGATCATGACATTGATGAAATTAATCATACATTTGTAACAAAAAATAAAAAAATAAAAAAGATGATTTTTCATGATCGTCATCCTAAAAAGGTAAGTGCCTCTGAATCGGATCTTTCAATTGAAGACTGCAGAAAGTGGATCGATGAGATTTTTAAAACGTATCCAGAAACAAATTTTACAAAAGATGTATTACAATTCGTTGAGGATGCCTTGCAGAAGTCTCGGACATATGTAGATTTCTTCGCACACCTCATTATGAAGCTGTTTACAGATACAGGCTTGATTCTTGTCGATTCACATCATCCAGCACTTAGGAAATTAGAAGTTTCCTTTTTCAAACAAATTATAAGCCGATATAAAGCAGTTCAGGAAGCTCTTCATAGTCAACAGCAGATCATTAGAGAACAAGGGTATAAGCCAATTATTGAAACCAAATCAAATGCAATACATGTATTTATGCAAATTGACGAAGAGCGTGTATTGTTAGAAGAAAAGAATGGGGAATTTGTTGGGCAAGATGGTACGTATTCATTTTCGTATGAAGAATTGATAGGGGAAATGGAAAGAAATCCAGAGCGATTTAGCAATAATGTTGTAACTAGGCCGCTTATGCAGGAATATATTTTCCCGACATTAGCGTTTATTGGAGGGCCAGGTGAGATTGCGTACTGGAGTGAATTACAGCAAGTATTTCATGTGTTTGGTTTCCAAATGCCTCCGGTTGTTCCGCGTCTTACAATTAGCTATATGGAACGGAATATTATAACAGATTTATATGATCTACATTTACAAGAAAGCGATCCGTTTGTAAAAGATATAGGTGAAATACGTGAAAACTGGCTGTCTAATCAAATAGAAGAGCCAATAGAAGAGCAATTCCTTGAAGCGAAAAAGGGAATGATGGAAATTCACACATCCTTACAACAGTTTGTAAAAAGGATAGATCCTGGTTTAAATGATTTTGCTGGAGAAAATGAGCGGAAAATTAAAGAACAAATTGAATTGTTAGAAAGAATGTTAAAACGAAATGTTGAGAAAAAACATGAAGTTGAGTTGAATAAATTTCGCCGTCTACAATTTGCGCTTCGGCCACTAGGAGCGCCGCAAGAACGAGTATGGAATATATGTTATTATTTAAATCAGTTCGGTCTTGATTTTGTTCAAAGAGTGATGGAGCAGTCTTATTCTTGGGATGGAAAGCATCACGTTATAAAACTATAAAATCTTGCTCTTCGGAGCAGGATTTTATTTTTGTTCTGTGGAATTACCTGTAAAATAATAATTTTCTGAATTGTATGATTAGATGGCTGGATAGTGCTCATAATAAATAAAATAAACATATATGACAAAATAGCACAAAATGTAAACGTATTATTATGTTTTTCGACATGTTTTTATTTAAATTCCCGCAAAAAATGATAAAATTTAGTATATAATAAATTAAAGCTGCGATCAGTGGATAATCCTTTTCACTAATGGTGAGTTGAATGAGTCGCACTTTAACATTGTTTATTTTTCCAGCTTATATATATTAGCTAGGAGAAAGAAGTGCGTTCAGCATAATTATTTGGAAAAAGAGTAGGTGCAACGATGTTTAAACACGTAACAGTGCTTTTAAAAGAAACAGTAGATGGCTTGGATATAAAGCCAGATGGTACATATGTAGATTGTACGTTAGGTGGCGGCGGTCATAGTTCTTATCTATTATCCCAGCTAACGGAAGGGGGAAAGTTAATTGCATTTGATCAAGATGAGATTGCGATTCAAAATGCAAAAGAAAAATTTTCTTCTTATGGTGATCAATTTGTAACAGTGAAGAGTAACTTTCGTTATTTATCAGAAAAGCTACATGAATTAGGTATTACAGAAGTAGATGGGATTTTATTTGATTTAGGCGTTTCTTCCCCTCAATTAGATACACCAGAGCGTGGTTTTAGTTACCATCATGATGCGCCGTTAGATATGCGGATGGATCAAGATGCCCCGTTAACAGCATATGATGTTGTGAACAGCTGGTCATATGAACAACTCGTAAGAATTTTCTTCCAGTATGGTGAAGAGAAATTTTCAAAACAAATTGCAAGAAAAATTGAAGCGTATCGTGAGAGTAAGGCAATTGAAACGACAGGGGAGTTAGTAGAGTTAATTAAAGAAGGAATTCCTGCTCCAGCTCGTAGAACAGGTGGACATCCTGCAAAACGAGTATTTCAAGCGATTCGTATTGCTGTAAATGATGAATTGAAAGTATTTGAGGAAGCATTGGAATCTGCAATTGAAATGGTCAAGCCTGGCGGAAGAATTAGTGTGATTACATTCCATTCGTTAGAAGATCGTATTTGTAAAACAACATTTAAACGAAATAGTACAACACCACAGCTTCCTCCTGGATTACCAATTATTCCTGATGAGTTTAAGCCGAAACTAAAGCTTATCACAAGAAAGCCGCTTTTACCTTCTGATGTAGAGTTAGAAGAAAATAATCGTGCGCGTTCTGCGAAGTTACGGATCGCCGAAAAACGATAAAAGGAGAGAGGTATGACAAATTTAGCTGTAAAGTACAAACAACAAGCGCAAGAACAGGTACAGTTACAGTCTCAAGTTCCACAGCAGATGGTACAACCAAAAGCTAAAGCGAAGATTACAAGAATTGAGAAACTGTTGTATGTGGCTTTTATTGGCTTTTTATTATATGCCTGTGTAGCTTTTATTGGTAATAAGGCTGGATTATACCAAGTTGATGCAGAAGCAGCAAATATAGAGGATACAATTGTGAAACAACAAAAAGAAAATCAAGAATTACAAGCTGAAGTAGAAAAATTAAGTCGCTATGAGCGTATCGCTGAAATTGCAAAAAAACACGGGCTAGAAATTAACGCGAATAATGTAAAAGGCCTACAATAAATAGGTGTGAAACAAATATGAAGATGAATATGAACAAACTTCATACTAATAAGGGAGCAGGTTACTTTATGATATTTTTCCTCCTGCTCTTTTTGCTGTTGCTAGCCCGATTCTTTTATATTCAAGCAACAGGAACAGTGCATAATCAGGACTTAGAGAAACTTGCCCAAGATAAACATAGTAAAACAGGTATACTTGAAGCGAACCGTGGAACGATTTATGACCAAAATGGACATGTGTTAGCACAAGATGCGAACTCCTACAAGCTTGTCGCAACGTTGAAAGGCGAAAAGCCGGTAAAAGATAAAGAGGACGCTGCTAAAAAAATTGCAGGTGTACTCGGAGCGAGCGAAGATGAAATTTTAGCCACTTTAAAAAAAGATAAGAGTCAGGTAGAGTTTGGAACGATAGGAAAGAACTTGACGAAAGAGAAGAAAGAACAAATAGAAGCTCTTAACATACAAGGGATTTCATTTGTTACCGAAAAAGCAAGAGTGTATCCGAATGGAGACTTTGCGTCTTATGTATTAGGTTATGCAAGACCAGATGATAAAGATGGTGTTACAAAAGGAGAATATGGGTTAGAACAGAGTTTAGACAAATTTTTACGTGCTTCTAATGGAAGTGTGGGATATACAGGGGGACGTAATGGAGTTCCTCTTGAAGGCGGAAAACAAAATATAAAACCGCCTAAAAATGGAGATAATGTGTATTTGACAATTGACCAGCGCATTCAAAGCTTTTTAGAAAATGCGATGAAGGCGGCGGAGAAGCATTATAAACCTGAAATGTTAACTGCAGTTGTGGCAGATCCGAAAACTGGGAAAATATTAGCGATGTCCAGTAGTCCTAGTTTTGATCCCAATAAACCTGTTGTTAAAAATTTTTTAAATGTGCCAGTCGCAAATGCGTTTGAGCCAGGGTCGACGATGAAGATTTTCACATTGGCAGCAGCGATTAATGAAGGGAAATATAACGGTCAGGAATATTATCAGTCTGGTACATATTCAGTTGGAAATCGTAAAATAAAAGATCATAATGATGGTGCTGGTTGGGGATCTATTACGTTCGATGAAGGGGTTGAGCGTTCTTCGAACGTTGCATTTGCTATTTTAGGAGATCAAAAACTTGGACCAGACCTTTTCCGTCAATATATTCATAAGTTTGGACTGGATGAAAAGACGGGGATTGATTTACAAGGTGAAGTTGAAAATAAAATTGTATTTGATTCGCAAATTCAGCAAGTAACAACAGCGTTTGGGCAAGGTTCTACTGTCACTCCAATACAGCTTGTACAAGCTGCAACAGCGATTGCAAATGATGGGAAAATGATGAAACCTTATGTAATCGATCGAATTGTAGATCCAATAACAGAGAAGGCGGAATTACAGCATAAGCCAGAAGAGGTAGGGAAGCCAGTTTCAAAAGAAACAGCAGCACAAGTAAGACAATTACTAGAACGTGTTGTTACATCACCGAAAGGAACAGGGAATGCCTACAAGATAGATGGATACTCGGTTGGTGGTAAAACAGGAACAGCACAAATTCCTGATGGAAAAGGCGGTTATATGACTGGAAGAGAGAATTATATTTTCTCATTCCTAGGTATGGCACCGATAGACGACCCTCAATTGATTGTCTATTTGGCAATTAAGCAACCGAAATTAAAAGATAATGAATACGGGGCACAACCACTTGCTGAAATATTTAAATCAGTAACAAAAGATAGTTTAGAGTATTTAAAGATTAAACCACAAGAAGTAAAAGATCCGAAGAAATATGTAAAAGAACAGCAAGCCGTTGTTCCAGATGTTACTGGAAAAACGATGGAAGAGGCGGCAAAAGCGTTAGAGGAGAAAGAGAAATTCCGTCCAATTAAACTAGGTGAAGGTAAAGTGAAACAGCAAGTGCCAAAAGCAACTGAAAAAACATTGAAGGGCGATCGAATCTTCTTAGTAGGGGATAAACCGACAATGCCAAATATACAGGGCTGGGCACTGCGTGATGTTATGAATTTAGCAAAAACGTTAAATCTTAACTTGAAACCATCTGGTACAGGGTATGTAACAGAACAAAGTGTAGCGGAAGGAACATTGCTGCAACCTGGTACAGAATTAGCTGTAACACTTGTGCCGCCACTTGAACCGCAGCAAGAGGCGGATAAACCTTAACATGAAAATAAAGAGTGGATATAAACGAAAGTAGAAAGTTCTAATCAAATAGGTACAAGCATATATTGGAACAAGCTAGGCGTAAGGGAGGCTTGTTCCAATATGCGTGTGTCAAATGTAACTGTTAGGAAACGACTTATTTTTATACTGGTATCTGGGATACTTATTTTTACAATTATTGATATTCGTCTTGGATATGTGCAGTTTTTTCTTGGAAATATGTTGACAGATCGTGCGAAGGATTCGTGGAGTCGTAATATTACTTTTGAACCTGAGCGCGGGAAGATCTTAGATCGAAACGGTGTAGAGCTTGCAACAAATAAAAGTGCGCCAACTGTCTTTGTTGTACCGAGGCAAATTGAAAAGCCAGCAGAGACTGCAGAGAAATTAGCTGCAGTTTTAGGTGTGGACAAAGAGGAAATTTACAAGCGGATTACAAAAAAAGAATCCATTGTAAGATTGGATAAAGGCGGAAGGAAAATTTCGCATGATAAGGCGAAAGAAGTACGTGGTTTAAGCTTAAAAGGTGTTTATATTGCTGAAGATTCTATTCGGTATTATCCATTCGGAAAATACTTATCGCACGTATTAGGGTTTGCTGGTAGTGATAATCAGGGTCTTATGGGACTTGAGGCGTATTATGATAAAGAATTAAATGGTGATAAAGGCCATGTCCGCTTTTTTGCAGATGCAAAAGGGCAACGGATGCCAAATGTTGGTGATGATTTTAAAAAACCAGAGGCTGGTCTGGATTTGAAATTAACAATCGATTCTCGTATCGAAACAATTATGGAAAGAGAGCTTAATATAGCAGAATCCACTTATAATCCAGACGGTATGATTGCAATTGCTATGAATCCGAAGAATGGTGAAATTTTAGGGATGTCGAGTCGTCCAAGTTTTGATCCGACAGACTTTCAGAGTGTTTCACCAGAGGTATTTAATCGAAACTTGCCCGTATGGAGTACATATGAGCCAGGATCGACTTTTAAAATCATTACATTGGCAGCTGCTTTAAATGAAAAATTAGTAGACTTAGAGAAAGATACGTTTTATGATGATGGAGCAGCTGAAGTTGGTGGTGCTAGGTTACGTTGTTG
Organism: Bacillus sp. NPDC094106; assembly: GCF_044764345.1. Taxonomy (NCBI): domain Bacteria; kingdom Bacillati; phylum Bacillota; class Bacilli; order Caryophanales; family Bacillaceae; genus Bacillus; species Bacillus sp. NPDC094106. The sequence goes on along the minus strand of NZ_JBIWHY010000018.1, from coordinate 37,098 downwards.
GAAAGCTGGAGGGCATGGTAGTCAAACGTTTTTAGAAGTTGTCCAAAACTCTTGTAACCCAGGTTTTATTGAGCTTGGAGATCGTCTTGGAAAAGAGAAGTTATTCCAATACATTCGGGATTTTGGTTTCGGACAGAAGACAGGGATTGACCTGCAAGGAGAAGGAAAAGGGATTTTATTTAACTTAGATAAGGTTGGTCCAGTTGAACAAGCGACGACTTCTTTTGGTCAAGGTGTTTCTGTTACACCAATTCAGCAAGTTGCTGCGGTAGCTGCAGCTGTAAATGGTGGAACGTTATATCAACCATATATTGCAAAGGAATTTGTTGATCCATCGAATAATCAGGTTGTAAGCAAGAAAACGCCAGTTGCAAAAAGAAAAGTTATTTCCAAGGAAACATCAGAGAAAGTTCGCTATGCGTTAGAGAATGTTGTAGCGAAAGGTTCTGGTAAAGGTGCATATATTGATGGTTATCGTGTTGGTGGAAAGACGGGGACTGCCCAAAAGGTAAAAGACGGAAAATACTTAGACAATAACTATATTGTATCTTTTATTGGATTTGCTCCAGCAGATGATCCGCAAATTGTAGTATATGTTGCAGTTGATAATCCGAAAGGAGTAACTCAATTTGGTGGGGTGGTTGCTGCACCAATTGTTGGAAATATACTTCGTGATGCGCTTCCTGCTATGGGAGTAGAGCCGAGAAAAGAGCAAGTTGAAAAAGAATATAAATGGGGCGATACGCCTACTGTAGAAGTTCCAGATTTAATTGGAATGAACAAGAAGGATTTACAAACACAGCTTGTAGATTTACAACTCGATGTAAGTGGTGAAGGAGAAAAGGTAATTAAACAATCACCAGAAGCGGGTGCTAAAGTAAAAGAGGGCTCGAAAATTAGAATTTACTTCGGTAATTAAAGGTAAGAGGTTGTGTTTTATGATACAATTGGTGGAAGTTAGTTCAATATAGAAGACTTGTTTTCATAGAAATTTAATTTCTATGAAGATGCGATATATTTCTTCTGAAAATAAGGGCTAAGATGAAGTTGGTCAGTTGAGATGATTATACGTCTCATTGATAAACGGGTCTATTTTCAGATCGTTAGGCAACAATCTTCCGTCTTAATTTTGAAGGCGGGAGATATGTATTGCCTATTAAGTAAGAGATAAATAAACAATGTAGAGAGGGTTTAGTGAAATGAAGTTGCACACACTTGTATCATGTTTGCATGATTTTCCAGTTGTTCCAAAAGAAAATCCAGAAATTACATCTATTGAAGCTGATTCACGTAAAGTGACAAATGGAAGCTTATTTGTATGTATGAAAGGGTATACGGTTGATAGCCATGATTTTGCTAAGCAAGCAGCCGCGCAAGGTGCGGCTGCTATTGTTGCGGAAAGACCGATTGATGTTGACGTTCCAGTTGTACTTGTGAAAAATACTTATCGTTCATTAGCAGTGCTAGCTGATTATTTTTATGAGCAGCCAACACACAAGTTGCACTTAATTGGGATTACAGGTACAAATGGAAAGACAACAACATCGCACATTATGGATGAGATTATGCGAGCGCACGGTCATAAAACAGGGCTAATTGGAACAATTAATATGAAAATCGGTGATGAAACATTCGAGGTGAAAAATACAACGCCAGATGCACTGACACTTCAACAAACGTTTCACCGTATGGTTGAGCAAAACGTAAATAGCGCAGTAATGGAAGTTTCTTCACATGCATTAGATCTTGGCCGTGTACATGGCTGCGATTATGATGTGGCAGTATTTACAAATTTAACACAAGATCATTTAGATTATCATAAGACGATGGAAGAATATAAACATGCAAAAGGTTTGCTTTTTGCACAGCTTGGTAATAGCTATCATCATAATCGTGAAAAGTATGCTGTGTTAAACAATGATGATCCAGCATCGGAAGAATATATAAGAAGTACAGCGGCTACGGTTATTACTTATGGAATTGATACACGTAGCGATGTTATGGCAAAGGATATTGTCATGACGAGCGGTGGTACAACATTTACTCTCGTTACACCTTATGAGAGTAAAAATATTACGATGAAATTAATAGGAAAGTTTAATGTATACAATGTTTTAGCGGCAACAGCAGCGTCTCTTGTTTCTGGTGTGGCTTTACAAACAATTATTGATGTTGTGAAAAGTTTGACTGGTGTTCCAGGACGTTTTGAAGTTGTGGATGGCGGACAGGATTATACAGTTATTGTCGATTATGCTCATACACCAGATAGTTTGGAAAATGTACTAACAACAGCGAAGCAATTTGCGAAAGGGAATGTGTACTGTATTGTTGGATGTGGTGGTGATCGTGACCGGACGAAAAGACCAATTATGGCGGGGGTTGCCACAGCATATGCAACGCATGCAGTCTTGACTTCAGATAACCCAAGGAGTGAAGATCCACAAGCTATTTTGGATGATATGATAACTGGTGCAAAAGGGAATAATTATGAAGTAATTGTGGATCGGAAAGAAGCGATTTTCCATGCGATTTCTGAAGCGAAAGCGAAAGATATCATTATTATTGCTGGAAAAGGGCATGAAACGTATCAAATTATTGGAAAAGAAGTACATCATTTTGACGATCGTGAAATTGCTAAAGAAGCAATTTCGAATTGTTTAAACAACAAAGAATAACAACATGAGAGGGGGACTACATGTGCTTGAACAAGGTTTATTAGTAACGGCAGGGGTGGCATTCTTAATTTCTGTTGCCCTTTCGCCATTGTTTATTCCATTTTTACGAAAATTAAAGTTTGGACAGAGCATTCGTGACGAAGGTCCAAAATCGCATCAAAAGAAATCAGGAACACCAACGATGGGTGGTATTGTTATTTATGTGTCTATGATGGTGACGACACTAATCATGGCAATTAAATTTGAATATTTAGGTGCAGAAGTATCATTACTATTATTAGTTACTTTTGGTTATGGATTGATTGGCTTTTTGGATGACTACATAAAAGTCGTTAAGAAAAGAAATCTTGGTTTAACATCAAAACAAAAATTAATCGGTCAACTTGTCATTGCAATTGCGTTTTTTGTCATCGCAAAAGGACAGGGATTCGATACACATTTAATGATTCCAGGAACGGATGTTAAATTTGATTTACACTGGGCGTATTTTATTCTTGTACTATTTATGCTTATTGGTGGATCCAATGCAGTCAATTTGACAGACGGTTTAGATGGACTGTTATCAGGGACAGCTGCAATTGCATTTGGGGCATTTAGTATCATTGCTGTTGCTCAAGGGCAATATGCAGTAGCGATTTTCTGTATGGCAGTTGTAGGGGCTGTACTTGGATTTTTAGTGTTTAATGCGAATCCAGCTAAAGTATTTATGGGAGATACAGGTTCCCTTGCTTTAGGTGGCGCGATAGCTGCAGTAGCGATTTTATTAAAACAAGAATTATTACTTGTTGTTATTGGCGGCGTATTTGTAATGGAAACTTTATCTGTTATCATTCAAGTTATTTCATTTAAAACGACTGGAAAGCGTGTTTTTAAAATGAGTCCACTGCATCATCATTATGAATTATGTGGTTGGTCAGAATGGCGTGTTGTTGTAACGTTCTGGTCTGTAGGATTTTTATTAGCGATATTAGGAATTTATATCGGAGTGTGGATGTAATTGAAAACTGTGACTGACTATCAAAATAAAAATATTCTTGTATTAGGTATCGCAAAAAGCGGTTATGCAGCTGCAACTTTATTAAAAAATTTAGGTGCAAATGTGATTGTAAATGACGGAAAGCCATTAGCTGATAATGCGCTAGCTGCAGAATTGCAAGCAAAAGGAATGGATGTTGTATGTGGAGGTCATCCATTAGAGTTATTAGAAAGAAATATCTCACTTGTTGTGAAAAATCCTGGGATTCCATATTCTAATCCATTACTTGTTGCAGCGAAAGAAAAACAAATTCCGATTGTAACAGAAGTAGAGTTAGCGTATTGTATCTCAGAGGCGCCGTTTGTTGGAATTACGGGTTCTAATGGTAAAACAACAACGACAATGCTAACATTTGAAATGTTGAAAGAAGGACAAAAGCACCCTGTTATCGCTGGAAATATAGGTACGGTAGCATGTGAAGTGGCGCAAGGGGCAAAAGAAAGTGAAGTAGTTGTTACAGAACTTTCATCTTTCCAATTGATGGGAGTAGAAACATTCCGACCTAAAATCGCAGCATTTTTAAATTTATTTGAAGCGCATTTAGATTATCATGGTACGAAGAAAGAGTATGGTTTAGCGAAAGCAAATATTTTTAAAAGCCAAACTGAAACGGATTATAGTGTAATTAATGCAGATGATGCAGATGTGATGTCTTTAGCAGCAAATAGTAAAGGGCAAAAAGTACTATTTTCAGCTACGAAAGAAATTGAAGATGGTGCGTGTGTAAAAGATAACGCTCTTTATTTTAAAGGCGAGAAAGTTGTTGAAATTCAGGATATCGTTTTACCTGGTAAACATAACTTAGAAAATATTTTAGCAGCAATGAGCATTGCTAAATTATTAGGTGTAGCAAATGAGGCTATTGTTACAGTATTAAAACGTTTTACGGGTGTAAAACATCGTCTAGAGTACGTAACAACAATTAAGAATCGTAAGTTTTATAATGATTCAAAAGCAACGAATATGTTAGCGACGGAAAAGGCGTTATCAGCATTTACAGGGCCTGTTATTTTACTAGCAGGTGGACTTGATCGCGGTAATGAATTTGATGATTTAATTCCATATTTTGAACATGTAAAAGCGATTGTAACATTTGGACAAACTGCACCAAAGTTAGTGAAGGCAGCAGAAAAAGCAGGGATAGATATCATTGAAAGTGTCGATAATTTGGAAGAGGCGGTAGAAAGAGCTTACGTTCATTCTACAGATGGAGATGTTATCCTTCTTTCACCAGCATGTGCAAGCTGGGATCAATTTAAAACATTTGAAGAAAGAGGAGACATTTTTATACAAGCCGTGCATAAACTTATATAAAGTAAATCAAAACATCAGTAGGCTAACACCTACTGATGTTTTGTTACATAGGACAAAATGCTTCGTCCAAAGAGGTGGTGTTCATTGCCAATGAAAAAAACGCCTGATTTCATTCTCATTATCGTTACGCTCTTGTTGCTAACAATCGGGATGATTATGGTTTACAGTGCAAGTGCTGTCTGGGCCTCCTATAAGATGGGTGATTCATTCTTTTTTGTAAAACGACAACTATTATTTGCGGGAATTGGAGTAGCAGCGATGTTTTTTATTATGAAAATCGACTATTGGGTGTGGCGTACCTATTCAAAAGTAATTTTGCTCGTTTGTTTTATTCTCCTGATTCTTGTTTTAGTTCCTGGAGTGGGACTTGTTCGAGGGGGAGCGCGAAGCTGGATTGGAATCGGAGCATTTTCGATTCAACCATCAGAATTTATGAAATTCGCGATGATTATTTTTTTGGCGAAATTTTTATCAGAAAGACAAAAGTTGATTACATCGTTTAAACATGGTTTACTCCCAGCACTTGGTTTTGTATTTGTTGCCTTTGGAATGATTATGCTTCAACCGGATCTTGGAACAGGAACAGTAATGGTTGGGACATGTATCATAATGATTTTCATTTCGGGAGCACGTGTTTTTCATTTTGCAATGTTAGGATTAGTTGGAGTAGCAGGATTTGTTGGATTAATTGCATCGGCACCATATCGAATGAAACGGATTACATCCTATTTAGATCCATGGTCGGATCCGCTTGGAAGTGGATTTCAGATTATTCAATCGTTACTTGCGATTGGTCCGGGTGGTTTATTTGGGCTTGGACTTGGACAAAGTAGACAAAAATTTCTTTATTTACCGGAACCCCAAACAGATTTTATATTTGCGATTTTATCCGAAGAATTAGGTTTTATTGGTGGTTCGTTTGTGTTATTATTATTTAGTCTGTTATTATGGCGCGGGATTCGTATAGCATTAGGAGCGCCTGATTTATATGGTACGTTTTTAGCAGTAGGTATTGTGGCGATGATTGCGATTCAAGTGATGATTAATATTGGTGTTGTAACGGGATTGATGCCTGTTACAGGAATTACTTTGCCATTTCTAAGTTATGGTGGATCAAGTTTGACTTTGATGCTAATGGCAGTTGGCGTATTATTGAATATAAGTCGTCACTCTCGCTACTAAACCCTGTTTATAAGACAGGGTTTTTCGTTTGTGTGTAGAAAACGGAAAATATAGTATGAATGTAGGAATAATTACAATTGAAATTAGAACAGAGAAGCGGAGGAATTTGTAGTGCGAGTATTAGTTAGTGGTGGTGGCACAGGTGGTCATATATATCCAGCCCTTGCTTTAATTAGGGAAATAAAAAAACTACATCCTGAAGCACGATTTTTATACATTGGTACGGAAAATGGATTGGAAAGCACAATTGTTCCAAAAGCAGGTATACCGTTTCAATCTATTGTTATTAGTGGATTTAAGCGAAAAATCTCCCTTGATAATGTGAAAACAGTAATGCGTTTTCTAAAAGGTGTCCAGGATAGTAAAAGATATATTCGTCGGTTTAATCCTGATGTTGTGATTGGTACAGGTGGCTATGTATGTGGTCCGGTCGTATATGCGGCAGCGAAATTAGGGATTCCAACTATTGTACATGAACAAAATAGTGTACCTGGTGTAACGAATAAATTTTTGAGTCGCTATGTGGATAAAGTTGCTGTTTGTTTTGAAGCAGCGTCTGAGCATTTCCCACAATCTAAAGTTGTTATGACAGGAAATCCACGTGCATCAGAAGTAATGAACCAAAATGGAATGAAAGGGAAGCGCTCTGTTGGATTATCGCTTTCTAAAAAGTCTGTTCTTATTTTTGGTGGGAGTCGCGGAGCGAGACCAATTAATGATGCTTTTGTAGAAGCAATTGAACAATTTGGTAACAAAAATTATGAAGTATTGTATATTACTGGTGAAGTGCATTATGATAAAGTAATGGAAGCTGTGAAACAAAAAGGGAATCCAGGTAATGTGATTATTAAACCGTTCATTCATAATATGCCAGAGGTACTTACTGGTGTAGATCTTGTTGTTTCACGAGCTGGTGCAACAACGCTTGCTGAGTTGACAGCGTTAGGGAAACCAAGTATTTTGATTCCAAGTCCTTATGTGACAAATAATCATCAAGAGAAAAATGCACAATCAGTTGTTGATAAAGGAGCGGCAAAAATGCTTCTTGAAAAAGATTTAACAGCTGAAACGCTTCTTCGTGATATTGATGAGATTTTATTAGACACACAAACATTACAAAATATGAAACTAGCTGCTAAGCAGCTAGGAATTCCAGATGCAGCCAACAAGTTATTTGAAGTAATGAACAAGCTTGTTGAAAATAACGTTAGGTGAATGCCCTGCATACTACTGTAGTAAGGAGACTTAATATGGGGGGAGATCATCATGGAACAATTAGCAAATGAACTTATAGAAGAAAAAGTTGGGAAGGTATTCGTAAATGAATCATTAGCTCGTTATACAACTATGAAAATAGGGGGACCAGCTGATATTTTAATTATGCCAAGCGGTGCTGCCGGTGTTGAGAAAATTTTAGATTTGGTAACAAAACACAAAATAAAATGGACGGCAATTGGGCGTGGTTCGAATCTTCTTGTTTCTGATAAAGGTATCGAGGGTGTTGTAATTCGTTTAGGAGAAGGATTAGATCACCTAGAAGTAGAAGAAGCTATTGTAAGAGTTGGTGGAGGATATCCTCTTATTAAGTTGTCGACATTACTTAGTCGCCAAGGGCTAGCTGGATTAGAGTTTGCAAGTGGTATTCCAGGAAGTGTTGGCGGTGCAGTATATATGAATGCTGGTGCTCATAAATCTGATATCTCGAAAATTTTAACGAGAGCTTGCATTATGTTTGAAGATGGGACAGTTAAGTGGTTAACAAAAGAAGAGATGGAATTCTCTTATCGTACTTCTGTTTTACAAACAAAGCGCCCTGGTATTGTATTAGAAGCTGAATTTCAGCTGAAAACAGGAGAACGTGAAGAAATTGTTCGTATCATGCAAAAAAATAAAGACTATCGCCGTGAAACACAGCCATGGAATCACCCTTGTGCAGGTAGTATATTTAGAAATCCGCTACCGCATTTTGCTGGAGATTTAGTAGAAAAGGCTGGTCTTCGTGGGTATCAAATTGGCGGTGCGAAAATTTCTGAAATGCATGGGAATTTTATTGTCAATACAGGATCTGCATCAGCACAAGATGTTTTAGATTTAATCGCATTTGTCAAAAAAACAATCAAAGAACAATTTGATATAGATATGCATACAGAAGTAGAAATCATTGGAAGATAACTGTTATATGTTCCGCTCATTATCATTTATGGTATAATAAGAAGATAAGAACGGCATGAAGAACATGCCGTTCTTTATGTTACATAGGGGGATCGTACATGAAAAATAGTAAAGTTATTAGACTACAAGATCGTGTACCTAAATTAAAAAATCAAAAGAAAAGGAATAAAAAAACTGTCAATCACCGATTAATTTTATACATATCGATTTTATTTTTATTAGTACTTTTTTTAATTTATTTTCGGTCTCCACTTAGTAATATAAAAAAGATAAGTGTTTTTGGAAATCATTACATGACAGATGAACAAGTCCTGAAAGAATCTGGAGTTACATATGAAACAAGTTATTTTCGGGTAACAGCGCATAAGGCGGAAGAAAATTTAACGAAACAAAAAGAAATTAAAGCAGTAAATGTCAAGAAACGTTTTCCAAACAAAATCGATATCCATATCGAAGAATATGTAACGATAGGATATATAAATAAAGGCGGGAAATTACAACCACTTTTAGAAAACGGCAAAACACTTGATGTGCTTCCAAATGGAAAATTGCCTGTTGCAGCTCCGATTTTCGAACCATTTAAAGAAGAGAAAATGAAAGAGTTAATTGCAGAACTAAAAAAATTAACACCGACTATTCTAAGATCTATTTCTGAAATTCGTTATACTCCAACGAATTCAAATGAAGACCATCTTACTTTATATATGAATGAAGGCTATGAAGTTAGTACAACTATTCAGGATTTCGCAAAGCGTATGGAAGCTTATCCATTAATTTTGAAACAAATAGAACCAGGTAAGAAAGTTCTAATTGATTTAGAAGTTGGGACATATGTGAAGTATTTAGATGGTGAAGAAAAGAAATAGAAGAATAGTAGTTTTGTTTCTTTTTTCATACAAAAACAGCACGTACGTTCTCTTATGTAGGGATTGATTTGATGAAAAATATTTAGATTTTCTTCGATTCGTACTAGGATTGGTACAAGTTTCACTTTTCTATGAGTACATCTTAGTGTAGACTTATATTTGGCGGTAATCTTTGCATTTGAAGTAGATTTATTTCAAAATAAAGCAGGCATTCACAGATTGCTGCAATATTATTAAGTGAATGTTAAATAAAAATAAGAAAAATACAGGGTTAAAAAAGGGAAATGCATAAAGACGTTGAATATTTTTCTTATAAATAGTAAAGTTGCGATTGGTGTTCCATATATTGACTTGTATGGTATAAATAAAGAAGGAGGTGCCAAAGAATGAACAGCAATGAAATATATGTTAGTCTTGACATCGGTACATCCAATGTTAAAGTCATCATTGGTGAAATGGTTAATGACAGCTTAAACATTATTGGTGTTGGAAACGTAAAATCAAATGGTTTGAAAAAGGGCTCTATAGTTGACATAGACGAGACTGTTCGATCAATTAAAAAAGCAATTGAACAAGCTGAACGCATGGTGGGAATTCACATTGAACAAGTTGTTGTAGGTGTCAATGCAAACCAAGTACAGTTGCTTCCTTGCCACGGAGTAGTCGCTGTTTCAAATGAAGATCGTGAAATCGGGAATGATGATGTTTTACGAGTTCTAGATGCAGCGCAAGTTGTATCAATTGCTCCTGAACGTGAATTTATTGATGTGGTGCCTCGACAATTCATTGTAGACGGTCTTGACGAGATTAACGATCCGCGCGGGATGATCGGCGTAAGATTAGAAATGGAAGGTACATTAATTACAGGCTCAAGAACTTTACTACATAACTTACTTCGTTGTGTAGAAAAAGCTGGTCTTGAAATTGTGGATATTTGCCTGCAACCGTTAGCGGCTGCGACAGTTGCTTTATCTTCTGATGAAAAAAACAGAGGAGTGGCCCTTGTTGATATTGGCGGGGGATCTACAACTTTATCCATTTTTAGAGATGGAGAGTTACAAGCGACGAGTGTATTGCCATTAGGTGGAGATCATATAACAAAGGATATCGCCATAGGGCTAAAAACTTCAACAGAGAATGCAGATCAAATTAAGCTGAAATATGGACATGCTTTTTATGATACGGCTTCTGAAGAAGAGATGTTTACGGTTCCTATTATGGGAAGCGATCAAACAGAACAGTATTCTCAATTAGAGTTATCTGATATTATTGAGGCACGTGTAGAAGAAATTTTAATGTTTGTTCAAGACGAAGTGCGCAAATTGGGAGTGAAACAAGTAGCTTCTGGTTATGTGCTTACTGGTGGTATTGCTTCTATGCCAGGTATTCTAGATCTTGCATCTGATATTTTACATGAAAATGTTCGTATAGCAACTCCAGATTATATTGGTGTTCGTGAGCCTCAATATACAATTGGAGTTGGGCTAATTAAACACTCTTATCAAAAAGCTAAATTACGAGGGAAAAGCGTTCAAGAAACGCAAGAGCATTTTGACCCAGTACCAGCAACGATGCCGGTACAACAGCAACCTGTGAAACAAAAAACTCGTAATCAAAACAATAATGATCAAAATGATGAACGTATGATGTCAAAAGTAAAACGTGTATTCCGTTACTTATGGGATTAAAATTTGACAAGAAAAATGAGGTTCTAGGGGGATTTCGACATGTTAGAGTTTGATACTACTCAAGATCAATTAGCGAATATAAAAGTTATCGGTGTCGGCGGCGGCGGAAATAATGCTGTAAATCGTATGATTGAGCATGGCGTACAAGGTGTAGACTTTATCGCCGTAAATACTGATGCACAAGCATTAAATCTATCAAAAGCTGAAACGAAAATGCAAATTGGTGGAAAATTAACGCGTGGACTTGGTGCCGGCGCAAATCCTGAAGTAGGAAAAAAAGCTGCTGAAGAAAGTAAAGAGCAGATCCAAGAAGCACTTCGCGGTGCAGATATGGTCTTTGTAACAGCTGGTATGGGCGGTGGAACTGGAACTGGTGCAGCTCCAGTAGTCGCACAAGTTGCAAAGGAATTAGGCGCATTAACAGTTGGTGTTGTAACGCGTCCATTTACATTTGAAGGACGTAAACGTGCAACACAAGCTGCATCTGGTATTGCAGCATTTAAAGAAAATGTAGATACATTGATTGTAATCCCAAATGATCGTTTACTAGAAATTGTAGATAAAAATACACCGATGTTAGAAGCGTTCCGTGAAGCGGATAACGTATTACGCCAAGGTGTTCAAGGTATTTCAGATTTAATTGCTACACCTGGTCTTATTAACTTAGACTTTGCAGACGTAAAAACTATTATGTCTAATAGAGGTTCAGCATTAATGGGTATCGGTTCTGGTAATGGTGAAAATCGTGCTGCGGAAGCTGCAAAGAAAGCAATTTCTAGTCCGCTACTAGAAACATCTATTGATGGCGCACAAGGTGTTATTATGAACATTACAGGTGGCGCAAACTTAAGTTTATATGAAGTACAAGAAGCAGCAGATATTGTAGCTTCAGCTTCAGATCCAGAAGTGAATATGATTTTCGGTTCTGTTATTAATGAAGGATTAAAAGATGATATTGTTGTAACTGTTATTGCAACTGGTTTTGATGATAGTATTTCAGTTCAACCGCCAAAACCATTTGTACGTCCGGCAACGAATTCAAATTACGCACAACAACAACCAGCAGCTCAACCACAAAAACAACGTGAAGTAAAACGCGAAGTGAAACGTGAAGAGCCTGTTGTACATGATCGTAATACGGATTCAGATGATATCGATATCCCAGCATTTTTACGTAACCGTCGTAGACGATAAAAGAAAAGGAGCTTTCATTTAGCTCCTTTTTTAGTTGTTTAAAAAATGTTAAAACTAGATTTGCCTGTCTAGCTATTGGCAGACTAATGATCATTGAGAGATGAAGAGAATCATTGGATGATTAACGTTTTATTGCAATACATATCCAGAAGAAACTCACTTCGGAAAATACGAGATGAATAAAGTTTGCATGTTAGAAAGATCTGTTAAGCAGATCTTTTTTTTGAAATAGCAGCTAATAGTTATATATCTTTCTATAAAAAATCCACGTTTATTTCTTCACGACAGATTATGTCTAGAAACCACAAAATAACAAAAAAACCCCTCCGTAAATTGACACACTTTCTCATTGGATATGCATTATACTAGTCTCAACTTAAAAAAAGAGGTGAATTGTTTGGTTGTTTACGCCGACGTTGTTTGGTTGTTAAACGCCTGCATTGATTTTCTTTTACTTTTATTAACAGCAACGGTGTTAAAAAAGAGGATCAAAAGATGGAGGCTTGTCTTAGGGGCATTTATCGGTTCCACGATTGTTATTTTTGCCTTTACTCCTTTTGCTTCTATGATGACACATCCAATTATGAAACTCGTGTATTCGTTATTTATTGTGTATGCGGCATTTGGATTTTCTACTTTTCGAGATTATACACAGACCGTTTTTACTTTTTATTTTGTAACATTCATGGTAGGAGGAGGATTAATTGGAACTCATTTTTTCCTACAAACAAATGAAATGGTAAATGGGTTAGTGCAGGCAAAATCAATTTCTTATGGTGATCCTGTAAGCTGGATGTTTGTTATTTTTGGATTTCCCATTATTTATTATTTCTCGAAAAAACGTATTGAAAATGTAGAAGTGACAAAGATTCATTATGATCAAATCGTAAAAGTGAATATTAAATTAGCTGAAAATGAAATTGAATTAGATGGCTTAATTGATAGTGGAAACCAACTTCATGATCCTTTGACAAAAACACCGGTTATGGTTATGCATATTTCATCGTTAGAACATTGTTTACCGACATGGTTAACAGAACAAATTTATTCCAAAACAGAGATTCCACAAATACCAGAAAATGATTCTGGTTGGGCAACGAGATTACGCTTAATTCCTTTTCGAGCGGTAGGAGTGGATCATCAATTTTTATGGGCCATTAAGCCAGATGTTGTTCAAGTTCATCACGAAGGAAGCGATATGATTGTCAATAAGGTATTAATCGGATTAAATACACAGCAGTTGTCTACCAATGGGGAGTATCAATGCATTATACATCCGAAGATGTTGATATCACAAAAAGTGACAATTGCTTAATGATGAGAGGCGGGGGAACATGGCGAAATTGAAATTTTACTTAGTATACCTTTGGTATAAAGTATTGCTGAAACTTGGAATTAAGACCGATGAAATTTATTATATTGGTGGAAGTGAGGCATTGCCACCACCTTTGACAAAAGAGGAAGAAGAGGTTCTTTTGAATAAATTGCCAAAAGGGGATCAAGCAGCAAGGTCATTGCTTATTGAGCGTAACTTGCGGCTCGTTGTATATATAGCTCGTAAGTTTGAAAATACAGGAATTAATATCGAGGATTTAATTAGTATTGGAACAATTGGTCTTATTAAAGCCGTAAATACATTTAATCCTGAAAAGAAAATAAAATTAGCGACATATGCATCACGTTGTATTGAAAATGAAATTTTAATGCATTTACGCAGAAATAATAAAAATCGTTCAGAGGTGTCATTTGATGAACCGTTAAATATTGATTGGGATGGGAATGAGTTACTGCTATCGGATGTGCTTGGTACAGATGATGATATTATTACAAAAGATCTAGAGGCTACTGTAGATCGTCATCTTCTTATGAAAGCACTACATCAATTAAATGACCGTGAAAAGCAAATTATGGAGCTACGTTTTGGTCTTGCAGGCGGAGAAGAAAAAACGCAAAAAGATGTAGCAGATATGCTAGGAATTTCACAGTCTTATATTTCCCGTTTGGAAAAAAGGATTATAAAAAGGTTGCGGAAAGAATTTAATAAAATGGTATAAAGAAGTATGTAAAAAAAGCTTATATGATCAAGGGAGATTCATAAAACCAATCGGTATTCCGATTGGTTTTATTGTATTTACAAATTACGCGTTAGTTAGTGAAGATGGAAAAACCGTATGCATAAAATTCCCTCCAAAGGAGATACTTTACACTGTACAGCAACTCCCGATAGGAGGGAACACTTTGACGAGAAACAAAGTAGAAATTTGCGGTGTTGATACAGCTAAACTTCCAGTACTAAAAAATGAAGAGATGCGTAAATTATTTCGAGAAATGCAAAGTGGAGAGATAAGCGCAAGAGAGAAATTAGTGAATGGAAACTTACGTCTTGTACTGAGCGTCATCCAACGATTTAACAATAGAGGAGAATTTGTTGATGATTTATTTCAAGTTGGCTGCATTGGACTTATGAAATCCATTGATAACTTTGATTTAAGCCAAAATGTTAAATTTTCGACATATGCTGTGCCAATGATTATTGGGGAAATACGCAGATATTTGCGTGATAACAATCCGATTCGCGTATCTCGTTCATTACGAGATATTGCGTATAAGGCATTACAGGTAAGAGAAAAGTTAATTGCGGAAAATTCAAAAGAGCCAACGGCAATGGATATTGCAAAGGTTCTTGAAGTAACGCATGAGGAAGTTGTTTTTGCACTCGATGCCATTCAAGATCCAGTTTCGTTATTTGAGCCCATATATAATGATGGGGGAGATCCTATTTTTGTAATGGATCAGTTAAGTGATGAGAAACAAAAGGACGAGCAATGGGTGGAAGAATTGGCATTGAAAGAAGGAATGAAACGATTGAATGATCGGGAGAAAATGATTATTCGAAAACGTTTCTTTCAAGGGAAAACACAAATGGAAGTTGCAGAAGAAATTGGGATTTCACAAGCGCAAGTATCGCGTTTGGAAAAATCAGCTATTAAACAAATGAATAAAACGATTCAAGGATAAGGTCTCACCATTTATGGTGAGGCCTTTTTATTTTGCAATTGCTATCTATAAAACACGATTGATTAAAGATTCACTTTATTATGTGTAGTTCAGATTCCGCTCATAGAGGAGATAGCGTATTCATATAATGATAATAAAATGGATTTTCTATTAGTGAGGGTTACTTCCTGTTAATGCGAGATAAAGGAGAGGGTGACAATGATACGAATTTCAGAGTTTCAGATGAAGGATGTTGTCAATGTCTCAGATGGAAAAAAACTTGGGAATATTGGAGATATTGATATCGATATGAACACAGGGAAAATTCAAGCAGTTATTATTTCAAAGCAGACACGTATGTTAGGTATATTTGGAAAGGAAGCAGAATTTGTAATTCCCTGGAAACAAATTGTAAAAATTGGAGAGGATGTCATACTAGTAAAAGGTGATCATGTCAATCCTGTAACAGAATCAATACAAACACCGACAATTTCTTAAAGAATATTACAAATTCCTCTTTTTTTTCTGTTGTCGTTATGGAAAAATAAAAGTATGGTAAAATAGACAGGAAGTACCATGCTTTTTTAAGCTATTTTAATTAGAAGGAGCCGCTTTATGAGAGAACCATTTAAATATGTGGACGGTATATTGTATTTACAAGCGTGGAAAGATCTTGGAAACATTACTGCTGGATTTACGACAAAAGATGGTGGGGTAAGTACAGGCTCCTTTCATGCGATGAATTTAGGATTACATGTGAATGATATCGTGGAGAATGTTCATGAAAATAGACGTATTTTAGCGAATAAGTTACAAAAACCACTAGAGAATTGGATTTGCTCAGAACAGGTTCATGATCATCATGTTGAAAAAGTAGGACAACAGGAAAAAGGGCGAGGAATTTATTCGTATGAAGATGGTATTCCAAATACGGATGGTATTTACACGACTGATAAAGATGTGTGCTTAACATCTTGTTATGCAGATTGTGTTCCACTCTATTTCTATGCACCATCACATGGCATGATAGGACTTGCACATGCTGGGTGGAAAGGAACTGTTAAAGAGATTGCAAAGGAAATGATTCAAAAGTGGAAAGCGGAAGGTATCCCTGCTCACGGAATTCATGTTGCAATTGGACCTGCCATTGGATCATGCTGTTATGTTGTTGATGATCGTGTATTAGGGGCAGCAAAACAAGTAGTAAACGGACGTGTTCCTTATAAATTGATTTCAGATGGACAATATGCGATTGATTTAAAAGAAATTAATCGTATATTATGCGTACAAGCTGGCATAAAAGAAGAGCATATTGTGATGTCGTCTCTTTGTACAAGCTGTGAAGAACAATTGTTTTTCTCACATCGCCGTGATCAAGGGAAAACGGGAAGAATGTTGAGTTTCATAGGTTTTAAGGGGGATTGAAAACAGTGGCAGTACAAGAGAATTTAGTAGTTGTAAAGGAAGTAATTAAAAAAGCGTGTGAACGAGCAAAGCGCTCGGTACAGGAGATTAAACTCGTTGCAGTAACAAAAACAGTAGGAATTGAAGCAACAAATGAAGTAGTAGAAGCTGGACTTACTGATTTAGGTGAGAACCGAAATGAGGGCTTTTTACAAAAATATGAGCATTTTGGCTCGAAAGTTAATTGGCATTTCATTGGTTCGTTACAAACGAGAAAAGTAAAAGAGGTCATCAATGAGATTGATTATTTACATTCATTAGATCGTCTTTCGCTTGCAAAAGAGATTCAAAAGCGTGCTACAAAGAAGGTTCGATGTTTTGTGCAAGTGAAGACATCGCGTGAAGAATCGAAACAAGGTTTATCGACTGAGGAAGCGATTGCGTTTATTCAAGCTTTGCAAGACTTTGATAAAATTGAAGTTGTTGGATTGATGACAATGGCACCTTTTACGGAGGAAGAAGCGGAAATTCGTAGCTGTTTTAGAACGCTGCGCATGTTACAAAAGCAAGTGCAGGAACTAGAATTGCCATACGCTCCGTGTGAAGAGCTATCGATGGGAATGTCAAATGATTACACGATTGCAATTGAGGAAGGTGCTACATATATTCGTTTGGGAACGATTTTAGTAGGAAAAGCGTAAAGGAAAGGAGAATGTTATTATGAGTTGGTCAAAAGTAAAATACTTCTTTTTTGACACACCAGAAGAAAAAGAAGCAGCTCAATATGCTTATGAAAAGGAGCAAACAGAAATGAAAAAGCAACAAGATCCTCCAGAGCAGCAGGATGTCCCATTTACAAAAGTACAACCAAAACAAAATATCGTGAGTATTGAAACGGCAAAACAGTCCTCTAAAGTTGTTTTGTTAGAACCGCGCACATATTCCGAAGCACAAGGTATTGCCGATCATTTAAAAGGAAGACGAGCTGTTGTTATTAATTTACAAAGAATGTCTACTGATCAAGCTGTGCGCATCGTTGACTTTTTAAGTGGTACTGTATACGCTATAGGCGGGGATATTCAAAAATTAGGACCGAAAACGTTTATGTGTACACCTGAAAATGTGGACATTGTTGGAGCAATTTCAGAGTTGTTCGGTGAAGAGGAAGAGACAAATATAAAGAGGTGGTAATACGCCATGATAATGATTTTACAAATATTTCTCTATGCTATTCAAATTTACACCTGGGCGCTTATTATCTATATTCTTCTATCTTGGTTCCCAGGCGCAAGAGAATCAACATTCGGTGACTTCCTTGCACGTATTTGTGAACCGTATTTAGAGCCGTTTCGGAGATTTATTCCGCCGTTTGGTGTAATTGATATTTCTCCAATCGTTGCAATTATTGCATTGAAATTTGCTGGCAGTGGTTTAGTAAGTCTGTTTCGTTATTTCTTATAGCAAGAGGTTAAATGAATGAGCATCTATGAGCATTTTAGACCTGATGAAGCGGTCTTTGTCGATAAAGTGTTAGAATGGAAGCAGGTGGCAGAAGAGTACCATCAAGTAAAATTAACAGATTTTCTTGATCCACGTCAGCAACAAATTGTAGCTACAGTAATTGGATATCAAGGAGATGTTGCTTTACAGTTTGGTGGTGCGGCGCCGAAAGCAGAGAGAAAAAGAGCACTTATTTATCCAGATTACCTTGAATTAAATGAAGAAGAATTTCAAGTAGAAGTATTAGAAATTGACTATCCTTCCAAGTTTTATACGCTTGAACATAGGCAAATATTAGGTGCATTTATGTCTCTTGGTTTAACAAGAGAAAAGTGCGGTGATATTTTGCTCCAAGAAAATCGTGCCCAAATTGTAGTTGCAAAAGAAATTGTTTCGTACATTGAAATCAACTTGCAATCGATAGGAAAAATGAAGGTTTCACTCTCCTGTATACAACCAGACCAAGTGTTGCAATTACATGAAGAATGGAGAGAGCAGTCTGGAACTGTTTCATCGCTTCGTCTAGATGTCTTATTAGCCGAAATGCTCCATATATCACGTCAAAAGGTACAACCCCTCATAAAGAATGGTCTTGTGAAGGTGAACTGGAAAATGGTAGAGCAGACTTCGTATGAATGTTTTCCAGGGGATGTATTTTCAGTTAGAGGATATGGACGAAGTAAATTGTTTTCTGTAGAAGGAAGAACGAAACGCGACAAATGGAGAGTTTTGTATGGTATACTAAAATGATTGATTTTTTAGAAGGAAAAACTCTTATTTTGTCGAAGAAAAGATATAATTTAGAATGAGGAAAATTTAGATAACTACTTGGAGGTGGCGTTTGTGCCGTTAACACCATTAGATATTCATAATAAAGAATTTAGTCGCGGGTTTCGTGGCTATGATGAAGATCAAGTAAATGAATTTCTTGATCAGATCATCAAAGATTATGAATTAGTCATTCGTGAGAAGAAAGCTTTAGAAGAAAAAGTTGCACAATTAGAAGGAAAGTTAGATCATTTCTCTAATATTGAAGACACGTTAAATAAGTCTATTGTTGTTGCACAAGAAGCAGCTGAAGAAGTGAAACGTAATGCACAAAAAGAAGCGAAATTAATTGTACGTGAAGCAGAAAAGAATGCAGATCGTATCATTAATGAAGCTTTAGTGAAATCAAGAAAAGTTGCATTTGATATTGAAGAGTTAAAGAAACAAGCAAAAGTATTCCGTACTCGTTTCCGTATACTGTTAGAAACGCAGCTTGAAATGTTAAACAACGACGATTGGGACAAATTAATTGAGTTAGAAGACGAAGTGGACGAGCTGTTGAAAAAAGAAGAAACAGTGTAAGCTTGACGTTTTTCTCATTATTACATATAATTTTAAACAACATATTTATTAAGAAAAACGAAGATAGGGATAAGTACCTTTTTCACACCTTATATAGCGAACTGAGGATGGTGTAAGCTCAGGATAAGGCGATAAATGGGAATATCACCCTGGAGTTCCGCGCTGAACAAATGAGTAGGCGTAGGCGTATATTCGCGTTAAGAATATAAAGAGGACCTTGTACATATGTGTATGGTCTACTAGGGTGGTACCGCGGGAGACTTTCTCGTCCCTTTTTTGGGATGAGAAAGTCTCTTTTTTATTCCATTTTTTTAAGGTCTTTCTTTTATATATTCGAGGAGGAATTGAGCATGGAGTACAAAAATACATTACTAATGCCAAAAACAGAATTCCCGATGCGTGGGAATTTACCAAAACGCGAGCCTGCAATGCAAGAAAAGTGGGCTGAAATGAACATTTACGAAAAAGTACAAGAACATACAAAAGGTCGACCTTTATTTGTGCTGCATGATGGGCCTCCATATGCGAATGGTGATATTCACATGGGACACGCATTAAATAAAGTACTAAAAGACTTTATTGTTCGCTACAAATCAATGACTGGATACTGTGCACCATATGTACCAGGTTGGGATACGCATGGTTTACCGATTGAACAAGCTTTAACAAATAAAGGGGTAAAACGTAAAGAAATGACGGTTGCAGAGTTCCGTAAGTTGTGTGCAGAGTATGCATATGAACAAGTAAATCGTCAACGTGAACAATTTAAACGTCTTGGTGTACGTGCAGATTGGGATCGTCCATATATCACTTTAGAGCCAGCTTATGAAGCACAGCAAATTAAAGTGTTTGGTGAAATGGCGAAAAAAGGTTATATCTATAAAGGACAAAAGCCTGTTTATTGGTCTCCAACAAGTGAATCTGCTTTAGCTGAAGCTGAAATTGAATATAAAGATAAAAAATCAGCATCTATTTACGTAGCATTCCCAGTAAAAGACGGGAAAAACGTATTAGAAGGTGATGAGAAATTTATTATCTGGACAACAACACCTTGGACACTGCCAGCGAACTTAGGTATTTCTGTTCATCCAGAACTTGAATATAGCATTGTAAAAGTAAATGATGAAAAATATATTATCGCTTCTGAACTATTTGATACAGTTTCTAAAACGTTAGAGTGGGAAAATGCTGAAGTCGTGAAGACAGTAAAAGGTAGCGAACTTGAATATACAGTTGCTAAGCATCCATTCTATGACCGTGATTCTTTAGTTATGCTTGGTGAACACGTTACAACAGATGCTGGTACAGGTTGTGTACATACAGCACCTGGACATGGGGAAGACGATTTTCTTGTAGGTAAGCAGTATGGATTAGAAGTTCTTTGCCCAGTTGATGATAAAGGTGTATTAACAAGTGAAGCACCTGGATTTGAAGGTTTATTCTATGATAAAGCGAATAAACCAATTACAGAGAAATTAGAAGAAGTGGGCGCGTTATTAAAATTAACATTTATCACGCATTCTTATCCACATGACTGGAGAACGAAAAAACCAATTATTTTCCGTGCAACAGCACAATGGTTTGCATCTATTGAAGCGTTCCGTAATGAATTATTACAAGCTGTTGAAGAAACGAAATGGGTACCAGCATGGGGCGAAACACGTCTTCATAATATGGTTCGTGACCGTGGTGATTGGTGTATTTCTCGTCAGCGTGCGTGGGGTGTACCAATTCCTGTATTCTATGCAGAGAATGGCGACCCAATTATTACAGATGAAACAATTAATCATGTAGCAGATCTATTCCGTGAGAACGGTTCTAACGTATGGTTCGAGCGTGAAGCGAAAGATTTACTACCAGAAGGATTTACACATCAGTCTAGTCCGAATGGTGAATTCCGTAAAGAAACAGACATTATGGACGTATGGTTTGACTCTGGTTCTTCTCACCAAGCTGTATTAGAAGAGCGTGAGGACTTGCAGCGCCCAGCTGATTTATACCTCGAGGGATCTGACCAATACCGTGGTTGGTTTAACTCTTCCTTATCAACAGCGGTTGCAGTAACAGGTAAAGCACCATATAAAGGTGTTTTAAGTCATGGATTCGTGCTAGATGGTGAAGGCCGTAAAATGAGTAAATCTATCGGGAACATTGTTGCACCACAGAAAATTATGGATCAATTAGGCGGAGATATTTTACGCCTATGGGTATCTTCTGTTGATTATCAATCTGATGTACGTATTTCAGATGATATTTTAAAACAAGTAGCAGAAGTATATCGTAAAATCCGTAACACATTCCGTTTCTTATTAGGAAACTTAGCTGACTTTAACCCAAGTCAAGATGCAGTAGCGGCAAATGAACTTCGTGAAGTAGATCGTTACATGTTAGTGAAATTAAATGACTTAATTACAAAAGTAAAAGAAGCATATGAAACATATGATTTTGCAGCAGTATATCATGCAATTCATAACTTCTGCACAATTGACTTAAGTTCATTCTATTTAGACTTTGCAAAAGACATTTTATATATTGAAGCTGTAAATCATCATGATCGTCGTGCAATCCAAACAGTGCTATATGATGTTCTTGTTGCAATGACAAAACTTGTAACACCTATCCTACCTCATACAGCTGATGAAGTATGGCCATATATTTCTGGTGTTACGGAAGAAAGCGTTCAGTTAACTGATATGCCAAACGCTGTAGAAGTAGAAGGTGCTGAAGCATTAAAAACAAAATGGGATGCATTCATGACACTTCGCGATGATGTTTTAAAAGCATTGGAAGTGGCACGTAATGAGAAAGTAATTGGTAAGTCGTTAAATGCGAGTATTACCCTATTCCCAACTGCAGAAATGAAAGAAATGTTAGAGTCTATTAGTGAAGATTTAAAACAGTTGTTTATTGTTTCTGAGTATAAACTTGGTGGAACGATGGAAGAAGCTCCAGCAGATGCGCCGAAATATGAACATACAGCTGTTGTTGTTGCGCAGGCGACTGGTGAAACATGTGAGCGTTGCTGGGTTGTTTCTGAAACAATTGGTAAAGACGCTGAGCATGAAACATTATGTGAGCGTTGTGCGACAGTTGTGAAAGAAAACTATGTGAAATAATGATGTAATCAAGAAAAACTGACTGCTATTAATGGCAGTCAGTTTTTTTAGTAATTGATAATATGATGGAGATAAATGATTGGTAAAATTTAGTCTAGTAAGTTTTTTCTGTCACTGGGGAATAAACAAGGTTCTTGAATGATGAGAAGGTTGTTTAAACTCTTTCCTATGAAGGAAAAATGTGTGTGCGGTAAGGAAGTGAATTTCGGACACACTAACGGTACATTGCAGCCGGGAGGAATGTACACGTGAATGAAATCTATATGGAAATTAGAGAAGAGTTACAATTGATGAGAAAAGAATTACAGGAGCGACTGGCAAAAGAAGCGATGCACACATATTATGTGGAATTCGGACAGGAACTAAGGTATGAACAGAAGGAAGATGAAAAAAAGAAATTGTTCTTACATGATATAAGAGAAGATTTAAAAGACGTGGAACGAGCTTTATTTAAAATGGAAATCAATATGTATGGCATTTGTGAGGAAACGGGGAAATATATTCCTGTAAAGCAAATGAAAATGATGCCAACGGCGCGTACAATGGGAGAGTTTTTATATGAAAAGGTAAATGTATAAGTATAATAAGCACAACGGTATTATATTACCTTTTTTCATTTTATTTTATTCTTCTATAAAGGTTCATTGTGAAAAGATAGCAGCTATGCTAAAATTTTGAGGTACACTGTCTTTGTGGGGGAAATGAAAATGATATATTATTTAATAGCGTTATTTGTCATTGCCATCGATCAAATATCGAAATGGTTCATTGTAAAGAACATGGAATTAGGTACAAGTATCCCGATTATCGATAATGTATTATACATAACATCACATCGGAACAGAGGAGCTGCCTGGGGCATTTTAGAAAATAGAATGTGGTTCTTCTATATCATTACAGTTGTTTTTGTTGGATTTATTGTATTTTATATGAAAAAGTACGCAAAAACAGATAAACTCCTAGGGATTTCATTAGGTCTTATTTTAGGCGGAGCAATTGGCAATTTTATTGATCGTGTATTTAGACAAGAAGTGGTGGATTTCATTCACGTGTATATTTTTTCATACAACTATCCGGTATTTAACATAGCTGACTCAGCTTTATGTATTGGAGTTGTATTAATTATTATTCAAACATTATTAGAAGGAAAGAAAATGAAGGAGTAATTGAATGAGCGAAGTAGT
The DNA here is from genome assembly GCF_044764345.1 of Bacillus sp. NPDC094106. Classification (NCBI taxonomy): domain Bacteria; kingdom Bacillati; phylum Bacillota; class Bacilli; order Caryophanales; family Bacillaceae; genus Bacillus; species Bacillus sp. NPDC094106. The sequence continues at coordinate 13,420 of NZ_JBIWHY010000018.1, read as the reverse complement.
ACAAGTAACAGTTGCAGAAGAACAAAAAAATGAACGGATTGATAAATTTGTTGCAGGTGTCAACAGTGAATGGTCACGTACACAAGTGCAGCAATGGATTAAAGATGGTGTTGTAACAGTAAATGGAAAAGCTGTTAAAGGTAATTATAAAGTAAGAGCAAATGATGAAATTACAGTAACAATACCAGAACCAGAAGAACTTGATATCAGCCCAGAAGATATGAATTTGGAAATTTATTATGAGGATGCTGATGTGTTAGTTGTGAATAAGCCACGTGGCATGGTTGTACATCCAGCCCCAGGACATACGAGTGGTACACTTGTAAATGGATTAATGCATCATTGTACAGATTTATCGGGTATTAACGGTGTAATGCGTCCTGGTATTGTGCACCGTATTGATAAAGATACATCTGGATTATTAATGGTTGCAAAAAACGATATGGCACATGAATCTCTTGTAAATCAGCTAGTGGAAAAAACGGTAACAAGACGCTATAAAGCGATTGTTCATGGTGTAATTCCGCATGATAAAGGAACAATTGATGCTCCAATTGCTCGAGATAAGAAGGAGCGTCAAAGTATGACGGTTGATGAAAATGGTAAGCATGCTGTTACACATTTCCAGGTGTTAGAGCGATTTAAAGATTTTACGCTTGTGGAATGTCGTTTAGAAACAGGACGTACACATCAAATTCGTGTTCATATGAAATATATTGGATATCCACTTGCAGGAGATCCGAAATATGGTCCGAAAAAAACATTAGATATAAATGGACAAGCGCTTCATGCAGGGATTTTAGGATTTGATCATCCTCGTACAGGCGAATATATCGAATTTGAGGCACACATTCCGGCAGTATTTGAAGACGTTTTAAATGCTTTACGGAAATAGTATTGACAAAACGAGTAAAACCTGCGATACTAACAACAGCTAAATAATGATCCTTTAACACAGCCCCGTGAGGTTGAGAAGGTAACGGTTTGAAATACTTAGGGTATGGTTGTACCCTTTTTTCAAAAGTCCTCTCGCACACGCTGAGAGGACTTTTTTTATACCATTCCTCTCACGCAAGAAAAAAGCTTGGAGGTGTAAAGTATGCAAGAAAAAGCTGTCGTTTTAGATGACCAAATGATTCGCCGCGCTTTAACACGAATCAGTCATGAAATCGTGGAACGTAATAAAGGTGTCGATAATTGTGTTCTTGTTGGAATTAAAACACGTGGAATTTTTATTGCACAGCGTTTAGCAGAACGCATTGGTCAAATTGAAGGGAAAAACATTGAGGTTGGAGAGTTAGACATTACATTATATCGTGATGATTTAACGTTGCAGTCAAAAAATAAAGAACCGCTTGTAAAAGGTTCAGATATTCCTGTAGACATTACAAAGAAAAAAGTGATTCTTGTGGATGATGTTTTATATACAGGTAGAACAGTTCGAGCGGCAATGGATGCTTTGATGGATTTAGGAAGACCATCACAAATCCAACTGGCGGTTCTTGTGGACAGAGGTCATCGCGAATTACCAATTCGTGCTGATTATGTAGGAAAAAACATTCCAACATCAAGTGAAGAACGTATTGAAGTTGATTTGCAAGAGACAGATCAGCAAGATCGAGTAAGCATATACGATAAGTAAAGCCCTTTTAAATGTAGTCCTGTGAGGCTGCCAAAGGGTCTTGGCTTTCATATGTCAAATTTGGCATACGAAAGTATAGGACTCTTTGTGCATAGGGCGCAAAGAGTTTTTTTATTGAAAAGTTTTAAACTGAAGGAGGATGTAACAATGGAGCAAAAGCCAGTGTTAGACATTCATGAAGTACCGAAACCGGGAAAATGGTTATTTTTAAGTATACAACATTTATTTGCGATGTTTGGATCAACAGTGCTTGTTCCGTTTTTAACAGGGCTGAATCCATCAGTAGCTTTAATCTCAAGTGGATTAGGAACACTAGCGTTTCTTCTTATAACAAAAGGTCAAGTACCAGCGTATCTAGGATCATCGTTCGCGTTTATCGCACCAATTATTACAGCTAAAACAGCAGGTGGGCCGGGAGCGGCGATGCTTGGAGGTATGCTAGCAGGACTTGTTTATATCTTAGTTTCGCTAGGAATTAAGAAATCAGGATCATCTTGGATTATGAAATTACTTCCTCCTATTGTAGTTGGTCCAGTTGTTATGGTTATTGGTTTAGCCTTAGCGCATACAGCAGTTAATATGGCAATGAATGGTGCAGATGGAAAATATAGTTTTACGCACTTCTCAGTAGCATTAGTGACGCTAGCAATTACAATTATTTGCTCCATATTCGGAAGAGGATTTTTCAGCATCATACCAATTTTACTAGGGATTATCGGAGGATATATCTTCGCTTACTTCCAAGGATTGGTGGACTTAAAGCCAGTAGCTGAGGCAAAATGGTTTGATGTACCAGACTTTGTCGTACCATTTGTAACTTACACGCCAGAGTTTTCATGGAAGATTGTACTCTTAATGGTGCCAGTAGCACTTGTAACAATTTCAGAACATATCGGACATCAAATCGTACTTGGAAATGTTATTAATCGAGACTTAATTGAAAAACCAGGTTTACATCGCTCGATTTTTGGAGATGGTGTAGCGACATTAATCGCATCATTAATTGGTGGACCGCCGAATACAACATACGGTGAAAACATCGGTGTACTGGCAATTACAAAAGCATACAGTGTATACTTATTCATCGGATCAGCAGTCTTCGCAATCATGTTCGGATTTATTGGTAAGATTTCAGCACTGATTCATTCCATTCCAACACCGGTTATGGGCGGTGTATCAATCTTGCTCTTCGGTGTAATCGCATCAAGCGGTTTACGCATGATGGTAGATGATAAAACAGACTTAAGTGATAAACGAAACTTAATGATTGCATCTGTTATCCTTGTGATTGGTATTGGTGGTGCGGTACTTCGTGTCGGAGAATCGTTCCAAGTAGAGGGAATGGCGCTTGCAGCAATCGTTGGTGTACTGTTAAATCTACTGTTACCTGAAATGAAAGAGAAACAACAATCTAAGCAGATTGCTTCATAAAAACAACCTTTTAATTCGGTCCTGTGAGACAGAAAAGGGTGGCTTCTTTCTTGCACCCTAGTCTCACATGGCTGGGGTATTTTTATGCAGTTATTGTTATATAAATACAAAGGTGTTATCATAAAAATCAGAAAGATGAGGGATGACAATGAGCCATTTGTTAACGATGAGTGAATTATCGAAAGAAGAGATTTCAGAAATCCTAAAAGACGCAGAAGATTTTGCGAATGGAAGAGAGAGAAAAACAACAGAGCAAACATTTGTAGCGAACCTGTTCTTTGAAAACAGTACAAGAACAAGGTTTAGCTTCGAAGTTGCTGAGAAGAGATTAGGACTTGATGTGTTAAACTTCTCAGCAGATTCATCTAGCGTACAAAAAGGAGAAACGTTATACGATACGATAAGAACACTAGAATCAATCGGAACAAAAGCAGTAGTCATCCGCCACGGGCAAGATCGCTACTTTGATGAGCTGAAAGGTAAGATAAACATCCCAATTTTAAATGCTGGAGATGGATGTGGAAATCACCCAACGCAATGTCTATTAGATCTTCTAACAATTAAACAAGAGTTTGGAAGATTTGAAGGATTAAAGATTGCAATTGTTGGAGATATTCGTCACAGCCGAGTAGCACGTTCTAACGCTGAGGCATTAACGAAATTAGGAGCAACGATTTATTTTGCTAGCCCAGAAGAGTGGAAAGATGAAACAAACACATTTGGAACATACAAAAGTTTAGATGAACTTGTTCCAGAAGTTGATGTGATGATGTTACTTCGTGTGCAACATGAGCGTCATGACCATTATGAAACAGAGGTTATGAAAGAGTATCATGAGCAGCATGGATTAACAATTGAGCGAGAAAAGCGTATGAAACAAGGAAGTATTATTATGCATCCAGCTCCGGTAAACCGCGATGTCGAAATTGCAAGTGAGCTCGTTGAGTGTGAGCGTTCACGCATATTCAAACAGATGGAAAATGGAGTTTACGTAAGAATGGCTGTACTAAAACGCGCATTACCAAATGTATTAGGAGGAATGAAACATGAATTATTTGTTTAAAAATGGACGCTATCTGAATAACGAAGGAAAAATCGTAGTAACAGATCTTCTTGTACAAGACGGTAAAATTGCGAAAGTAGCAGAAAACATTACGGCAGATCATGCTGAAGTAATCGATGTAAACGGAAAATTAATCGCGCCTGGATTAGTAGATGTACACGTTCATCTTCGTGAGCCAGGTGGTGAACATAAAGAAACAATTGAAACAGGTACACTTGCAGCAGCAAAAGGCGGATTTACAACAATTTGCGCAATGCCAAATACGCGACCAGTACCAGATAGTAAAGAACATATGGAAGACTTGCAAAAACGAATTAAAGAAAAAGCACATGTAAATGTCTTACCATATGGAGCGATTACAGTACGCCAAGCAGGTTCTGAAATGACAGACTTTGAAACATTAAAAGAACTTGGAGCGTTCGCGTTTACTGATGATGGAGTAGGCGTACAAGATGCGAGCATGATGCTAGCTGCTATGAAGCGTGCAGCGAAATTAAATATGGCAGTCGTTGCACACTGTGAAGAAAATACGCTAATTAATAAAGGATGTGTACATGAAGGGAAGTTTTCTGAGAAACACGGATTAAACGGTATCCCATCAGTATGTGAATCCGTACATATTGCCCGGGACATATTACTTGCGGAAGCAGCAGATTGTCACTATCACGTATGTCACGTAAGTACAAAAGGATCTGTACGTGTGATTCGTGATGCAAAACGTGCTGGAATTAAAGTAACAGCAGAAGTAACGCCGCATCACTTACTATTATGTGAAGATGATATCCCATCAGCTGATCCTAATTTTAAAATGAATCCACCGCTTCGAGGAAAAGAAGATCATGAAGCGTTAATCGAAGGATTATTAGATGGAACGATCGATATGATCGCAACTGACCACGCACCGCATACTGCGGAAGAGAAAGCGCAAGGGATTGAAAGAGCACCGTTCGGAATTACTGGTTTTGAAACGGCATTCCCACTTTTATATACGAACCTTGTGAAAAAAGGAATCATTACATTAGAACAATTAATTCAATTCTTAACAGAAAAACCAGCTGATACATTCGGTTTAGAAGCAGGGCGCCTGACAGAAGGTAGAGCAGCTGATATTACAATTATCGATTTAGACAATGAAGAAGAGATTGATCCAACAACATTCTTATCAAAAGGAAAAAATACGCCATTCGCAGGCTGGAAATGTCAAGGCTGGCCGGTTATGACAATCGTTGGTGGTAAGATCGCATGGCAAAAGGAGAGTGCATTAGTATGAAAAGACAACTTATCTTAGAAGATGGAACAGTATTAATTGGAAAAGGTTTCGGAGGAGAAATCGAAAAGTCAGGTGAAGTTGTATTTACAACTGGAATGACTGGATATCAAGAAACACTATCTGATCCATCATACTGCGGTCAAATTGTAACATTTACGTACCCATTAATCGGAAACTACGGCATTAACCGTGATGATTTCGAATCAATTCATCCATCTGTAAATGGTTTAATAGTAAACGAAATTTGTGATAACCCATCTAACTTCCGTAATGAAATTTCGTTAGATGATTATTTAAAAGAAAGAAACATTCCAGGATTAGCAGGAATTGATACAAGAAAATTAACAAGAAAAATTCGTCAATATGGAACATTACGCGGACGTCTTTGCAACATGGATGCGGATGTAGAGTACATCGTTAGCCAATTAAAAGCGACAGTCTTTACAGATCATGTGAAACGCGTATCAACAAAAGACCCATATCCAAGTCCAGGCCGTGGCCATCGCGTTGTACTTGTAGACTTCGGTATGAAGCATGGTATTTTACGAGAACTAAATAAACGTGACTGTGATGTAATTGTTGTACCTTACAATACAACGGCTGAAGAGATTTTACGCCTTAGCCCAGATGGAATTATGTTAAGTAATGGACCTGGGGATCCAAAAGATGTACCAGAAGCAATTGAAATGTTACAAGGTATCATTGGGAAAGTACCATTATTCGGGATTTGCCTTGGACATCAATTGTTCGCTCTAGCATCTGGTGCAAATACAAGTAAGTTAAAATTCGGTCACCGTGGTTTAAATCATCCAGTAAAGCATCTTGCAACTGGAAAAGTAGCCATTACTTCTCAAAACCATGGTTACGCAGTAGAAGAAGAATCAGTTAAAAGTACAGATCTTGAAATTACACATGTAGCTTTAAATGATGGAACAGTAGAAGGTCTTCGTCATACAAAGTTCCCAGCATTTACAGTACAATACCATCCAGAAGCTTCAGCAGGACCAGAAGATGCAAATGATTTATTCGAAGATTTCTTAACAATGATTGCAAACTTCAAGAAAGAAGGGGAAGAGTTATGCCAAAACGCCTAGACATTAACACAATTTTAGTAATCGGATCAGGACCAATTGTAATTGGGCAAGCAGCGGAGTTTGACTACTCCGGTACACAAGCTTGTCAATCTCTTAAAGAAGAAGGTTACAAAGTAATCCTTGTTAACTCTAACCCAGCAACAATTATGACAGATACTGCAACAGCAGATAAAGTATACATTGAGCCATTAACATTAGAATTTGTAAGCCGCATTATTCGTAAAGAACGTCCAGATGCAATCTTACCAACATTAGGTGGCCAAACAGGCTTAAATATGGCGGTTGAACTTGCAAAATCAGGCGTACTTGACGAGTGCGGAGTTGAAATTTTAGGAACAAAATTATCAGCAATCGAGCAAGCGGAAGATCGTGATTTATTCCGTACATTAATGCAAGATTTAAATGAACCAACGCCACCAAGTGAAATTATTCATACGCTTGATGAAGCATATGAATTCGTAAAAGAAATCGGTTATCCAGTAATCGTTCGTCCAGCGTTCACATTAGGAGGAACTGGCGGCGGTATTTGTCATAACGAAGAAGAATTAATTGAAACCGTAACAAGCGGTTTAAAACATAGCCCAGTAACACAATGTTTATTAGAAAAGAGTATTGCTGGTTGTAAGGAAATCGAATATGAAGTAATGCGTGATTCAAATGATAACGCCATCGTAGTATGTAATATGGAAAATATCGATCCAGTTGGTGTTCATACAGGGGATTCTATCGTTGTTGCACCAAGCCAAACGTTAAGTGATCGTGAATATCAAATGTTACGTAACACTTCATTAAGAATTATTCGTGCACTAGGAATTGAAGGTGGATGTAACGTTCAGCTTGCGCTTGATCCATATAGCTTCCAGTACTATGTAATCGAAGTAAACCCACGTGTAAGTCGTTCATCTGCACTAGCATCTAAAGCAACTGGATATCCAATTGCGAAGTTAGCAGCGAAAATTGCAGTCGGCTTAACATTAGATGAAATTGTAAACCCAGTAACACAAAAAACATATGCATGCTTCGAGCCGGCATTAGACTATGTTGTTTCAAAAATTCCGCGCTGGCCATTTGATAAGTTTGAATCAGCAAACAGAACGCTTGGTACGCAGATGAAAGCAACAGGTGAAGTTATGTCAATCGGACGTAACTTAGAGGAATCATTATTAAAAGCGGTTCGTTCTCTAGAGCTTGGCATTTATCACTTAGAGTTAGACCACTTAAAAGAGCTTGATAAAGAAACAATGAAAAAACGCATTATTAAAGCTGATGATGAGCGACTGTTTGTTGTAGCAGAAGCGATCCGTCAAGGTGTAACAAAAGAAGAAATCAACGCATGGTGTGAAATGGACTTCTTCTTCTTACAAAAAGTTGAAAACATCGTAAACATGGAACGCGAAGTAAAAGCGAATGTAGGAAATATGGAAGTATTACAATCTGCGAAAAAAATGGGCTTCAGTGATCATTACATTGCAGCTGCTTGGAATAAAGCAGAGCGTGAAATTTACGATATGCGTAAAGAAAATAATATGACACCAGTATTTAAAATGGTAGATACTTGTGCGGCAGAGTTCGAATCTGCAACACCATACTACTACAGCACATACGGTGACGAGAACGAATCAATTGTGACAGATCGCAAGAGTGTAGTCGTACTAGGATCTGGTCCAATCCGTATTGGTCAAGGTGTTGAGTTTGACTATGCAACAGTTCACTCTGTGTGGGCAATTAAAGAAGCTGGATACGAAGCGATTATTGTAAATAACAACCCAGAAACAGTTTCAACAGATTTCAGTATTTCTGACAAATTATACTTTGAACCATTAACAATCGAAGATGTAATGCACATCATTGATTTAGAGAAGCCAGAAGGTGTTATCGTTCAGTTCGGTGGACAAACGGCAATTAACTTAGCTGCTAAATTAGAAGAACACGGTGTGAAAATTTTAGGAACATCACTTGAAGATTTAGACCGTGCAGAAGATCGTGATAAATTTGAAGCAGCATTAACGAAGCTTGGTATCCCGCAGCCAGTTGGTAAAACAGCAACAACAGTAGAACAAGCGGTAGCAATTGCTGAAGAAATTGGGTATCCAGTACTAGTAAGACCATCTTACGTACTTGGTGGACGTGCAATGGAAATTGTATATCGTCAAGAAGAACTACTGCACTATATGAAAAACGCAGTAAAAGTTCATGCAGATCATCCAGTATTAATTGACCGCTACATGGTTGGTAAAGAAATTGAAGTAGATGCAATTTCAGACGGTGAAAATGTATTCATTCCAGGTATTATGGAACATATTGAACGCGCTGGAGTTCACTCTGGTGACTCAATTGGAGTATATCCACCGCAAAGCTTATCTGCAAAACTGAAAGAACAAATTATCGAAAATACAATTGCACTTGGAAGAGGATTAAACATTGTTGGATTACTGAATATCCAGTTTGTAGTATTCAAAGACGAAGTGTATGTAATTGAAGTAAACCCACGTGCGAGCCGTACAGTACCATTTTTAAGTAAAATTACAGGTGTACCGATGGCGAATATCGCAACAAAAGTTATTTTAGGTCAAAATCTTGTAGAACAAGGATATGAAACTGGATATCGCCCAGAAGAGAAAGAAGTGTATGTAAAAGCTCCGGTATTCTCTTTTGCGAAACTACGTTCTGTTGATACAACATTAGGGCCTGAAATGAAATCAACAGGGGAAGTAATGGGTAAAGACTTAACGCTTGAAAAAGCACTGTATAAAGGACTTGTTGCTGCAGGAATTAACATTCCAACGCACGGATCAGTAATCATTACTGTGGCGGATAAAGATAAAGAAGAAGCGATGGAAATTGCAAAACGCTTCCATGAAATCGGCTATAACTTATTAGCGACAGCAGGAACAGCACAATCGTTAACAGAGCAAAACATTCCGGTGCAAGTTGTAAACAAAATTGATTCTGAAGACTACAACTTACTTGATATTATCCGTCAAGGAAAAGCACAGTTTGTAATCAATACATTAACAAAAGGAAAACAACCAGCGCGTGATGGATTCCGTATTCGCCGTGAGTCTGTAGAGAATGGTGTAGCTTGCTTAACATCACTTGATACAACACGAGCAATCTTACGTGTACTAGAATCTATGACATTCTCAGCTCACGCAATGAAAGAAATTGCGCCAACAGAGCGTCACGAGGTGGTACGTGCATGATGCAAAAGCAAAATATGATCGTCGTTAATCAAACAGAAATCGCAAAAAACATTTACGAATTAGTGCTTCAAGGGGATCTTGTACAGCAAATGAACGAACCAGGGCAGTTTGTACACATTAAGGTAGCAGAGGGCATCACGCCCCTTCTGCGCCGCCCAATTAGTATTTGTAATGTTGATCAAGAAAAGAACGAATTTACAATGCTATATCGTGCGGAAGGACAAGGAACAAAAACATTAGCAAAGAAAAAGCAAGGTGAATTTGTAGACGTATTAGGACCATTAGGCCACGGATTCCCTGTAGAAGAAGCGGAAGCTGGACAAACTGCTCTATTAGTAGGTGGGGGAATTGGTGTGCCACCACTTTATGAGTTATCACAACGCCTTGTTGCAAAAGGAGTACGTGTCATTCACATTCTAGGTTTCCAAACAAAAGATGTTGTCTTCTACGAAGAGAAATTTGCAGAGCTTGGTGATACGTATGTTGCAACAGTCGATGGTACACATGGTACAAAAGGATTTGTGACAGATGTGATCGATACGTATGGAATTGACTTTGACATTTTATACTCATGTGGACCTTTAGCAATGCTTCGCGCACTAGAAGGCCGCTATAAAGAGAAAAAAGCCTACATTTCACTAGAAGAACGTATGGGCTGTGGTATTGGAGCGTGTTTCGCATGTGTATGCCACTTGCAAGAAGATCCAAGTGGACATTCTTACAAGAAGGTGTGCAGCGATGGGCCAGTATTTCCAATCGGGGAGGTTGTACTATGAACAGATTGCAAGTTGAATTACCAGGATTATCATTAAAGAATCCAATCATCCCGGCATCTGGTTGCTTCGGATTTGGTCGTGAGTATGCGCAGTTTTATGATTTAAGTGTACTTGGATCCATCATGATTAAAGCAACAACGGAACAACCTCGTTATGGAAATCCAACACCTCGTGTTGCCGAAACGCCAGGCGGAATGCTAAATGCAATCGGACTTCAAAATCCAGGATTAGAAAAGGTAATGACTTCTGAATTACCATGGTTAGAGCAATTTGATCTTCCGATTATTGCGAATGTTGCGGGCTCACAGGCTGAGGACTATGTAGCAGTAGCGAAGGAAATTTCAAAAGCGCCAAATGTTCATGCACTAGAATTAAATATTTCTTGTCCAAACGTAAAAACGGGTGGTATCGCTTTTGGTACAGTCCCAGAAATTGCTGCTGATTTAACGAAGCGAGTAAAAGAGGTTTCTGAAGTACCGGTATATGTGAAATTGTCACCGAATGTGGCAAACATTGTGGAGATTGCGAAAGCAATTGAAAATGCAGGTGCGGACGGATTAACAATGATTAATACATTGCTTGGTATGCGTCTAGATTTAAAAACAGCAAAACCAATTTTAGCAAACCGTACAGGTGGACTATCAGGCCCAGCCATTAAGCCAGTAGCGATTCGTATGGTACATGAAGTAAGTCAAGCAGTTAATATTCCAATTATCGGAATGGGCGGTATTGAATCAGCGGAAGATGTTATTGAATTCTTCTACGCTGGTGCAAGTGCAGTTGCAGTTGGTACAGCGAACTTTGTGGATCCGTTTGTATGTCCAACAATTATTGAAGAATTACCAGCATTATTAGATGAATTAGGATTTGACCACATTTCGGAATGTCAAGGAAGGAGCTGGAAATAATCATGTCACAGCCTTTAATCGTTGCACTGGATTTTCCAGGTAAAGCAGAGGTAGAACAGTTTTTACATCACTTTGAAGGGGAGCAGTTATTTGTCAAAGTTGGTATGGAACTATTTTACAAAGAGGGACCTGCTATTATTACGTACCTAAAAGAAAAAGGGCATCAAATTTTTCTAGATTTGAAGCTTCATGATATTCCGAATACGGTAAAGAGCGCAATGCGCAGCCTAGCTAGTCTAGATGTTGATATGGTAAATGTTCATGCTGCTGGGGGAAGCAGTATGATGAAAGCTGCGCTTGAGGGATTAGAGGAAGGTAAGCAAGAAGGAAAAGAGAGACCGATTTGTATTGCAGTTACACAACTAACAAGCACATCGGAAGCTATGATGAAAAAAGAAATCGGCATTGAGAAAACGTTAGAAGAAGCGGTTGCTCACTATGCAAAATTAACGAAAGAAAGTGGACTTGATGGTGTTGTATGTTCAACGCTAGAAGTACCAAAATTACGTGAAGTATGCGGGTTGGAATTTGTAACTGTAACACCGGGGATTCGTCTTGCAAGTGATGATGTGAATGATCAAGTGCGCGTAGCAACACCAAAACGTGCACGTGAACTTGGTTCAAGTTATATTGTAGTGGGGCGTAGTATTACAAAGGCGGAAAATCCGCTTGAAGCGTATAAAACAGTAAAACAACAGTGGGAAGGTGTAACAATATGAAAAAAGAAATCGCATCTCATCTATTAGAAATTGGAGCAGTATTTTTACAACCAAATGATCCATTTACATGGTCTTCTGGTATGAAATCACCAATTTATTGTGATAATCGTTTAACGTTATCATATCCAAAAGTACGTCAAGCGATTGCGGCAGGATTAGAGAAGTTAATCGAGGAACACTTCCCAACTGTAGAAGTTATTGCAGGAACAGCGACTGCTGGTATTGCGCATGCTGCGTGGGTAAGCGATCGTATGGACTTACCAATGTGTTACGTACGTAGTAAAGCAAAAGGTCATGGTAAAGGGAATCAGATTGAAGGAAAAGCAGAAAAAGGTCAAAAAGTAGTGGTAGTAGAAGACTTAATTTCAACTGGCGGTAGTGCAATTACATGTGTAGAAGCGCTTCGCGAAGCAGGCTGTGAAGTATTAGGAATTGTATCAATCTTCACATATGAGCTTGAAGCAGGAAAAGAAAAACTAGCAGCAGCAAACGTAGCATCATATTCTTTAAGTGACTACAGCGTATTAACTGAAGTAGCAGTAGAAAAAGGTATGATCGGACAAGCTGAAACGAAGAAATTACAAGAATGGCGTAAAAATCCAGCTGACGAGGCTTGGATTACAGCGTAACATTGAAAAACACGACCGCGGGGGGAAACGCGGTCGTGTTTTTTGTTTATAAAGTAGAAAAATTTGATTTTGATCGATTTGTAAAAGAGTGTATTGCATTTAGAAAATTTTCAGGTTCTTCAATGAAAGGAAAATGGTTACTCGTTTCTTTCGATAGCTTCATACCCTTTTACAAATAATAAAGTCATATAAGAAACAATAAATGAGAAAATGCTGTACATGCCAACCCAAAAGAAAAATGATGGTGTAAACAATGTAACTCCCAATATAAGAAAAATAGCAAACGTTACAATGGGCATTACGTAAGATGTTCTTGTTCTAAGCGTCCCAATTACTGAAAGAATAAAGATAAGTAATGGGCAAATAAATAAGAGGAAAATCAATTCACTCATAGTTATGTCCCCTTTTCTTAAGAAATCATGTGTTTCTCGTGAACATTTTGAAATACTTGTTCTCCTAATATAATTATTACAAAATGAATAAGTGTGAGTGGATAAATAATCATAGTTAAGAGAATTAGAGTAAGAGTAAGAGAAATTTAATCCAACTTTATTTCAAAGTTACAAATAATAAAAAGTGCCACCTTACAAGGAGGGCACTGAAAAAGTCCTCATAGTTTAAAAAGTGAAAGCTTCCTCGATGAAATCGAGGAAGCTTTCACTTTTTTCATGTATAATGGTTGTAC
>NZ_JBIWHY010000017.1:104063-128321 GCF_044764345.1 Bacillus sp. NPDC094106 | reverse complement strand
TGTTAGAATCCATGGAACGCTAGGCTATTTGAGCCCTGTTCAGTACAGACAGGAACACCTTAAAAAAATTGTCTAGTTTCGTGTTGACATACCAAAACTTTAAAAGAAAAGGGATACCACCAAAGCGGATTTACAACGTTAAGGATATCCCAGTATTAAAAAATCCAATCTCTCAGTGATATAAAGAGAAAGGAAAATCGAAAGGAAGAAGTCCTTGAAGCATTGAATCTTAAATAGGAATGAGTTGTTATTCAAGTAAGTAATCACTGATATTAAGCCTTTATCACTTATTTTGAATTTACATTTGCATGAATAAGCACTTGAGAAATAGATCTCAAGTGCTTATTCAATTATTTACTATCTCTTTTTCTTTCAGGAATAAAACTAGAAAGGAAAATGGCAACAATTAATGCTAGACTGAAGTTTTCAGTAGTATCAACCTCTAAACCACTTTTCCATTGATATATAAAGGATATCAATAATAAAAGTATAGCAATTCCACCCGTATATCTTACTACTTTTCGCTTAGTTCCCGTTTCTTTTCTTTTCACATCCATATGTATCCCTCTTTCTTATTTATTAAATAAAGTATGCTGCATTGTATCTCCAGTGCCATCAATCTTTTTGTTCATTTCATTTGAATTTGCTGAAATGCTGTCTGTTTCATCCATTGTAAGACGATTAAAGGCATCATTATTTTCTTGAAATCAAATGATAGCTGAATTCGCTCTTCTAACTCTCCATGTATATGCAATTGCTTTTGTAAGGCTAACATACACTCTGCAGTTTGGTCCTGTAACTTTGGATACATAAATTCTTTTGAATGCTGAATGCTTTCGCTTTGATTTATCATATATCCAATAGCTATAGGTCCTTTTTCTTCACCTATTCCTGCCTTAAATTCTTGAACATTGATGTCTTTTAAATGAATAAAATAATCATTATAAAAATCTATTGCATAAGCACCTGGGGTAGATATACCAGTTACAATATTCGGTTGGAAAACAAATAGAATAGGTGCCAAAGCTGTAAATATTTGATTGTGAAATGCTTCATATAGAATTTGTGCTAAGGTATTAATATGAATAAATGGTTGAGCTAGACTAATCGATTCTTTTTGGGATGCTTGCTTATTCAATTGCTGTTTGTAAACATGATATGGCAATACGTCTTGTTCATTTGAAAAGTTTTTTAAACGTTGATTATTTTTCCCACCAAGATCCAAATGATAATTTATATTGTTTATCATATCTATAGAACTTTTTGTCTCTAGCATCAGATTAACCACCTCCTTGCTGTCTAACTTTCTGTACCTAAAATATACGTGTTAATTTATGTTAATAACAATTAGTAAAATTCAGTTAAAAATATTTAAAATTATTGTTGTTTTTTTCTATATTATTTTACATGTTTTGTAATTCAGGAAAGTTTCTATAGGATTTAACCTTGTACAAATAAAAATATTGCTATCGTTGAAAATAAAATTAACTACTTAGTTTCGTTTAAAGCAAAGTTAATATAATAAAAAAACAGGTGGAACTTACTTTCCGCCTGTTTTTTATCTATGGATTATTTAATAGGGGTATGTATTTGAAGAAAATCTTGAATATGGGGGGATTAATTAATCAGCACATGGTTGAATATCAGCGTAGAAAGTTGGGATGTCTTCTATACTAGTTTGTACAGCTACATTTTGTGTAGTATCTGTACTAGTTATATTTTCAGATAAGGAAATGCCGGATAACATAATAGCTGTAGTAAGAATGACATAATTTTTTTTGATTTTCATAATTCCAACCTCCAGTAGTAGTTGCTTTGTTAATTTAAATACTAATGGATGTCCTTTGTTAAACGGAATTAGTAGAAATTTTTGATTTATAATTCATTTTTTTTATAAAAACAAGTTACCTATTTAACCAATTTTATTTGTGATTTATCTTATGTTAAATCATATTAATCCAATGCCTACTATTACTGTAGAATCACATAGAGGGGGATGTTGCGGATATCATTACCCAGATCCTTGATTAATCTCCCTCTATATATGTATTTTTAGTTTGTTTTAATTCGTCGAATTTTCAATTGATATTTTTAGATATTTTGCTGACATTTTATAAGCACGATTATCAAAAAAATAGCCTCCTAGTTCATGAGCCAGTTCACTTACTAAAGGATATTGTTTCTTTTCTAAACCGATTTCAATTGCTTTTTGCATCTGTTTTTCATATCCATAATCATCTCCTCTTAATTTAGATATCTTCCCTTTCAATCCATATAGTTGAACATTAGCGTAAGGTACATCAGAAATTGATAATAACTCAAACGCTTCATCCATAAATTCATTAACAGTTTTCCAATCTTTAAATTCTATATAAATCTCTATTAAGCTTCGTAATGCGTATACCTTTTGATGTTCTTGTTCGAGAAACTCACTTAATTGCAAACATTCTTCATAGTACTTAATAGCATTTGTATAGTCTTTCAAATCTTGATGAATTTTCCCATAATTGTACGAGATGATAGGTGAATATATAGAATTTTTATTATCTTCCAATTCACCTTCTGCTTGCTGTAAGCATTCAAGAGCCCTGTCATATAATCCATCTAAATCATACAGTATTGCGAGCATTAACAAAGTATCTATTACTTTATTCTTTATATTAAATCTCAAAAATATTTTGTAAGCTTTCTGCGCATACAAACGACTAATGCTTTTATCTTTATACAGCGCTTTATTTACAAGGCACAGATTATAATATACACTGGCGTGTTGAGTAGTTTCTTCTAGATCAAGTAAACTCTCTATCTTCACGTAGATTTCATGTGCAGCCATATAATCTTGTTTATTATAAAAATAATAACCTCGAGCCATTAAATAATATATATAATCTTCAGTATACTGGGGGGCTATTTGATTTGGAATAACTTGCACAGCCTGATTTACAATTGCTTCTACATATACTAAGTTATTATTTCGGGAATGATAGTATATTAAAACACCATAAGCCTTTAATAATAAAAGAATAGAGTCTATATCACGAACATACAGTTCTAAAGAAGATAAATCTTTTTCACTTATAATTTTATCATTTTTATACTTATTACATATTCCAAGGAGCATAGGTTCTATATCATCATAATCTGCATCTACAAGAAAATTGTAATCAACATCTAACTTTTCAGCGACCTTTTCTAAAAAGGAAGCTGAAGGTTTGATTTGTCCATTTTCAATTCTGCTTAAATACGTTATAGAACATATACCGGATACTAATTCCCCTTGCGTAAATTCTTTATGTATACGGATTTGTCGAATACGTTCACCAATGTTCATGTTCCCACTCCTTTCTTCGAATAACCTGGTTTGATTATTTTAGGGCAATATAATAAGAATAACGCCTATATTATCTATCATAATATGTGTATAGTTTTATGTTCAGAGAGGGAAATGTTATTAATACTTATTTGGATGCATATGAAATTTGTATGCCCGATTACTAATATCAGCTTTTCCACCTTCTACTCATATTACTACATTATACCAATTATCTGAGGCTCAAGCTTAATAAATGTAAACGTTAAGTAACTCCAAAATATACGACAATAGTTGTTTGCTTTTGAGTTACTTTTTGTTTGCTTCACTTTTTTTCGGTACTCTGCATCTAGACGGTAAATCCGTTGACCACGGCAAGACTTTATCGATTTCCTCTTTATTGTTTACATCGATATTGGGGAGCGTTTCAAACAAATAACGAAGATAATGAAAGGGACTTAAACCATTCTCTTTTGCGGTTTCAACCACACTATACATGATGGCACTTCCTCTAGCACCTCTCGGTGTATTTGAGAACATCCAATTTTTTCTCCCGATTACAAACGGTTTAATAGAACATTCATTTCTGTTGTTATCGATTTTAAACCATCTGAACTTTAATACTGAATTAGATTCATGCTCATAACCTTCAAAACTTCTTTGTTCGTAAATTGATGTGTTTGTTGAAACTTCAATTAGGTAATAAAATTCAATTCCTTGTTCCTTTTTATTCTCATACTCAAAAAAGTTTTCAGCTACCCATAATAGTTTTATGATATTAATTTCCACATCTAATTCTTCTTTGTATTCTCTTTTTAAGGCTTCCATTAAAGAAAACACCTTATCAGTCTACAACCATGTTTTAACAGTCTAATTCTTTTTTCTATAGCCTAAACCATTTTTTAATGAAACACCTTATAATAAAAATCTTAATTGTAGCTATAAATAATTACGACTTTAGCGAAGCATAAGTTTGCCGCAAACAAAAAGAACCATAAGCTTGCCGTTCCGGCAAACTTATGGTTCATATCACACACAATGTCACTTTACCTATAAGTTGGCCGCAGTTGGAAGCATAAGTTGGCCAGAAAACACTTATTTTTGTAGATAATCATCTAATTATTCAACGGAATTGGAAGCATAAGTTGGCCGTGTGTTAATTATTAACCCATAAGCTGACCGTGAATTTCACAAAACAGCAAATAAAAATACCTATTAGCTGCATAGGATATTCAAAATTACTAGCTTATTCATTAAAATCTTTATATGATTGATAAACCCATTAACTCTAACAAAGGGGTCTTTGTATAATAACTTAATGATAGGAGAGATCGTAACGGTAGCCTTAGTGACTCCCGTAGAATAGTTCTTAAATAAACGGGGTGTATATCTGTTATTAAGCAAAATTCTTTTTTATTCCCTTGAAAAAAATTTCTAAGGTTTCCCTCAACAATAGAACACACTAGTTCCCTTGTAGGTGGAATAACATATGGTGCTATTTCCAATAGTTCTTCTATACTTCTATTAATCCATTCATCCCGTTCAGTTAAATTATGTTCTTTTTGAAGAAATTTATATTCTTTTTGTCCTAGCCAATTACCACACCTATAACAATATCCTGGATACTCTATCTGTTTAGATTGCGATTTTTCACATTTAGGGTTAGGACATAAATATTCCAATTTTCTTTTGTGCCTTAAACATGCATTTGTACTAGTCAAATACCACATTAAAGGCTCATATATTTCTTTGTTAGCTTCACTCCATTCATCAAAACATTCTGGACACCACTTCTTATCAAAAGAAAACATCCTATTATGTATGACTTCTTTCCAAGTTAACATCGTCATATACTTAAAACCCTTTTGTAATGTTAATAATTCTAGTGATTCAGCAATCATTGTGGCTGTCTTCCCCGTGCCGTAAAATGAGGCACTCCACAAACGAGGCACTGATGCAAATTGCTTAGGGTACAAAGAACGCTTACATGGGTGTAATGCTATAATATGAGCCGCAAGCTTTGTTAGCTCAACATTATGCGCTAACGCTAACCTTCCAAGATAGCTCATTAAGCATTCCACCATAGGTGTTCCAACATTCATAGGTTCCAGAGAATATAAATAACTAGCTGAGCACTGTCTTGATATATACATATCTTTATCCCTCTAAATATCCTTGTTTTCCCACTGGATCTCGCTGCGGCTTCCGCCTTCCTACGCCACTTTTTTGAGTTGCATCTTTTTTAGCGCTTTTTTCTTTTTCCCTGGCCTTTAACCCTATCTTATATAGTAAATCTAACCTATCTTGTTCATTCTCTTCAAATAAATCCTCACCTTGCTCAATTTCCTCAATTAACATCTTCAAAGCATTAACAGGCATTGCATATGTATATAACATTTCTTTAGTTATAGTTTTCCTTCTATTATAAATAGCATCTCCTAAACAACGTGTGAGCCAGTCCTTGAGTATCCCTATGCATCCTAAAGTACGTTCATAAATAAAATCTGCATGTTCAAGTAAATTCGGTTCTTCTTCTAAAGGCAATTCTTTCTGTAACATATGGATTATCGAAAGAAAAGTACGGTAATCCTCCAAATTACTCGCTCTGTATCTTGGGAATTGTATACTTATTGTTCTACGACTGAGCTGTGCACTTAGATTAAAAAATTCTTTGAGCTCGTAAGTTCCAATTAAAATGTGTGGAACTTTCGTATTGTTAGCTAGCGATTTTATTGTATCTAGCTGGTTTTGCAAACTTTTGGCACCGGATACCTTAAGCAAATGCTGTGCTTCATCAACTATACAGGCCACAGGATTTCTAAATCTAAAAGCATTTTCAAGGGACCTTCTCAAAGCATACCAAGGTGATTTACTGTTATAATCCTTCTTCATAATTACATTTCTATTTTCTAAACAAATCTTATGATCTATCAGCGGTTCCTGTAATTCCTCCAAAGTTCGATAATAATAATCTTTCCAGTGAAACTTTCCAGAGTCGAAACCCACAATTTCAGTTCTAACTATAGGTATTCTACCTTTATCATTTTCTAACTCTTCTCGCATCCCTTGAATGAAGTAATCTTCTAGCACTTGTGCTAGGGTGGTTTTTCCCACCCCGCTCGGCCCAAGTACTAAAACAATAAAAGTTCCCGCTGGATTAAGAATGTAAGAAATAAGTTGTTCTTTCACTTGTTTGATGATAGGATGTTCAATTACAATATCCTCAAATTTTTTTAACTTACTTTCTTTATCAGAGAGCTCGAAACCATTAAACTTCCTTTCAAGTTCGTCCATCTAACATCATCCTCCCTTTCGGTAAATCTCGAACTCTTGAAATTCCATATTTTTTATCAATTCTTTAGTATTGGTTGCAGTAGATATAGGTAACTCCAACTCAACTTCACGTTGATTATCCTTAGATGCTAATGTATTTTTTAGATTCCCAGCCATTAATTTTTCTTTCTCCTCTATCCCATTAATAAATTCAGCAATTTTTTTAGCTGTAACAGTATAACCTTTTGCATGATTTTGCTTTCTTTTCTTAATCTCTTCCATAGCCAGTTTTAGCTCTCGCTCTGTTTTCCCTTTTAGCACATGGTAATACTCTGATGTACAAGTTATCCATTTTTTATTTACATACGCATACGCCATGCCTATATCAAATGGATCATATCTCACAGGTACACTCTGGTTTTCCAATACCGGACTATTAAATGCTGGATTCCAGTAATTTATATAATTGACTTTCACACCCGTGCGGGAATTTACTTTAGCGACTCCATTCCTTGTGGATGGCAAAGTCGTGACTATAAAATTTTCGTCATACGCAATGAACTCTAGTTTTCTTTCTCCTGTTCTATGTATCCCCTCATTAAATGCTTCGTCAGGAGTCTGTCCTTCTAAAGCTGGATGTACATTATCGCTATATACCGCTGATATCCATCCTTCTAACGCTTCATATAGGGCTTCTAAGGTCCACACAGCATGATTTACAGGATTCACTTTTTTAGTGACTTGGCGAACATTTTTCATAATTTTAGTGTTTCCTTGCAAGTTATGAATGAAATTAGAGTTTGAAGTCCCAAATAGTCTCTCAATTACATTACCAAATCTAGATTTGGCTGGTGGTCTTTCTTTTTTATTAATTTCATGCATAGATGTAAATGTATCAAAATAAATGCTATGGAACTCCTTCCCTCCATCCACTACAATGGACCCTGGTAATCGATGATACTTACGTACACATTCTCTTAGAGTCATCATAACCGACCTATAGCTAGCCGATTCGAACGAAATATAATAAGACAGAATAGTTCTGGAATAGGCGTCTACTAAGAATGTCAGCCATGGTCTCCCTAACACTTTACCTGTTTTAGAGCATACGAGCTGCACATCTAGCTGAGTATGATCTATATGAGTTATCTCCAATGGCCTATCTCCGTGCCGTGGAACACTATAATCCAAGTTCCAATAAAATGATTCATGTTTGTATGCCGCCCGATCTCCTTGCCTCTTTTTGACTTGTTCATAGCGGTCTCTATTCTGAATTGTTGCACAAAAAGTCTTATAACTAGGGACTGGGATCTTTTTTTTCTCACATAGGTTAGCTAATTGTCCGTATACAATAATCTTATTTTTTTGTTTAAGATTTTCATACTCACTTTCAATTACCTCTTCCATTAAGGATACGGTTTCTGTCGGAAGCTTTTGATCTCTATTCCCCTTCTTCTGATGCTTTGGGAGTAAACCTATATACCCACTCCCATATAATTGCTGTCCCTCTTTATAATCTTTTATCCACCGCCTAAGAGTCCGTTCAGAAGCTTCGTTACTAGGTATTTCCTCTTCATTTAGCTTTCGCTTAACTAAATCCATTCTGTTATTAGCTATTGCTAGCTCTTCTGGTCCCGCTTCTAATAAAATGTCCAGATAGGGAGCATACTTTCGACTTACGCTCTCTTCATCTTCGAGCACTACCTTGCCATTATTAAGTAATTCAACAAAATACAGTTTTGGCAGCTCTAAAAAACCATTTTCATCTGAATAAAGATAAACAGATTTGAAACCCATATTTACAACTATCCATGTAACTCCATCCCACATAACAGTTGAGTTAATATTTACAGTAAGGGCTGTTACTGGATAAGTGTTTTCAGGTTTTGTTGAACGGATACTTTCAAAAGCTACACTATGCTGTTCACTTAAAAAGACCGGGACATCACTGGACTTAGCAATGATGTATTGCCCTAAATCTATATACAATTCATTTGTAGCTACCAAAGTATATACATCATCAGCATCTGTTGTTTTTAGGCGGACAAGCAATTCAGCTAGTTTCATTCCTAATTCGGAAGCAAAAATATTCCTTATTTCCCTTTTCTTTTCTTCAGATACTGTATAGTTTTCATTCTTCAAATAATCTTCTAGAAATATAAGATTCCTGTATAAGTTTAAATTTACTTCAGCCGATGTTCTCACACAAAATTCTAAGCCGATTTGGCTTGCTGCCACTTCAGCTGGCGGACATCGCCAACGCCCCTCCTCATCTTTGAAATACCTAACTGGATCTTTTTGTGATAATTTAGCTAGTTGTTCTTCTGTTTTCCATTCCTCAATCTGCACACCATCTCTTCTTAATACTAAAAAATCCGGAGTATAAAAAAACGATATTCTCCGCCCATTTTCACGAGTATAATCTAGCTTCAAAGTAATAGGCTGATCATAATATTCAAGTACATCGTCATCATACTCTGCTAAATAAATGGCTGCTAACTCCACGGTGTGACTTTCAAATTGAATCGACATCCCCATTTTTTTACTAGGATATCTTCCAGCTACATTATATTTTGAACTTCTCACGCTTCGAGATGGAGGCGATGTTCTAATATTTTGGACAGTTTCAATCGTTTCTTTCGTGAAATCCATCAGTGTACACCAACTTTGAAATTCCTGCTCACTTAACATAAGTTACCTCCTAACCTAATTAAATGTTATCTCCTATTAATTCCTTAAAATAATCCCTTAGCTTCTTGTCCTTTAGTAACCCTGGCTTATTTGCCATTTCTTCAATTCTTCGTCTACTTGGGTATACACCTTGTTGTATAAGAATTTCCACCTGTTGATCAATTACCAGACGATTCCTAACGTAAACTTGATTTGCCTTTTCGTTAATACCGTCTGCATTCTTTGCTGAAATGACTTTACACAAATTCGGGAAGTGCTTGTAAAGCGTTCTTTTGGAGTATCCTAGCTGTTTCGCTAGCTCATTCATTGATACGGTGGAGTCTGAGTGGTGAGCATATTTTTGGAGTATAGATAAAGCTGTATCATAATCAAATTTTATTTCTCTTTTTTTAGTATCTTTCGAATAAGCCCCTGCATTGAAAGCTATTTGCTCTTTATTTAAACTTATATCTTCGATATAAAAACTAACTGGTGAAATATTAAATAAGTAACATATTTCTAACACCCTAGATAGTGGAGGTAAAACTTTTCCATTACACCAATCCCATAGGGTTGTCTTTGCTAAATTTAATTTCCTTGCAAACTCTTGCATATTTCCCTCTGTATAAATATCAACAAGGTGAGTTAGATTTCTAATGATGTGTTGCTTACTCGCTGAAATTTCGATTTGTTCTTTATTCTTTATAATTTGTTCTGCCATTAAAGTTATTTTATAATCAAAATCATTTCCGTCTGAAAACCTATTAAAATTCACTTCTGTACCAAGCCAAGTATTGCAATAAGGGCAGTATCCATTTTGGCTTTTCCTGTGTAAAATCGGAATCTTTTTATGGCATAAAAAACACTCAGTTTCTAGCTTACACCTATGCTTTGAACATGTATTAACCATTTCAAGGCTCCACAACAGAAGATTATAAATGGCATTCCCAGTATTAAGTTGTTCTTCATAGCATACTGGACACCATGCGAGATGATTTTTTAATAAATAACGTAATGGTATTACTTCTTTTATAGATGCAAACGTCAATATACCTAATTGCTGTACCTTCGTTAGTTTCTCTAAAGCACCTACCATATCTAGCGCATTGCTTCCAAAACCATTCATTGTCTTTGCACCATCATAAAATCTATTTCCGCCTCTAGCTGTACTATAGATAAGAAATTGGATAGGCTACACTGAACTAGACAAAAAAATTAAGGTCAAGTAGACTACAACTAATATATTTGAGGGGAATCTACTATGACGAAAAATAAAAGAGAAAGAAGAACTTTTACAGCGGAATTTAAACACCAAATGGTTCAACTGTATCAAAATGGTAAACCAAGGAAAGACATCATTAAGGAATACGAACTAACACCATCATCATTGGATCGGTGGATTAATCAAAATCATACGTCTGGCTCATTTAAAGAGAAAGATAATAAGACGGCTGAACAACTAGAATTGGAAGCGTTGAGAAAACAAAACAAACAGCTTCTTATGGAAAATGATATTTTAAAGCAAGCGGCGCTGATACTAGGACGAAAGTAAAAGTAGTGAAGAATAACCTACATAAATACTCGATATCAGCAATGTGCAATGTCCTACAATTATCAAGAGCAACCTATTATTATGAGGTAAAACAAGCACAAAATACAGGAGAAGAATTATCGCCACTAGTGAAAGAAATCTTCCGAGAGAGCCGTCAGAACTATGGAACACGAAAGATAAAAGTAGAACTAAAAAAGTTAGGTTATGTGGTTTCGCGCCGTCGTATTGGACGGACTATGAAGAATCAAGGTTTAGTATCTAACTATACGATTGCACAATTTAAGCTGAAGAAAGCTAACTGTAACGAAGAAAAAATTTCAAACGTGCTCGATCGTCAGTTCAATCAGAAAGAAGAGTTGGCTGTAGTCGTAAGTGATTTAACATACGTCCGTGTGAACAAAAAGTGGAATTACGTATGTTTATTAGTTGATCTCTTTAATCGAGAAATCATAGGACATAGCGTGGGTCAAAAGAAAGATGCCGAGCTTGTTTCACAAGCTTTCACAGCGGTGAAAACAAACCTGACTCGGATTACCTTATTTCATACAGATCGAGGAAATGAGTTTAAAAACAAGCTGATTCATGACACGTTAGAGACCTTCAAAATCAAGCGTTCACTAAGTACAAAAGGTTGTCCATACGATAATGCCGTAGCAGAAGCAACCTACAAAATCTTTAAAACAGAGTTCGTTCGCGGTCGTCATTTCGCAAATTTAGAAGAATTGACCTTAGAATTGAACGACTACGTAAACTGGTTTAATAATGTTAGAATCCATGGAACGCTAGGCTATTTGAGCCCTGTTCAGTACAGGCAGGAACACCTTAAAAAAATTGTCTAGTTTCGTGTTGACATACCAAATTCTTTATTCAATATTGGAGCAATAACGTAAGAGATTAATGATGAGGGATAAACTTGATGTGCTTCTGATAATCTAATCAAGTAACTTGTTAAAGATTCAATATAAGACTCCTCTCTACCAATGGGTTTCAAACTATACAACTGACTCCTTTGCGAATAGATACTTCTCACTTTTAACACCGCACTTTTTTTAATATCCTATTATAAATATGGACACTTATCTCTTTATATAAACTAGTGCAGTGATATGATTAGATGTATCGAACAAAAAATAAAAAAATCCTTGTAATTCATTCAATTAAAACTGACTTAAACCTTACAACTGATTTTATTGCAGCTTTTAAACAAAGTTTGATCAAAAACGTGCTACGAGTGTTGATTTTATAATAGAAGAAACCCACGCATTTTGAAAAAAGATTGATCAAAATGCATAGGTTAGGCTTTGGTGTGGAGTTCGTTTGTATAAAAAAGATTGATTAAAATATCGAATTGTTTACTAATGTACATAGCGTCAAGTACTGCTTAAGGCAAATGTTCATTTAATACTTGAATTAATTTCTTCTATAAAAGCTGCATAATCAGATTTTTTTAATTCACTTAAATTAGTATTATTCCAGTCACTTATATCAGATAAAAATTCACTTATGTTACTTGAAATATTCTTTATTCTTTTTAATTCTTGTAAAGGTTGGATTTTACTTGTTTCTTGTGTTATTTTACTAATCATTTCTAAATACTCTGTTTCTTTATTTTCCCAATAAGTAATATATTTTATTTGTTCTTCTAGAGAATAAACATTTGCTGCAATTTGAGACGGCACAGCAGATTCCGAAGGTAAAAAGGCAACATCTGAATCTTTTAGAATTACTAACAACATTTTTTCCTTATATTCACGTAAACGCATTACCTCAGATATTTCATACATACAGTTTACTGATTTTAAATAGTTGTCGCTAATAATGCTAATTACAAAATCATGTTTACCAATCGAGTGCATAAAGCTTTTAATACTATCTTTAAATTTAAGCCCTCGAATATCTCTAGTTAAAGTATACCCCATATCTTTAAAGTCATTGTCAATTAAATCAGCAAATACCGTATCATCCCAACAATATGAAATAAATATCTTCGGTTGTTCTTCTTCTTCAACAATTTCTAATGCAACAGGCGCAATACCAAAAATTATATCTTCAAGATATTCTCTAATATGGCTAACTAAATGAACTGTCACCTCATGATTAAAAGCATCAATATGGTTTTGATACTTATTTCCAGTGCCATATCCCATGCTAACGTTAGTATATGCCTTATTAGTTTCAATATATTTTAACAACTGATAAATATACGATACTTCCTCTTTAGAATCTAATGGCAACTCTAATTTATCATTCCAGCCTTTATTACCTAATATAGCTTCAAAATTTATAGTTTCTTGTGTACATTCATTTATATATTCCATTATCAATGGGCTGTTTTCAATAAATAATAAAAATCTTGATAAATCTTGTTGTTCAGACCCATATTTCGTTGAAAGTAATCTAGACGAATTTGTTCTAAAATCCCTACTTAATTTATTAATTTGTTTTAAATCCATATTCTATTTCCCCCCACAGTAAATACAATAAGGTATAAGCCACTTATCTAGTTCAGCTACTTTAAAATGTGAATCACAGCATTTTTTCTTAACAATTACCAAATGGTTATCAGTTTCATAGAGTTCAGGTTCATAGGTACTCGGCTTTTTACCTGCTTTGATTTTCACGAATTTATTTCCTCTATTTTTTCTTTCCAATCCTTTAAACATTTGATATATCATATCTTCAACATAATTTTGTGCTATAGAATGTGCTTTAGCGATAACTTCGTCTGTATAAAAAGAATTAAACTCATCCACCAATCCACAAATTGGACAATAAATATTCACTATAGCTGTTTCTTTAAATTCCGATGCTAAAATCTTAAATTTATTTCTACAATAAGGACAACATAAGTTAAAATAGCCATCGGAATCCGTGGGTATATTTATTGAAAATGAAACATTACTCATTATCTTAACTCCTTCTCCTTAAAAAGGCACAAATTATCTGTAATCGGTTTATGATGTATATTTAAATTTTCAACATGTTAATTGACTTCTTTGAGATTCTATAATTAAACTTATAGGATAATATTCTTTAACCCAAATGTTAAAATAGAAAACAGTACTATTTGCATTGATATAAATATCATGTAAGAATGTACTGCTTTTTCATTTCATAGTATTAGAGAATATCAGGCCTGTGCTCTAAACCACTTGTATAAATCTTTGGCTAGTAAAGAGTACACTGTGTTGTAATAATTTTCATCTGAGCCAACAAGTTTACTAAATGCTGTTTGGTTTTCTGCATATTTTTCAAGTACAGTGTCTTGGAAAATATCTTTAAATAAGTTCTTCTCAAACATCTCAGAACTATTATTCTTTGCCATATTGACTAACTTTAAATCCGGCTTTTGTTTAAATGATTTATACAGTGTTTCAACTAATACTTTGTCACCTTCTGTGAAGTCATCAGGAAAACGTTCATTAATACGATGGATAATTTCTTCTAATGAATCACGTTCTTCAGGCGGCTTAATACTTGCGTTGATTTCTTTAGGATTGCTTAAGACGCCACTATCTCCATCCTCGGCAATTAACATAATTTCGCCTTCAAAATCTTTCTGTAACTTGTAATATTCTAACTTTACTTTATCAGCGATATCGACCTTTTCTCGTTGCTCTTTCGGAATAAACTTTAACAAGTAATTTGTAAAGATATTTTCCTCTAACAGCTCCATGTCAAATGTGCGATCTAATTGCGAAGCATAATTGTACCATTTGCCAAAGTTACGTAATGTTACACGAAATTCATACTGTGTATCCCTTGGCAAATCATCATAACGTTGTATAACAGGCTTAAACAGACTAGAAATACGCCCTAATAATCGCTCATCTTGTTTCTTTTGTGCTTGTTTCACTAATTTAATAACAGCGTCAATATCATCTTGATTATAAATATTGTATTTACGTAGTTTGCTTTGCGTATCGTAAATTAAGTTAATATTGATTTCGCTATCTAATGTTGTTACTTCATAAAACGGTTGGAAGGCTTCTAAGATTTCGTCTTCTGTGTTCACGAAGTCTAAAATAAAAGTATCTTTTTTCCCTTGTGTTGTACGGTTTAAACGTGACAATGTTTGTACCGCCTTAACACCACTTAATTTTTTGTCAACGAACATCGTATGTAGTAATGGCTCATCAAAACCTGTTTGATATTTTTCAGCTACAATTAAAATATTAAAGTCATCTGTATGAAACGCTTCCTTTAATTGATTCTCCTTAATACGTTCGCCATCTTTCGTTACATTCATACTTGGCTCCGTATACTCTATACCATCATCGTTTACTGTACCTGAGAAAGCCACTAGTACATCTAAATCTATATAGCCTTTTTCCTCAATGTATGTTTTAAACTCCTGCATATAACGCACAGCGTGTAAGCGAGAAGGTGTAACGACCATTGCTTTTCCTTTACCGCCAATCGCTTTTTTTGTTACTTCACGGAATTGCTCGACCATTACCTCAGTCTTTTGACGTAATACCCAAGGGTGAAACGATTGATAACGTGCAATCGCTCGCACCGCTTCTGTCTTTGGCAACTCAGGGTTATCATCAATTTCTTTCGCAATACGATACGATGTTTTATACGTCATATAATTTTTCAAAACGTCTAAAATAAACCCTTCTTCTATTGCTTGGCGCATACTATACACATGGAAAGGGGCAAAACTGCCATCTGTTTGTTTTGTACCGAACATTTCAATCGTTTTTTCTTTCGGTGTCGCTGTGAACGCAAAAAAGCTTAGATTGCTATGACGCCCTTGCGCTAGCAAGGTTTTCACTAATTCGTCTTGGTCATCTAACGTCGTATTTTCGATATCCTCTTCAATTTCTTGGTACTCTTGCAATGTTGCCTCTTTGTCAGCTAAAGCCGCTTTCAATTTTTGAGCGCTATTACCA
Source organism: Bacillus sp. NPDC094106 (assembly GCF_044764345.1). NCBI lineage: Bacteria > Bacillati > Bacillota > Bacilli > Caryophanales > Bacillaceae > Bacillus > Bacillus sp. NPDC094106. The sequence continues at coordinate 112,618 of NZ_JBIWHY010000017.1, read as the reverse complement.
GTTTGCGACGAATGTGCTTCATCTACAATAACCGCATAATTTTTACCTTTTTCCGTTTCTACTTCTTGATAAATGACCGGGAATTTTTGTAACGTCGTAATAATGATTTTCTTACCATCATTAATCGCTTGCTTTAAATCTTGTGATGTTTTTCTATCATCAATTGTTTCAACTTGTCCTGTTGTATGGTCAAAACTCATAATCGTGTTTTGCAGTTGACGATCTAATACCGTACGGTCCGTTACAATGATAACAGACGCAAAAATTGGGTTGTTATTTTCGTCATGGGCTGAAGCTAAATGATACGCTAGCCACGCAATACTATTCGATTTACCTGAACCCGCACTATGTTGAATTAAATAATTTTCACCGCTGCCGTTCTCTTTGACATCTTCAAGCAATTTACGTACAACATCAAGTTGATGATAACGCGGGAAAATCAGTTTCTTTTTCGTCATTTCGCGGTCGCCTTGTTTTTCTTTCTTGATTTCCAAGTTCATAAAACGTTGAATAATATCCATTACATTATCTCGCTGCAACACTTGTTCCCAAAGGTACGCTGTTGGGTAACCGTCATTATTTTCTGGATTCCCCTTACCCCCAACCCGTCCTGGACCGTTCGAACCTTGATTAAACGGTAAGAAGAATGTTTTGTTGCCTGCCAACTTCGTTGTCATAAAGACTTCATAGTGATCCACTGCAAAATATACTAAAAAACGTGTATTGAATTGAAATACTAATTCTTTTGGGTCACGGTCTTGTTGAAATTGCACTTTCGCGTTTTCTACTGACTGTCCTGTATATTGATTTTTTAATTCTAATGCGATTAGTGGGATACCATTTACTAGCAATACCATATCAATCATTCTATTGTTATTCGGGCTATACGCAAACTGACGTATACAGGTAAACTGGTTTGCATTATAATTTTTTAATGTTTCATAATTCAAATTAGAAACTGGTTTGAAATACGCAACCTTTAATGATACTCCACGATCTCTAATACCATTGCGTAAAACGTGCAACATTCCATGCATACTTACTTCTTCATTAAAACGCTTTAAAAACTTACGGCGAACATCTTCCTTATAAACTTTCTCATAACGTTCCCACTGCTTCGGCTGCGTCACTTGAATGAACCCAATAAGCTTATCCAAATCTAGTCCAATGGTTGTATCAAAGTGAGTGTCTTGTAATCTCTCACTTTGCCACCCACCATTCGTTGTTAAAGCTGTCTCAATGTCTTGTTCAAAACGAATTTCCTTAATTTCAACCAAATCCCCATCCCCCTTACATTTCTTTTTTTCCTGTTACACACTCATAAATTAATGATTTTTTGTATTGCTCTAATTCCTCTAATAAATCTTTCTTTTGTTCAATCATAGAATTTATTTCAACTAACTTACCATTTAAAAATTTAACTATTTCTTGTTGTTCATTAATAGGAGGTAATGGTAAGTAAAAATTTAAAAACTTATCTGTTTGCAGTCTCCATCTACCTAAATTTGAAACCCCTTGTCCTAATCCATAAAAAATTCTATTTGTATAACAAATTTGGAATACGTATAGATAAAACTCAATTGAAACTAATTCAATATCTTTAGTATAAAAAACTCTATAATCGGGACTAGTCACGCCTTCTTGAGCTGCAATATCAATCCAGCCAGTTAACAAGTCCATATGATTCATTACAAAATCTTTAGGTTTAACAATTTGGTACTTACTATAATCTGCCGCCATTTGACCTTCGTTTCGAGTAATGTCTTTGACTTTTAAGCCACTTTGAGTAACAGATAGAACATCATATCCATTTTGATTCGCAATATTTTTTTTAATTGCAAATAAACGATTGACTTTTACTAAATTCCACTCTTTAGGCATCTCCCCTATCCACTCGATTTCACTATCTTTTATTCCAACATTTCTATTTAACCCTTTTGTTACAGCTTCCGTAATTAAGGATTGCTTATATTTCTTTAGTTCTTCGATAGATTGTTGAGTATCGCTAATAATATTATTTATTGTTTTAGTTTTTTCATCTAGTACTTCTACAATCTTTTTTTGTTCATTTAAAGGAGGCAAAACAATTGGAACCATCGAAAAATTACTAAATCTTATTGCCTTACCATCACGGATAGTATCTAATACTGTTCCACGTAAAGCCTGAATATACATTTCTGATTTAAAAAAGTACTTGTAATATCCAGCATAAGTCTGTTTAGTTTTCTCTTTTAGAACGGTATATGCAGGAGTAATCCCACCTGATTCTTGTGCTATTTCTAATCCACCTTGAAAGCTACGTAAACTGATAACAAAATCTCCCTTATCAACTTGTTTCAAATCACTTAGATCTCGCTTTTGAACAGGCATTTGGGATTCTAATTTCATAAACCTACTTTGTGAAATTACTCCATATTTTTGAGATGCAGTTAACTGTTCTACATTTCCTTCTACCTTTTTTGAAGAGTTATAAAAGAATAAATTACTCGGTACAACTTTCCAATAATTCGGAATAGCACCTATCCATTCTATTTTTGAATCCTTCATTTTTCTAGTCAACGTTGCTCACATCCTTACCTGATAGTACTTCGAAGTTGGCTAGGATTGATTCTTCTAGCTTTTTAATGCGCTCTGCGATTAACTCTGAAGGCTCTGGTGCTGTATATTTGTAGAATAATCGTGTGAAAGGAATTTCATAGCCGATTTTATCTTTTTTACGGTCCATCCAAGCATCTGGGTTGAATGTTAATACTTCACGTTCAAAATACGTTTGTACATCTTCTTTTAATGGAATATCTTCAGTATCACGTAAACTTGTATCTACAACTGGCTTATCTTTTTTCAAAATAATATTGCCTTCTTCATCACGCTGTGGGCTTTCTACAGTTACTTTGACATAACCAAAATCAAGGTTGTCAAATACTTTTGATTCCACGACTTTATCGTCTACATAATATTCTTTATTCGTAAACTCACCATACGCTTGAACAATCATATTGCGGCATTCTTCGTTAATATCTACACGTTTATTACCGATGTTTTTACGGCGTTTTCCAAACATTTTAGATGCATCAATGAGCTGTACTTTTCCTTGTCGCGCTGCTGATTTATTTTTTGTTAAGATCCATACATACGTTGAAATCCCTGTGTTATAAAATAAGTCAGTCGGCAGCTGTACAATCGCTTCTAGCCAGTCATTTTCAATAACATATTGGCGAATAGTACTTTCGCCACTACCTGCCTTACCTGAAAATAATGCTGAACCGTTATGAACAATTGCCATACGCCCTGTTTCTTTTAATTTAGAAAGACCGTTTAATTGGAATAATAATTGACCATCTTTGATTATTGGCAAACCAACACCAAAACGCCCGTTTTCACCTTTTTGATGTTCTTCTTCGACACTCTTTTTGTCTTTCTTCCAATCAATACCGAAAGGCGGATTAGAAATACAATAATCAAATGTATAGCCTTCAAACTGATCATTTGATAACGTGCTCCCTAACGCCATGTTATCGGGATTACCGCCACGAATCATCGTATCAGCTTTTGCGATTGCATACGTTTCTGGGTTAAGTTCTTGTCCAAATGTTGCAACTTCAGCACTTTTGTTGAAATCGTGAATTCGCTCAATCATCGCTGATAACATTTGCGAAGTACCCATTGTTTGGTCGTATACCGTTTTAACTACATTTTGTCCCGTCAATGTTTCACGATCTTCTGCTAATAATAAATCTGTCATTAAATAAATGACATCACGGCTCGTAAAGTGTGCTCCTGCTTCTTCGTTGTAGCTTTCTGAGAATTTTCGTACTAACTCTTCGAACACATATCCCATATCTGTACTTGTTACTTTATCTGGTCCTAAATAGGATTCTTTTTTGTTAAATTCTTGTATCACATAGAAAAGCGCATCATTTTCCGCCATATTCGTAATCTCAATATCAAATTTAAAGTTAGCTAAAATATCTTGCATATTATCTGAAAAACCATTTAGATACGCTCTAAAATTTGTTTCGATGTTAGCTGGATCTGCAAGTAGCGTTTCAAATGTGTATAAGCTCGTATTATAAAAAGAATACCCTGCTGCTTTTTCTAACATTCGATTACGCATTGTGTCGTTCATATCTTTACATTGTTCTGAAGCTTTAAGCACCGCTTCTCGTGTAGGCATTAATGTGTCATGTAGACGTTTAATAACTGTCATAGGAAGAATGACTTTTCCATATTCATGTGGTTTATATAATCCTCTTAAAATATCAGCCACGTTCCAAATGAGGTTAGCTTGTTTTTGTACATTAATTGTTGTTTGTAAATTACGATTTAATTCGCTCATATTATATTCTCCTGTATCATTTGTTAATTTTAATCAATAAATACTTATAGTATACCAGCTTCAATAATTAGTGGGTTGAAGCTGGTGTTGTTTTTTTACGAATAATAATTATTTATCATCATGTTAATAGATGGAAATTCCACCCAAATAGCTAACAAAATGTCTTTTTCAGTTGGTTCTATTTCACCTATTCTGTTCAATATTGGCATTGACGTCTAAAAAGGAAGATAAGCAATTGTAGATGCCATTGAATAGCCCTTATAGGAAGCATAAGTTGGCCGTAAACTAAAAGAAGCATAAGTTGGCCAAAACGGCCATCTTATGCTTCTTTTTACACAAAATAAAAAAACCACCAAATATGTATTGGTGGAGACGGTGGGAGTCGAACCCACGTCCAAAAATATCGGCACTTAAGCTTCTACGAGTGTAGTCGATATATTAGCATTTCGCGAACTCTTCGGCCTATCGACAGGCTTCCAAGTTGCTAGTCTGATTGTTCTCTTCCTTCGCCCTCAGACGGCGAACTCCGGCGTAGTCCACTTAATTTGAGTCCCTTACCCTACCACATGGACGATGGAGGGAGGAACCGCTAAGCTGTATTAAGCAGCTAAAGCGAAGTTGTTTTGTTGTTTGCCAATTATAGGCTTTGACGTTTTAACGAGGCCGATCCCCTCGACTCGCAACCTAAGCTCGAACTATCCCTGTCGAATCCGTAACGTCCCCATGATAGAAATGGAGCATACGAAGAAATATCGTGATAGCTACTAAGAGCTGTTTTTCAATGTGCAACAACCTTACATAAGTTATTATATCATACGCGCGCCGTTTTACAAATGTAAATATCTGTATTACATCTTTTGACGATCACGGAACGCGCGTGCAATTTCACGTTTAGCTTCTTTCTCTTTTAAATCGTGACGCTTATCATATTGCTTCTTACCTTTTGCTAAACCAAGTGCCATTTTTGCAAATCCATTTTTTAAATAAATTCTAAGTGGAACTAATGCGTAACCAGTTTCTTTTGCAGAGCCCGCTAACTTCTCAATTTCTTTTTTATGAAGAAGTAATTTTCTCGTACGAAGTGGATCATGGTTAAAACGATTCCCTTGTTCGTACGTACTAATATGCATATTATGAACCCATACTTCACCGTTATGTATACGTGCAAACGCATCTTTCAAGTTCACGCGCCCAGCGCGAATCGATTTAATTTCCGTTCCTTGAAGGACAAGCCCTGCTTCGTATGTTTCTTCGATGAAATAATCATGAAATGCTTTTTTATTTTGTGCAATAACCTTACCGTTACCTTTTGGCATTATCTGTCCCTCCTCTATTTTTACTATTGTAACAAAAGTTAAAGAAAAGCGGAAGTGGCTCGTTTAGAATCTTAGGGCGGTGGAGCTCCCGACAGAGAAGCGCTTTTTGCTTCGTCCGAGGGGGCGAAGCGACCGTAGATTCTAGCCACTGGAGCTGGATCAAATAAAAAGCGAAAGTGGCTTCGCTCAGTATATAAACGAAGCCACTTTATTCTTACTTACGCTTTTTCTTTTTCTTCTTAAATCCTGGGACATTTTCAAAGAATGGCTTTTTCTTTTTACCGTTACCATCCTTTTTCCCTGGACGGCCGGATACTCCTTTTCCGCGGCCACCGCGTTCATGTTTGCGGCCGTTACCGCGTTCTTCACCACCACGATCACTGCGTTTCTTTCTGCCGCCTCGTGGCTGCTCAATAACAACTGGACGATCTTTGAATTTGCGTCTTGGCGTACCTTTCATACCGACGATTTCAAAATCAATCGCACGTTCCTCTTTGTTTACATTAATAACGCGAATTGTAATTTCGTCACCGATGCGGAATACGTTGCCTGTACGTTCTCCGATCATTGCGAAATGCTGCTCGTCATAACGGTAGTAATCATCCGTTAAGTAGCTAACGTGTACAAGACCTTCAATTGTATTTGGAAGCTCTACGAATAAACCGAAGTTTGTGACAGAGCTAATCATACCGTCATACTCTTCACCGATCTTATCAAGCATATATTCTGCTTTTTTCAGTTCGTCTGTTTCACGCTCTGCCTCAACAGCACGGCGTTCCATATTAGAAGAGTGCTCTGCAATCTCAGGTAAGTTTTCACGCCACTTCGCTTGCGTTTCGCTATCGACTTTACCGTTAATGATATATTCACGAATCAATCTATGAACGATCGTATCTGGGTAACGACGAATTGGCGATGTGAAATGCGTGTAGAACTCTGTTGATAAACCGAAATGACCTAGGCTGTCTGCATCGTAACGAGCTTGTTTCATCGAACGAAGCATAACTGTCGAAATCACGACTTCTTCTGGCTGTCCTTGAACCATTTCAAGAATTTGTTGCAGTGCACGAGGATGTATGTCATTCGCACGTCCTTTTACCGCATAGCCGAAGTTTGTGACAAACTCGAAGAAACGCTCTAATTTATCTTCTTTCGGATCTTCATGGACACGATACATAAACGGTACGTTCATCCAGTGGAAATGCTCTGCTACTGTTTCATTCGCAACAAGCATAAACTCTTCAATTAACTTCTCTGATACAGAACGATCACGCATTACAACATCAGTCGGTTTTCCTTCTTCATCTACTAGCACTTTAGCTTCTTTAAAGTCAAAGTCAATTGCACCACGGCGCATACGTTTTTCACGTAAAATTTGTGCTAACTGCCCCATCTCTTTAAACATTGGCACTAGCGGCTCATAACGTTCAATTAGCGCTTCGTCTTCATCTTCCAAAATGCTTCTAACATCAGCATACGTCATACGCTCTGTCGTTTTAATTACACTTTGGAAAATCTCATGCTTTACAACATCACCTAGATTATTGATTTCCATTTCACAAGATAATGTAAGGCGATCTACTTTTGGATTCAATGAACAAATTCCATTTGATAAACGGTGCGGAATCATCGGAATAACACGATCCACAAGGTATACACTCGTCGCTCTCTCCGCTGCTTCCACATCAATTGGAGATCCTTCATGGACATAATGACTCACATCCGCGATATGAACACCAAGTTTATAATTACCGTTCTCAAGCTTTGTTACTGTTACCGCATCATCTAAATCTTTCGCATCTGCGCCATCAATTGTAACGATCATTTGATCACGAAGGTCGCGACGATCTTTTAAATCTTCTTCTGAAATCGTTTCTGGTACACTGTTTGCATGTTCCATTACATCTTCTGGGAATGCAAGTGGTAAATGATGTTTATGAATGACAGATAAAATATCTACCCCTGGATCATTTTTATGACCTAGAATTTGAATAACTTCACCTTCCGCACTTAAACGGTTCTCTGGATAGCTCGTAATTTTCACAACTACTTTATGACCTTCTACAGCACCCATTGATGCGCTTTTCAAGATGAAAATATCACTTGTCCAGCGCTTATTATCAGGTATAACAAACCCAAAGTTCTTCGATTCTGTATATGTACCAACTAGTTCTTTCGTTCCACGCTCTAAAATACGAACAATTGTACCTTCTTGACGTGAACCACTTGATTGCGAGCTAACACGCGCTAATACTGTATCACCATGAAGTGCACCATTTAATTCTGTAGGCGGGATGAAAAGATCATCGTCTCCCGTTTTCTTCTCCTCTGGAACGACGAAAGCAAAGCCACGTGCGTGTCCAATTAACTTACCGCGTACTAAATTCATCTTTTCAGGAAGACCGTAGCGGTTGCTGCGTGTACGAACAACAAGTCCCTTTTCTTCCATCATAACAAGTGCCTTTACAAAATCTTTAAAGCCAGCGGAATCTTCAATCCCAAACGCAGCTTCTAATTCTTGTATCGTTAACGGTTTATACGCTTCTTCTTTCATAAATAATAACAACTTATCAATATGTTCTTGAATGATTTCTTCCAAGCAAAAATACCTCCTTTAAACCCTCATATTATTTAGTGTATCCGAAACATTGACTCTATATAAAGTGAAACTTCTACAAACACTCGTTTTTTATCATTTATTCTACTACTTGTGTGCAGTAAGGTTCTCATCTTAGATGTTTATTCCTATGTATGATTTACTTTCCTCTAAGCCGAAGCTTTGAAAACAAAAGAAAGCCTTCTCTCGTTTTCTCTTTTTGTTTTCACTTGGCATGGGGACAAAACAGGCTCTGACCGCTTCTAGCCATCGCCGGATCCCCTCTTCCACCAAAAAAAGAATAGAT